>NZ_JBIAXC010000001.1:0-462555 GCF_042896295.1 Kitasatospora sp. NPDC001309 | reverse complement strand
CCGCTACGACAAGCGGGCCTACGTCTTCCATGGCACGGTCACCGTCGCAGCGATCCGCCTCTGGCTCCGACCATGATCCGCCGGACAGAACCTAGGAGGCCGGCGCCTGGATGTAGTCCTCCAGCCGGGCCACCGAGAAGCCCTGCTCCTGGATCCGGGCCAGCAGGTCCGCGAACATCTGGGTCATGGTGGCGCCCTTGAGCTCCTTGGGGCCGCGGAAGTGCGCCAGGATGATGTCGCCGGACTTCAGCTTCTTGTCGCCCGCCTGGTACTGCATGTCGTGGATCTGCATCGACTCGCGCCACAGCACGATCGCGCGCGGGCCGCACTGCTGCACCGAGGTGTTGAGCATCGGGGTGTTGGCGCCGTCGCCGAACGGCGGGCGGAACAGCAGCGGGGCGGTGCCGTACTGCTGGGTGAGCGCGGCCTGGTCCTCGCAGATCTCGGACTTCTGCTTGTCGGCCGACAGCTTGCTCATCACCGGGTGGGTGACGGTGTGGTTCTGGATGTGGTTGCCCAGCGCCTGGAGCGGCTTGAAGTAGCCGTAGTCGTTCTTGACGATGTCCTTGGTCAGGAACATCGAGATCGGCACCTTGAGGTCGGTCAGCATCTCGACGAACTTCGGGTCCTTCTCGGCGCCGTCGTCGATGGTGATGAAGATGACCTTGTCGGTGGTCTTCACATCGCTGAACACCGGTACGGTGCCGGTGCGTTCGAGCTTGACGGGCTTGTCGGCCGGCGGCGCGGGGGCCGGGGCGAGCGGCTTGAGGTTCCACTTCGCCCAGGCCGCGGCGTCGCCCTGGGCCGGGGCCGCGCCGGGCGTGGTGGCCGCGGCGCTGGGGGTGCCGCCGGCGGGCGGCCGGGTCTGCTCCGCCGTCCCGGCCGTGCTCGCGGCCGGGGCGGCGCTGCCGCCGCCCCCGTTGTCGCCGCACGCGGTGGCGAAGGCCAGCAGGGCCACCGCCCCCGCCACGTACGTCCTGGTCCTGCTCCGCCCGTCCCTGTTCACCGCACCGCGCTCCCGGTCCCGTCCAGCGTTCTCTCAGCTATGCACGGTAGCGCCGCCGCGGCGGTTCCCGTTCGGGCCCTACTCGACGTGGTCGCTGGTGAAGGACCAGCGGTGCACCGGGCGGCCCAGCAGTTCGGCCGGCGGGTCGGCGACCGGCACGGGCGCACCGCTCCACCAGGTGATCAGCAGCACCCGCTCACCGGGGGCGGAGAGCAGTTCGAGGCGCTCCAGCCCGGCCGCGCCGCGCAGCGCGGGAAGAGCGGACTCCCTTGCCCAGGCGGCGAGTTCGGCCCCGCGGCCGTCCGCCGCGCGGGCCTCCCACATCGCGGCGACGGTCACGCGGCGCCGCCGCCGAGGGCCTGGTAGGCCTGGCCGTGGACGTCGCCGTGCCCGGCTCCCCCGGCCGGGACGTGGACGTCGGTGACGGGCAGCGAGGAGTCCGCGGACAGCTCGAAGGCGGAGGGGGTGCGGCCGCGCCACACCATCTCGGAGCCCAGCGCCGCCACCATCGCGCCGTTGTCGGTGCACAGGCCCGGCCGGGGCACCCGCAGCCGGATGCCGGCCCGGTCGCAGCGCTGCTGGGCCATCTCGCGCAGCCGGGAGTTGGCCGCGACGCCGCCGCCGATCATCAGGTGGTCGACGCCGCTGTCCTTGCAGGCCTTGACGGCCTTGCGGGTGAGCACGTCGGTGACCGCCTCCTGGAAGGAGGCGGCGACGTCGGCGATCGGCACCTCCTCGCCGGCCCGGCGCTTGGCCTCCACCCAGCGGGCGACGGCGGTCTTCAGGCCGGAGAAGGAGAAGTCGTACGCGGGGTCGTTCTTCCCCGTCAGGCCGCGCGGGAAGGCGATCGCCTTCGGGTCGCCCTCGCGGGCCTTCCGGTCGACGATCGGGCCGCCGGGGAAGCCCAGGCCGAGCACCCGGGCGACCTTGTCGAAGGCCTCGCCGGCCGCGTCGTCGATGGTCGCGCCGAGCGGGCGGACGTCGGTGGTGATGTCCTCGCTGAGCAGCAGCGAGGAGTGCCCGCCGGAGACCAGCAGGGCCATCGTCGGCGAGGGCAGCCGGCCGTGCTCCAGCTGGTCGACGCAGATGTGCGAGGCGAGGTGGTTGACCCCGTACAGCGGCTTGTCGAGCGCCCAGGCGTACGCCTTGGCCGCGCTGACGCCGACCAGCAGCGCGCCCGCCAGGCCGGGGCCGGCGGTGACGGCGATGCCGTCCAGGTCACTGGCCTTGATGCCGGCGGTGTCCAGGGCGCGCTGGATGGTCGGGACCATCGCCTCCAGGTGGGCGCGGCTGGCGATCTCCGGGACGACGCCGCCGAAGCGGGCGTGGTCGTTGACGCTGGAGGCGACCGCGTCGGCCAGCAGCGTGGTGCCGCGCACGATGCCGACGCCGGTCTCGTCGCAGGAGGTCTCGATGCCGAGGACGAGCGGTTCGTCAGCCATGGGGGGTGTCCTTCGGTTCCTTCGGGTCAGTGCTGGGGTGTTCGAGGCGCATCACCAGCGCGTCGACGTTGGCGGGCTGGTAGTAGCCGCGCCGGATGCCCACCGGTTCGAAGCCGTGGCGCTCGTACAGCCGCTGGGCGCGCTGGTTGTCCACCCGCACCTCCAGCAGCAGGTCGGCGCAGCCGCGCCGGGCGGCCTCGTGGATCAGGTCGGTGAGCAGGGCGGTGCCGAGGCCGGCGCCCTGGTGGCGCTCGTCCACGGCGATGGTCTGGACGTCGCCGTCACCGGCGACGGCCATCAGGCCGGCGTAGCCGACGATCGTGCCGTCCGCGGCGGTGGCGACCGAGTAGTGGCGGGTGCCGCCGGGGTGGGCCTCGGCGAGCTCGGACCAGAACATCCCGGAGGACCAGGCGTCCTCGGGGAACAGCCTGAGCTCCAGGTCCAGCACCGGCTCGATGTCCCACCAGCGCATCGGGCGCAGGGTGGTGCCGTGGTTCACGCCGGGAGCACCGCCTTGCCCCCCAGAACGTTCTTGTAGCCCGCCGGGACCTGGGCGTCCGGGCGGCGCAGGTACAGCGGCACGTTCGGCAGCAGCTCGCGCCCGGCGGCCAGCTCGGCGGCGGCGAAGCCGGCCAGGGCGCCGGCCGAGACGTGCTCGGGGCCGCTGGCGCCCGGGAAGGCCTCGGGGTAGAGCAGCGCGCCGGCGCCCACCGAGCGGGCGGCGGGCGTCAGCTCGGCCGGGCGGTCCACGCCGGGGCCCTCGGTGCGGTTGCCGTCGGCGTCGTAGGAGGCCCAGTAGACCTCCTTGCGGCGCGCGTCGGTGGCGACCGTGAACGGCTGTCCGGTCAGGCCCTCGGCGCGGGCCTGGAAGGCGATCGCGTCCAGGGTGCAGACGCCGTGCACCGGCAGGCCGAGCGCGTGGCCGAGCGCGGCGGCGGTCACCAGGCCGACCCGCAGGCCGGTGTACGGGCCCGGGCCGACGCCGACCGCGATGCCGGTGAGCCGACTCTTGTCCACTCCGGCGGCCCGCAGGACCTGGTCGATCGCGGGCAGCAGCAGTTCGCCGTGGCGCCTGGCGTCGACCTGGTGGGTCTCGGCGAGGACGGCCGTGCCGTCGTGGACGGCGGCGGTGACGGCGGGGGTAGCGGTGTCGAACGCGAGCAGCAGCACGGGTCAAGGTTAGACCGACGTTGGGCCGACCGGACGATCGAGCTGGTGTCCCCATCCGGAACACACGTACTGGCCACTGCCGACCCGCCCCGGGGACCTGGCACGATAAGGGCGGTACGTACAGCGGACGGCGGCGGGAGCGGGCACGTGGCGAAGATGGGTCCTGGAGTGGTGGTCACGGGGTTGACCCTGGGGGCCCTGGCAGTGGTGAGCCTGCTGGCCTTCCAGGCCAACGGCGCCCAGGACCGCGCGGGCGGCGCCAAGCCGACCGTCGCCTCGACGTCCTCCGGCCCGGCCGCCTCTGCGACGCCGAGCGCCTCCGCCACCCCGACCGTCCCGCCGCTGCCGGCCACCTCGGGCAGCGGCACCCGGGTCGTCTACTCGGCCGGCGGCCACTTCGTCTGGCTGGTCGACCCGAAGAAGAACCCGCAGGTCGCGGCCGCCTTCCCGGTCACTCCGGGCTCGGTCGAGCCCACCCCGGGCAGCTACTCGGTGTACAGCCGCACCCAGACCGCCACCGGGACGGACGGCAAGCAGATCGAGCACGTGGTGCGCTTCGCGCAGCAGAACGGCGTGGTGTTCGGATTCAGCGCGGCACTGGACGGCAGCACGCCGACCGCCGACCCGAAGGCCAAGACCGGCGGCATCCGCAGCGGCCGCTCCGAGGGACAGCTGCTCTGGGACTTCGCGCCGAACGGCACCAAGGTGGTCGTGGTCCCCTGAGGCCCGGCGCGTTACGCGGCCCGGGGCGTCCCCGCCTCGGGCTCCTCGGCCTGCCGGGCCTTCGGTTCGGGCGGGGTGGACACCGCCTCGGCGGCCGCGCAGGCGGCCAGCAGGGCCCGCATCGGCGCGCCCGGAGCGCGGTGGGCGGACTCTCCGGCCCCGGTGGCACGCACGGCGCGCTCCGGGGCGGGGGTGGTGCTCGACATGGCGCCTCCCTAGTTAGGCAGACCTAACCGCAGCACCCATCCCACCACGCCCGGCGCCCCGCCCGCAACACCTTGCCGACGGCCTGTCGGCAAAACGGTGGAACCCGATCGACCGGGGCCCGGCAAGCCCGCAGCACACGCCCCGTGCGCGGCCCTGGTCGCGCCCTAGGCCAGCTCGGCCAGCGGGACGTCCGCCCAGCGCGCCCCGATGCCGGTGAGCAGCACCCGGCGCGGGTCGTGGTCCTCCCCGGCGGTGTCACCGATCGCCCGCTCGATCCGGACCTCCAGGCGCTCCTCGGACAGCCGCTCGACCTTGCCCTCGCCCCACTCGACCACGACCACCGACTCCGGCAGCGAGACGTCCAGATCGAGGTCCTCCATCTCGTCGAGGTCCCCGCCGAGGCGGTACGCGTCCACATGCACCAGGGCCGGGCCGCCGACCAGCGAGGGGTGCACCCGGGCGATCACGAAGGTCGGCGAGGTCACCGCCCCGCGGACCTGCAGCCCCTCCCCCAGGCCCCGGGTCAGCGTCGTCTTCCCCGCCCCCAGCTCACCGGAGAGCAGCACCAGGTCCCCCGGCCGCAGCAGCGCGGCCAGCTCCCGGCCGAGACGGCCCATCCGCTCCGGAGTGGGGACGGTCAGAGTGGCGTGCGAGCCCATGCGCGTGTCTTGCCCTTCGGTCCGTAGCGGCGCACCGACCACCGGCCGCCACCGCTACCGTGCCACATCACCGCACCCCGCCGTGGCGCGCGGGTGCCCGGGCGTACCCGGGCCGGTCTCAGGCGGGGTCGGGGGCCGGATCCGGGTCCGCGTCCGGGGTCGCGCCCGGGGTCGCGCCCGCCGGAGCCCGGTCCTCCCGGGGCGGTTCGGCCGCGAGTTCGAGGACGGCCGGCGGCAGCGGCGCGGCACCGGCGAAGTCGGCGGCCCGGCGCAGCAGCCGCGCCAGCTCGTGGTCGACCAGCTCCGGGCGCTCCAGCAGCACCAGGTGCCCGGCGCCCTCGGCCAGCACGAGTTCGGCCCCCGGCAGCCGCTCGGCCATCGCCTCGCTGTGCGCCGAGGGCGTCAGCAGGTCCTTCGTCCCGGCCAGCACCAGAGCCGGCAGGCCGCGCAGGGCGGCCAGCGCCCCGTACTTCTCGTGCGCGCCGAACACCGGGTAGAACTCGGCGACCACGTCGATCGGGGTGGCGTCCAGCAGTTGTTCGGCGAAGCGCACCACGCCGGGATCGACGTCCCGGCCGCCGAAGGAGAACCGCCGGTAGAACACGGCGGCCACGTCCGAGCCGATCCGCCGGCTCGCCTCCACCAGGTCGACCTGACGGCCGAGCAGCTTCACCACCCCGGGCGCGACCCTCTTGAACAGCTTGGCCCCGGCCTTCGGCAGGCCGAGGCTCACCTCGTTCCAGTCCCCCGCCAGGGTGCCGACCAGCGCGACCCCGGCGACCCTCGTCCGGAACAGCTCCGGGTGCTGGTCGGCCAGGGCCATCACCGTCATGCCGCCCATCGAATGGCCCACCAACACCAGCGGACCGGTCGGCGCGACGGCGTCGATCACCGCCTTGAGGTCACCGCCCAGCTGGTCGATGCTGGCCGGCTCGCCCGCCAGGTAGGAGCGGGAGCGCTCGGAGCGGCCGTGGCTGCGCTGGTCCCAGAAGACCAGCCGCAGGCCTTCGCACAGCGCCGCCCGCTGGAAGTGCCAGCTGTCCTGGTTGAGGCAGTAGCCGTGGCTGAACACCACGGTCAGCGGCGGCGGAAGGAGGCTGCTGTTCGCCCGCTCGCCTCCGGCCTGCTCCGCCGCGTCGCCGTCCGGCTCGTCCCAGCCGGTGCCGTCCAGCTCGACGTACAGCTCGGTGCCGTCCGGCGCGGCCACCGTCAGCGGGCGCCCGCGCAGCGAGCCGTACGGGGCGGTCGCCTCCAGCTCGGCCCGGGCCCGGCGGCGCATCGCCCGGCCGACCGTCAGCCGCTCGATCGCGACGCCCGCGGCCGCGCCGGCCGCCAGCACGCCGACCGAGATCCCGATCACACCGGCCCGGCTCACCCCGGTGGCCGCGCCGGCCGCCTTGGCCACCGCCGCGACCGGGTTGCTGTCGGCCGGCGTGTCGGTCATGCCGCGCGGCCCCCGTCACGGCCGCCGTCGTGGCTGCCGTCCAGGTAGCGGCGGGGCACCCGCGCGCCGATCCGGGTGATGATCTCGTACGAGATGGTGCCGCAGGCGCGGGCCCAGTCCTCGGCGGTCGGTTCACCGCGTTCGCCGTTGCCGAACACCAGCACCTCGTCGCCGGTCTCGGGGGTGTCGCCGCCCAGGTCCACCACGAACTGGTCCATCGCGACCCGGCCGGCCACCGTGCGCCACTTGCCGCCGATCTGCACCGGGCCGGTGCCGCTGCCGTGCCGCGGGACGCCGTCGCCGTAGCCGACCGGCACCAGGCCCAGCGTGGTCGGACCGGGCGTCACGTAGTGGTGGCCGTAGCTGACCCCGTGCCCGCCGGGGACGTGCTTGACCAGCGCCAGCCGGGCGGACAGCGCCATCACCGGGCGCAGCCCGAAGTCGGCCGGCGAGCCCACCTCGGGCACCGGCGACAGCCCGTACGCGGCCAGGCCGGTGCGGACCAGGTCGAAGTGCGACTCGGGCAGCAGCAGGGTGGCCGGGGAGTTGGCCAGGTGCCGGACCTCGGGGCGCAGCCCGGCGGCCTCGGCCTGCGCCAGCGCGGCGCGGAAGGAGTCCAACTGGGCCTGGATCGACGGGTGGCCGGGCTCGTCGGCGGCGGCGAAGTGCGACCAGACGCCGACGACCCGCAGCAGCCCCTCCGCCTCGGCCCGCCGGGCCTCGGCGACCAGCTGCGGCCAGTCGTGCGGCTGGCAGCCGTTGCGGCCCAGGCCGGTGTCGGCCTTGAGGTGGACGCGCGCCGGAACGCCGGTCTGCCGAACGGCCGTCAGCAGCTCCTCCAGCGCCCACCGGCCGCTGACCGAGATGTCCAGGTCCGCACGCAGCGCCTCGCGCCACGGCCCGCCCGGCGTCCACAGCCAGCACAGGATGCGGGCCTGCTCGGGGCGGATGCCCGCGGCCCGCAGCGCCAGCGCCTCGTCCGGCGTCGCACAGCCGAGCCAGCCGACCCCGTTCGCGACCGCTTCGCGGGCACACTCGACCGCGCCGTGGCCGTAGGCGTCCGCCTTGACCGCGAGCATCACCGCCGTGCTCCCGACGCGTTCCCGCAGGGAGGCGAGGTTGCCGCGCAGGGCGGCGAGATCGATGGTCGCCTCGGCCCGTACGCCGTCGGTGAGGGTGGCCGTGCCGGTCGTGTTCGCAGTTGTCATCAGGGTCAGTCTCCCAGACGTCCCGGAGTCCTCGCCGAACGGGCCTTCGGCGCGGCGGTCGGCACCGCGACCCCCCGCACCCCGCCGACCTGCGGCGGACGGCTCGTCCGCCCAGTTCAGGACGCGGTGAACGGACGTCCCGGTTCCGGCCCGGGCGGGGCGGCGGGCCCGGCTACGGCTACGGCTACGGCTACGGCCGCCGGACGGCCCGCCAGACCGTGGGCAGCGCCCCGGCCACCGCGAGCGCCGGCACCGGCGCCCCGGGCTCGCCCGCCGCCTCCCGGCCCGCCAGGCCGTGCAGGTAGGCGGCCACCGAGGCGGCGTCCAGCGGCGGCAGGCCCGCGGCCAGCAGCGAACCGGCCAGCCCGGCCAGGACGTCCCCGCTGCCCGCGGTGGCCAGCCAGGAGGTGCCGGTGGGGTTCACCCGGACGGCCCCGCCCGGGTCGGCGACCACCGTGGTGGAGCCCTTGAGCAGCACGGTGGCCCGGTAGGCGGCGGCCAGCTGGCGGGCGGTGGCCAGCCGGGTGGCGGCCAAGTCGTCGGCGGCGGGCGGCGCGGTGCCGTCGGCGCCGGCCAGCAGCCGGGCGGCCTCGCCGGTGTGCGGGGTCAGCAGGGTGGGCGCGGTGCGGCCGGCCAGCGCCCGCGGACCGAGCCGGCCCAGCTCGGTCAGCCCGTCCGCGTCCACCAGCACCGGGACGTCGCTCGCCAGCGCCTCGACCAGCGCCTGCCGCGCCCCCTCGCCCCCGCCCGGCCCGACCACCCAGGCCTGCACCCGTCCGGCCCCGGCCGGGCCGCCCTCGGTGACCAGCGTCTCCGGGAAGCGGCGCACCACCTCCTCGGCCGCCGTGCCGACGTACCGGACGGCGCCCGCACCGCCGTGCAGCGCACCGGCGACCGCGAGCAGGGCCGCCCCCGGGTACCGCGCCGAGCCGGCCGCCACCCCGACCACACCGCGCCGGTACTTGTCGCTCTCCGCGCCCGGCAGCGGCAGCAGCGCCGCCACGTCCGCGTGCTGCAGGGCCGTCACCTCCGGCTCCGGCGGTTCCAGGCCGATGTCCACCAGTTGCACCGCGCCCGCGTAGGAGGCCCCGGGGTCGATCAGCAGCCCGGGCTTGTAGGTACCGAAGCAGACCGTGACGTCCGCGCGCAGCGCCTCCCCGGGCACCTCGCCGCTGTCCGCCTCGACCCCGCTGGGCAGGTCCACCGCCACCACGGTGCCGCGCCGCCCGGCCCGGGCGTACGGCACGGCCTCGGGGCGCAGCCCGCCCCGGCCGCCGATGCCGACGATCCCGTCCAGCACCAGGTCCGCGCACGAGAAGTCGGCCAGGCCGACCTCCTGCTCCGCCGTCACCCGCCCGCCGGCCGCCCGCAGCGCGGCCAGCCCGCCCGGGTGCGCCTTCGCCGGCGCCAGCAGCACCGCCGTCACCCGCGCCCCGCGCCGGGCCAGCGCCGCCCCGGCGTACAGCGCGTCACCCCCGTTGTCCCCACTGCCCGCCAGCACCGTCACCCGACTGCCGTACACCCGCCCCCGACCCCCGACCAGCAGCCGCGCACACGTCGCCGCCAACCCGGCCGCCGCCCGCTGCATCAGCGTGCCCTCCGGCAGCCGCGCCATCAGCTCCGCCTCCGCGGCCCGGACGGTGTCCACAGGGTGTGCATGACGCATGGGGAGAACTCCTTCGGCAGTCGGCTACCGCCGACGCTAGCCCGCGTCCCGGCCCCGCGGGAGCCGGGCCTGCGGCACACTTTCGGGTGACACCCACTTCGAGCCCCCACCGGTGTCGGTCCGTACGCCTACCTTGTGGCTCGGCACGGACCCACAGGAGGGAGAAGGGCCATGGTCGCCATGCCGGCAATCGAGCACCCGCTGGGCGAGGACAGCCTCCTCCAGGCGTTTTTGGAGCTGGACACGCCGCTGGGAAGCAAGGCCGAATTCATCGAAGGGGAGATCGTCGTGACGCCGCCGCCGGACGGGGCCCACGAGACCGCGTTCTCGCTCATCAACAGGCAGTTCATGCGCAAGGCCGAGACCGAGTTCGACCTGTCAGGCACCAAGGGTCTGATCACGCCCAAGGGCCGTTTCATCCCCGACGGCGTGGTGAGCCCGGTCGGGCATTTCGAGCACTCGGACTCCTGGGCCCAGGCGGCGGGCGTACTGCTGGTCTTCGAGATCACCTCGACCAACCCGTACAAGGACCGCGAACCGAAACGCCTGGGCTACGCCGCTGCGGGAATCCCCTGCTACCTGCTGGTCGACCGCACCGACGGCACGGTCACGCTGTTCACCGAACCCGACGGCGGGGACTACATCACCCGGACCAAGGTCGAGTTCGGCAAGTCGATCGACCTGCCCGCCCCGTTCTCCTTCACGCTCGACACGGCGCCCCTGC
Organism: Kitasatospora sp. NPDC001309; assembly: GCF_042896295.1. Lineage (NCBI taxonomy): Bacteria > Bacillati > Actinomycetota > Actinomycetes > Kitasatosporales > Streptomycetaceae > Kitasatospora > Kitasatospora sp. NPDC001309. The sequence continues at coordinate 452,306 of NZ_JBIAXC010000001.1, read as the reverse complement.
GGTAGGGCACAGCCACCGCAGGGGCGCCGCGAACGGCCGGGCGTCTACTCGACGGTGACCGACTTCGCCAGGTTGCGCGGCTGGTCGACCTCGTGGCCCTTGGCCGTGGCCAGCTCGCAGGCGAAGACCTGGAGCGGGACGGTGGAGACCAGCGGCTGGAGCAGCGTCGGGGTGGCCGGGATGCGGATCAGGTGGTCCGCGTACGGCACGACGGCCTCGTCGCCCTCCTCGGCGATCACGATCGTGCGGGCGCCGCGGGCCCGGATCTCCTGGATGTTGGAGACGATCTTGTCGTGCAGGATCGACCGCCCGCGCGGCGAGGGCACGACCACCACGACCGGCAGCCCCTCCTCGATCAGCGCGATCGGGCCGTGCTTGAGCTCGCCCGCCGCGAAGCCCTCGGCGTGCATGTAGGCGAGCTCCTTGAGCTTGAGCGCGCCCTCCAGGGCCACCGGGAAGCCGACGTGACGGCCGAGGAACAGCACCGAGCGGGCGTCGGCCAGCGAGCGGGCCAGCTCGCGCACCGGCTCCATGGTCTCCAGCACCTGCTCGACCTGCTTCGGCGCGTCGCCGAGCTCGCGGATGATGGTGAAGATCTCGTCGCCCCACTTGGTGCCGCGCACCTGGCCCAGGTACAGGGCGACCAGGTAGCAGGCGACCAGCTGGGTCAGGAACGCCTTGGTGGAGGCGACCGCGACCTCCGGTCCGGCGTGGGTGTACAGCACCGCGTCCGACTCGCGCGGGATGGTCGAGCCGTTGGTGTTGCAGATCGCCAGCACCTTGGCGCCCTGCTCACGGGCGTGCCGCAGGGCCATCAGGGTGTCCATGGTCTCGCCGGACTGCGAGATGGCGATGACCAGCGTGCCGGGGCCCATGATCGGGTCGCGGTAGCGGAACTCCGAGGCGACCTCGACCTCGCAGGGGATGCGGGTCCAGTGCTCGATCGCGTACTTGGCGATCATGCCCGCGTGGAAGGCCGTGCCGCAGGCGACGATGACGACCTTGTCGACCGAGCGCAGGTCGGCGTCGGAGATCCGCAGCTCGTCGAGGGTCAGCCGGCCGTCGGTGCCGATCCGGCCGAGGAGGGTGTCGGCGACGGCCTTCGGCTGCTCGGCGATCTCCTTGAGCATGAAGTAGTCGTAGCCGCCCTTCTCGGCGGCGGAGGCGTCCCAGTCGACGTGGTACTCGCGCACCTCGGCCGGGTTGCCGTCGAAGTCGGTGACGGTCACGCCCTCCCGGCGCAGCTCGACGACCTGGTCCTGGCCCAGCTCGATCGCCTCGCGGGTGTGCGCGATGAAGGCGGCGACGTCGGAGGCGAGGAAGTTCTCGCCCTCGCCGCGGCCCACCACGAGCGGGGAGTTGCGGCGGGCGCCGACCACCACGTCGGGCGAGTCGGCGTGGACGGCGACGAGGGTGAAGGCGCCGTCCAGCCGGCGGCAGACGACGCGCATGGCCTCGGCCAGGTCGCCGTCGTAGGCCTCACCGAGCAGGTGGGCGACGACCTCGGTGTCGGTCTCGGACCGGAGGGTGTGGCCGCGCTCGGCGATCTCGGCCCGCAGCTGGGCGAAGTTCTCGATGATGCCGTTGTGGACCACGGCCACCCGGCGGTCGTCGTCCAGGTGGGGGTGGGCATTGGCGTCCGTCGGGCCGCCGTGGGTGGCCCAACGGGTGTGGCCGATGCCGGTGGTGCCGCCGGGGAGGGGGGATTCGGCGAGCGACTTCTCCAGGTTGCCGAGCTTTCCGGCCCGCTTGTCGGTGACCAGACTCCACTGCCCCTGGGAGTCCTGCGCCTGCACCGCGACACCGGCCGAGTCATAGCCCCGGTACTCCAGTCGCTGCAGGCCCGCGATTACTACGTCGAGGGCGGACTGCGCGCCCACGTATCCAACAATTCCGCACATGCGTGCCAGCATAAGGGCGGTTCTGTGGCCGTTTTCCCGTCTTTCCCGGCTCGCCCCAACCCTGCGTGACCGACACCACAACCACGGTGAACACCGCTACGGCTCACAATGGAGCATGTGCTGACCGAACTCTGTACGCGGGGCGCCGCCACGCCCGGCCCGTCCCCGTCCCCCTACGTGGACCTCAGCCGGGCCGAGTGGAGCGCACTGCGCGAGCGTACGCCACTTCCGCTGACCGCCGAGGAGGTGGAGCAGCTGCGCGGCCTCGGCACGGCACTCGACCTCGACGAGGTGCGTGACGTCTACCTGCCGCTGTCCCGGCTGCTGAACCTCTACATCCACGCCACGCACGAACTGCGCGGCGCGCTGGGCACGTTCCTGGACACCCCGGACACCGAGCGCACCCGTACGCCGTTCATCATCGGCGTGGCCGGCTCGGTGGCCGTCGGCAAGTCCACCACCGCCCGCCTGCTCCAGGCCCTGCTGGCCCGCTGGCCCGAGCACCCGCGGGTGGAGCTGGTCACCACCGACGGCTTCCTGCTGCCCAACGCCGAGCTGCGCCGCCGCGGCCTGATGGCCCGCAAGGGCTTCCCGGAGTCGTACGACCGCCGGGCCCTGATGCGCTTCGTCGCGGACGTGAAGGCGGGCAAGGAGCTGGTGACGGCGCCGGTGTACTCGCACCTGGTGTACGACATCGTGCAGGACCAGCGGCTGACGGTGGAGCGCCCGGACATCCTGATCGTCGAGGGCCTGAACGTGCTCCAGCCGGCCCTGCCGGGCACCGACGGCCGGACCAGGCTCGCGGTGGCGGACTACTTCGACTTCTCGATCTACGTCGACGCCCGCACCGACGACATCGAGCACTGGTACCTGGACCGCTTCCGCAAGCTGCGGCAGACGGCCTTCCAGGACCCGAACTCCTACTTCACCCGGTTCACCGAGGTGCCGGAGGAGGAGGCGATGGAGTACGGCCGACAGGTCTGGCGCACCATCAACAAGCCGAATCTGCTGGAGAACGTGCTGCCGACCCGCGGCCGGGCCACCCTGGTCCTGCAGAAGGGCGCCGACCACAAGGTCCGCCGGGCGCTGCTGCGCAAGCTCTGACCGGGCGCAGGACACGGCGAAGGGCCCCCGCGCGGGGGCCCTTCGTGGTCTCCGGGGCGGGCTCAGCCCAGGTGGGTGCGGACCGCCTCGGCGAGGCGCTGCCCGACGGCCTCGGCCTGCACCGGGTCGGCGGCCTCGACCATGACCCGGACCAGCGGCTCGGTGCCGGAGGGGCGCAGCAGCACCCGGCCGGTGGCGCCCAGCTCGGCCTCGGCGGCGGCGACCGCGGCGGCCAGCTCGGTGCTGGTGCCCACCCGGCCCTTGTCGACGCCCTTGACGTTGATCAGCACCTGCGGCAGCCGGGTCATCACGGCGGCCAGGTCGGCCAGCGGCTGCTTGGTGGCGGCCAGTCGGGCGCCCAGCATCAGGCCGGTCAGGGTGCCGTCGCCGGTGGTGGCGTGGTCCAGCAGGATGACGTGGCCGGACTGCTCGCCGCCCAGCGCGAAGCCGTGCTCCTTCATCGCCTCCAGCACGTAGCGGTCGCCGACGGCGGTCTCCACCAGGTCGATGCCCTCGCGCTCCATCGCCAGCTTGAAGCCGAGGTTGGACATCACGGTGGCGACCGCGGTGTTGCGGCGCAGGGTGCCGGCCTCCTTCATGGCGACGGCGAGGATGGCGATGATCTGGTCGCCGTCCACCTCGTCGCCCTCGGCGTCGGCGGCCAGGCAGCGGTCCGCGTCGCCGTCCAGGGCGATGCCGAGGTCGGCCCGGTACTCCTTCATCGCGACGCGCAGCCGGTCCAGGTGGGTGGAGCCGACGCCGTCGTTGATGTTGAGGCCGGTGGGCTCGGCCCCCAGGGTGTGGACGACCTCGGCGCCGGCCCGGGCGAAGGCCTCGGGGGCGACGTAGGCGGCCGCGCCGTGGGCGCCGTCGATGACGACCCGGATGCCGTCCAGGCGGTTGGGCAGCACACCGATCAGGTGGGCGACGTACTTGTCGAAGCCCTCGGTGTACTCGCGGACCCGGCCGACGGCGGCACCGGTCGGGCGGTTCCAGTCCTCGCCGCCGACGGTGTGCTTGCGGTAGTGGGCCTCGATCGCGTCCTCGATCCGGTCGTCCAGCTTGTGGCCGCCGCGGGCGAGGAACTTGATGCCGTTGTCCGGCATGGCGTTGTGGCTGGCGGACAGCATCACGCCGAAGTCGGCGCCGAGCGCGCCGGTGAGGTACGCCACGGCGGGGGTGGGGAGGACGCCGACCCGGAGCACGTCGACGCCGGAGCTGGCCAGGCCCGCGATGACCGCGGCCTCCAGGAACTCGCCCGAGGCACGGGGGTCACGGCCGACCACCGCGACCGGCCGGTGCCCGTCGAACGCGCCGGCCTCGCCGAGCACGTGGGAGGCCGCGACCGACAGGCCGAGCGCCAGCTCCGCCGTCAGGCCCTCGTTGGCCACACCGCGTACGCCGTCCGTACCGAAGAGTCGTCCCACTGTCCCGTCCTCCATCACCATGCTCGGAACCCACCGTTGATCCCGGCCGCCGCACGTTAGCCGGGGAACACGTCGCCCCGGAGTACACGAGGTACTCCGGGGCGACGGTTTGCGCAACCAGGGGGTGCGCCGCCAGGGCGGTACGCACCCCCGGGGACGCGATTAGCGCTTGCTGTACTGCGGCGCCTTGCGGGCCTTCTTGAGACCGGCCTTCTTGCGCTCGACGGCACGGGCGTCACGCATCAGGAAGCCGGCCTTCTTGAGGGCGGCGCGGTTGTTGTCCACGTCGGCCTCGTTCAGGGCACGGGCGACGCCGAGGCGCAGCGCGTAGGCCTGGCCGGAGACGCCGCCACCGCTGATGCGGGCGACGACGTCGTAACGGCCGTCCAGCTCGAGGAGCTTGAAGGGCTCGTTCACGGTCTGCTGGTGCACCTTGTTCGGGAAGTAACCCTCGAGGGTGCGACCGTTGATCTTCCACTGGCCGGTGCCGGGGACGATGCGCACGCGGGCGATCGCCTCCTTGCGACGGCCGAGGCCGGCGCCCGGGGTGGCCTCGCCGAAGCGGCCGGCCAGGGACTCGGAGGTGTAGCTCTCCTCGGAGGTGTACTCGCCCTCGACGGCCTCAACGGCCTCGTCGAAGTCGACCTCAAGGGTTTCAGTGGTCTCGGCCACGATGTTCCTCAGCTCTTTTCAGTGTTGGGGGGCTTGGTGGCCGAATTACTGCGCGACCTGGGTGATCTCGAACGGCACCGGCTGCTGGGCAGCGTGGGGGTGCTGGTCGCCCGAGTAGACCTTCAGCTTGGAGAGCATCTGGCGGCCCAGGCTGTTCTTGGGGATCATGCCCTTGATGGCCTTCTCGACGGCCTTCTCCGGGTTGTTCGCCAGCAGGTCGTCGTAGCGCACCGAGCGCAGACCGCCCGGGAAGCCCGAGTGGCGGTAGGCCAGCTTCTGGGTCTTCTTGTTACCGGACAGGTGCACCTTGTCGGCGTTGATGATGATGACGAAGTCACCAGTGTCAACGTGCGGCGCGTAGATCGCCTTGTGCTTGCCCCGGAGGAGGTTGGCGGCCTGGGAGGCCAGGCGGCCCAGCACGACGTCGGTCGCGTCGATGACGTGCCACTGACGCTGGACGTCGCCGGGCTTGGGGCTGTACGTACGCACGGTCGTAGCCTTCGCTTTTCAGTGAGTGAGTCCTGACAGGAGCACCCGGACGGAAGAGCAGCCTGATCAGCCTTGGACGCAATTCAAGGGTGACCGCTGGTCGTCGACCTGATGTCTCCGGCGTACCGACCTCTCACGTGAGATAGAGCGAGCCAATACGCACATCAAGCGTCCAGGTTACCGGGCGGGCGGGGAGCGGTCAAAAATCGCCGGCCGCCCACCCCGCCGTCACTCAGCGTTCGCGCTCCACCCGGGTGACGTCCCAGACCGGTTCGGACGACTCGAAGACCTTCCCGTCCGCGCCGAAGACCAGGAAGCGGTCGAAGGTCTTGGCGAACCAGCGGTCGTGGGTGACGCACAGCACCGTGCCCTCGAAGGCCTCCAGCCCGGTCTGCAGCGCCTCGGCGCTCTCCAGGTCCAGGTTGTCGGTCGGCTCGTCGAGCAACAGGGCCGTCACGCCGGAGAGTTCGAGCTTGAGGATCATCAGCCGGGCCTGCTGTCCGCCGGACAGCGACTCGAACTTCTGCTCCTCCTGGCGGTCCAGCTCGTACCGGCGCAGCGCGCCCATCGCGGCGCCGCGGCTGAGCGCGTGCTCCTCCTCGATGATCGAGCGCACGGTGCGGCCGAACAGCTCCGGATGGGCGTGGGTCTGCCGGAAGTGGCCGGGGACGACCCGGGCGCCGAGCTTCCAGTCGCCGGTGTGCTCGACCGTGGTGTCCCCCGCGAGCAGCCGCAGCAGGTGCGACTTGCCGGCCCCGTTGGCGCCCAGCACGGCGACCCGCTCGCCGTAGAAGACCTCCAGGTCGAAGGGCTGCATCAGGCCGGTGAGCCCCAGCCGCTCCAGGGTGAAGGACCGCATGCCGGTGCGCCCGCCCTTGAGCCGCATGGTGATGCTCTGCTCGCGCGGGGGCTCCTCCGGGCGGCCGGCCTCCTCGAACTTCTTCAGCCGGGTCTGGGCGGCCGCGTAGCGGGTGGCGAGCGCGTGGCTGACGGAGGCGGCCTGGCGCAGGGTGACGACCAGCTTCTTGAGCTTGGCGTGCTCCTCGTCCCACCGGCGGCCCAGTTCCTCGAACCGCGCGAAGCGGTCCTTGCGGGCCTCGTGGAAGCTGTCGAAGCCGCCGCCGTGCACCCAGACGCTGCTTCCGGCGGCACCGGACTCGACGCTGATGATCTTGTCCGCGGACCTGGAGAGCAGCTCACGGTCGTGCGAGATGAACAGGACGGTCTTCGAGGTGGCCTTGAGGGCCTCCTCCAGCCAGCGCTTGGCCGGTACGTCCAGGTAGTTGTCCGGCTCGTCGAGCAGCAGCACCTCTTCGGGGCCGCGCAGCAGCGCCTCCAGCACCAGCCGCTTCTGCTCGCCGCCGGAGAGGGTGTTCAGGCCGCGCCACTGGGCCTTGTCGAAGGGCATCCCGAGGGCCGCCATGGTGCAGACGTCCCAGTCGGTCTCGTAGTCGTAGCCGCCGACGTCCGCCCAGTCGGAGAGCGCCTGGGCGTAGGCCATCTGCGTCTTCTCGTCGTCCTGGGCGATCATCGCCAGCTCGGCGGCGTCCACCGCGCGGGCGGCCACGGCGATCCGCTCGGGGGCGACCGAGACCAGCAGGTCGCGCACCGAGGCGTCGGCCGGCAGGGCCCCCGGGGTGGCGCTCTGGTCCTCGCGGCCGGTGGTGCCGACGAACTGGCGCATCACGCCGAGCCCGCCGCTGATCGTCACCGTGCCGCCGTGCGGCTGGATGTCCCCCGCGATCATGCGCAGCAGGGTGGTCTTGCCGGCGCCGTTGGCGCCGACCAGCGCGACCGCGGCGCCCTCGCCGACCCGGAAGGACGCGTCGTCGAACAGCACCCGCCCGTCCGGCAGGTAGTACTCCAGGTGCGAAATCTCGACGTGTCCCATGGGAGCGATTGTCCCAAGCGGACGCCCCGGGCCAAAACGGATTACGCGACGGCCGGCTGCCCGGGCAGCGTGCGCATCCGCCGCGCCTGCCGGTTCCGCTCGGCGAGCTGGTCGTCCGGCGGGTAGCCGACCTCCTCCAGCGTGAGCCCGTACGGCCGGATCACGTTGACGGCCGAGTTGCGCACCCCGCCGGCCAGCACCTCGCCGGGGAACTCCACCGGCCGGTGCCCGTCGCCGACCAGCAGCATCGCGCCGACCAGCGCCCGGACCATGTTGTGGCAGAAGGCGTCGGCCCGCACGGTGGCGACCGCGAGGCTGCCCTCCTGGCTGGCGTAGCCGTCCACCGGGACGCGGTCCCAGTGCAGTTCCAGCAGGGTCCGGATGGTGGTGGCGCCCTCGCGCTTCTTGCAGTACGCGGCGAAGTCGTGCTCGCCGAGCAGCAGCTTCGCGGCCTCGTTCATCCGGTCCACGTCCAGCGGCCGGTCGTGCCACAGCACGTGCCCGCGCAGCAGCGGGTCGACCCCGCCGGGGTGGTCGGCGACCCGGTAGGCGTAGCGGCGCCAGATCGCCGAGAAGCGGGCGTCGAACCCGGCCGGCGCCTCCCCGACCCGGTAGATCCGGACGTCCCCGGGCAGCCGGCCGGCCAGCCGGCGCAGCAGCTTCTCCCGGTGCGCCTCCCACAGCTCGGCCGGCAGGTCGACGTGGGCGACCTGGCCGCGGGCGTGGACGCCGGCGTCGGTGCGGCCGGCCACGGTCAGCGGGAACAGCTCCGGGCTGCGGGTGACGACCTGCAGCGCGGTCTCGATCTCCTCCTGGACCGTCCGGCGGCCGCCCTTCTGGCGGGCCCAGCCGGAGAACTCGGCGCCCTGGTAGGCGAGGTCGAGCCGGACCCGGACGCGGCCCTCGGCCGGGCCGTCCTTCACCGGTGGCTGCTCGGCGCAATCGTTGACCACTTGCTCCTGCTCCTACGAATAAGGAACGGGCCCGCTCCCCCATCGCTGGGAGAGCGGGCCCGCATCACACCTGGAGGTGTCAGGCCTGCTCGGCGGCCTCGGCCTCGTCGGCCTTGGTCTCGACGGCGGCGGCCTGGTCGGCCTCCTTGACGGCACGCTTGGTGGCGCCCTCGGCCTCGCCGACGGCGGTCTGCGCGACGGTCAGCGCCTCGACCAGCTCGATCACGGCCATCGGGGCGTTGTCGCCACGACGGGGACCGATCTTGGTGATACGGGTGTAACCACCCGGGCGGTTCTCGTAGCGCGGCGCGATCTCGGTGAAGAGGGTGTGCAGCACCGAGATGTCGGTGATGGTCTTGCGCACCAGGCGACGGTTGTGGATGTCGCCCTTCTTCGCCTTGGTGATCAGCTTCTCCGCCAGCGGGCGCATCCGACGGGCCTTGGCCTCGGTCGTGGTGATGCGGCCGTACTGGAACAGCTCCCGGCACAGACCGGCGAGCAGCAGCGGCTCGTGGTGCGGGCCGCCGCCGAGGCGGGCACCCTTGGTGGGACGCGGCATGGTGACTCCTTGGATCTCCGACTACGGCCGTACCAGGTACCGCAGCGGGCGTACCGGCACTGTTGCCGGTACGACTTGCCATGACGACGGGGGCGGCTCCGTGGAACCGCCCCCGCGGCCAAATCTCTTAGTACTGCTCGGTCTCCGCGTAACCCGCGTCGTCCAGGTCGTCGGCGCCGAAGGCGTCGGCGGCGGCGGTCGGGTCGAACCCGGGCGGGCTGTCCTTGAGGGCCAGGCCCATGCCGGCCAGCTTCGCCTTGACCTCGTCGATCGACTTCGCACCGAAGTTGCGGATGTCGAGCAGGTCGGCCTCGGAGCGGGCGACGAGCTCACCCACGGTGTGGATGCCCTCGCGCTTGAGGCAGTTGTACGACCGAACGGTGAGCTCCAGCTCCTCGATCGGCAGCGCCAGGTCGGCGGCCAGGGCGGCGTCCGTCGGGGACGGGCCCATGTCGATGCCCTCGGCGTCGATGTTCAGCTCGCGGGCGAGGCCGAACAGCTCCACCAGGGTCTTGCCGGCCGAGGCCATGGCGTCGCGCGGACGCATGGCGGGCTTGGTCTCGACGTCGACGATCAGCTTGTCGAAGTCGGTCCGCTGCTCGACACGGGTGGCCTCGACCTTGTAGGTGACCTTCAGCACGGGGCTGTAGATCGAGTCGACCGGGATGCGGCCGATCTCCTGGCCGGAGGCCTTGTTCTGGACGGCGGAGACGTAGCCGCGACCGCGCTCGACGGTCAGCTCCATCTCCAGCTTGCCCTTGCCGTTCAGCGTGGCGAGGACCAGCTCGGGGTTGTGCACCTCGACACCCGCCGGCGGGGCGATGTCGGCGGCGGTCACGACGCCCGGGCCCTGCTTGCGCAGGTACATCACGACCGGCTCGTCGTGCTCCGAGGAGACGACCAGCTGCTTGATGTTGAGGATGAGGTCGGTCACGTCCTCCTTGACGCCCGGCACGGTGGTGAACTCGTGCAGGACGCCGTCGATGCGGATGCTGGTGACAGCGGCACCCGGGATCGACGACAGGAGCGTGCGGCGCAGGGAGTTGCCGAGGGTGTAGCCGAAGCCCGGCTCCAGCGGCTCGATCACGAACCGCGAGCGGAACTCGTCGACGACCTCTTCGGTCAGCGAGGGGCGCTGAGCGATAAGCATGGGGGGTGTTCCTCCAGTTGTCTTCGGCACCCACTATTTGATGCCGACAGGACCAAGCGTACGGGGTCCCGCAGAAAACAGGACCCCGTACGTGGTTTAAAGCGTTACCCGCGTGCCCGAAGGCGCTGCGTCAGACGCGGCGGCGCTTCGGCGGACGGCAGCCGTTGTGCGGGGTGGGGGTGACGTCCTGGATCGAGCCGACCTCCAGGCCGGTGGCCTGGAGCGAACGGATCGCGGTCTCGCGGCCGGAGCCCGGACCCTTCACGAAGACGTCGACCTTGCGCATGCCGTGCTCCTGCGCGCGACGGGCAGCGGCCTCGGCGGCCATCTGCGCGGCGAACGGGGTGGACTTGCGCGAGCCCTTGAAGCCGACGTGGCCGGCGGAGGCCCAGGAGATCACGTTGCCCGCGGGGTCGGTGATCGAAACGATGGTGTTGTTGAACGTGCTCTTGATGTGCGCGTGGCCGTGAGCGACGTTCTTCTTTTCCTTGCGGCGGATCTTCTTCGCGCCGGCAGCCTGACGACCCTTGGGGGGCATAAGTCTGTTCTCCTACTGAGGTGGTCGGTCCGCTGACCCGCGGGCCGGAGGGATGTCCGGTGACGGGACGGACTACTTCTTGCCCGGCTTCTTCTTGCCGGCGATCGCGCGACGCGGGCCCTTGCGGGTACGCGCGTTGGTGTGGGTGCGCTGGCCGCGGACCGGCAGGCCACGGCGGTGACGCAGACCCTCGTAGCAGCCGATCTCGACCTTGCGGCGGATGTCGGCGGCCACCTCACGGCGGAGGTCACCCTCGACCGTGTAGTTGGCGTCGATGTACTGGCTCAGCTTGACCAGGTCGTCCTCAGTGATGTCGCGAACGCGGACATCCGGGTTGACGCCGGTCTCGGCGAGGGTCTGCTGGGCGCGGGTACGGCCGATGCCGTACACGTACGTAAGGGCGATCTCGATCCGCTTCTCACGGGGGAGATCAACGCCGGCGAGGCGTGCCATTCAAGGCTCCTGTGGTTCTTCAGAGGTCTGACGGGCACCTACTCCGACACCTCACGGTGAGGGAGCCCCGGCCTCTGACCGGGGGCGGCAGTCCGTCCCGTCCGGGACGGATCGGGTGACCCGCGTATGACGTTTTCGCGTCGCGCGAAGTACTACGAGAAATGCGGGAGGGAGATCAGCCCTGGCGCTGCTTGTGGCGCAGGTTGTCGCAGATCACCATGACCCGGCCGTGACGGCGGATCACCTTGCACTTGTCGCAGATCTTCTTGACGCTCGGCTTGACCTTCATGTTCAGGTTCTCCGGGTCTAGATCTGACGTTCTTACTTGTAGCGGTAGACGATCCGGCCGCGCGTGAGGTCGTAGGGGCTGAGCTCCACGACCACCCGGTCGTCCGGCAGGATGCGGATGTAGTGCATGCGCATCTTGCCACTGATGTGCGCGAGGACCTTGTGACCGTTCTGCAGCTCGACCTTGAACATCGCGTTCGGAAGAGACTCGATCACGGTGCCCTCGATCTCAATGGCGCCTTGCTTCTTAGCCATGAACTGCGAGATCCACCTTCCGGGACCGGCTACCGTATGCGGAACGCTCGTGCGAACCTGGGTTCACCCCGCCCCCGAGGGGAAGAGGGCGTGCTGAAGCACGCTACGAGTGAGCCGACGGTCCATCCTACGCCAGCGCGTCCCGGGGGTCCAAAACGGGGGTACCGGAAGGAGTCCGCCGTCACACGGGCCCCGTCAGACCCCGGTGGGGACGGCCAGCGGGTCGACGTGGGCGGTGCAGGCCGAGCAGCGGCGGGCGGCCTCGGGGATCTCGGTCAGGCACTCGGGGCACGGGCGCTTCGCGACCTTCGGCTTCTTCGGCAGGTAGCGGGCGGTGGCCTTGGTGATCGGCAGCACCACGCAGAAGTACAGCACCGCGGCGGTCATGAAGAAGGCGATCAGCACGTTCAGGAACTGGCCGTACGGGAACTTCACCCCGCCGATCTCCGCCGTGTACGAGCTGAAGTCGCCGGCCGCGCCGACCACCACGCCGACCAGCGGGGTGAGGAAGGCGGACACGAAGCCGGTCACCACCGCGGTGAACGCGGCACCGATGACCACACCGACGGCCATGTCGATGACGTTGCCGCGCATCATGAAGTCGCGGAATCCCTTGAGCACTGCGCTCTCCTGCTCGCTCGTAAGCCACTGGGCCAGTAACTGCCACTGCCAGCCGTTAAAAATAGGACAAAAGCCCTGGAGGTCCAAACCTCCAGGGCTCTGATCCCTTGTCAGCAGCGGCAGTTGACCGCCCGGGCGACTACGCCAGCGGGTCCGGAGCTGCGGTGATGCCCAGCTTGGCGAGCTCGGCCCGGCCGCCGTCGAAGGCGGTCAGCACCAGCGGGCCCTCCTCGGTGACGGCCACCGAGTGCTCCCAGTGCGAGGCCCAGGTGCCGTCGTTGGTGACGACCGTCCAGTCGTCCTCCAGCACCGCGGTGTGCGGGGTGCCGAGCGAGACCATCGGCTCGATCGCCAGCACGGTGCCCGGCACCAGCTTCGGGCCTTTGCCGCGGCCGCGCTCGACGTAGTTCAGCACGTGCGGCTCCATGTGCATCGCGGTGCCGATGCCGTGGCCGCCGTAGCCCTCGGTGATGCCCCACTTGCCCTTGGGCGGCAGCGGCTGGCGCCGGATGTAGCCCTCGATCGCCTTGGAGACGTCCACCAGGCGGTTGTTCTTCTTCATCTGGGCGATGCCGGCCCACATCGAGCCCTCGGTCACCCGGCTGAGCATCTCGACCTCGGGGCGGACCTCGCCGACCGCGACGGTGATCGCCGAGTCGCCGTGCCAGCCGTCCAGGATGGCGCCGCAGTCGATCGAGATGATGTCGCCCTCCTGCAGCACCCGCTCGCCCGGGATGCCGTGCACGACCTCGTTGTTCACCGAGGCGCAGATCACGCCCGGGAACCACAGGCCGCCGTGGTGGGCGCGGAAGTTCGAGGTGGCACCGTGGTCGGTGATGACCTTGTCGGCGATGTCGTTGAGCTCCTGGGTGGTCACCCCGGGAGCGACCGCCTCGCGACAGGCCTTGAGCGCCTCGGCGACGACCAGCCCGGCCGCCCGCATCTTCGCGATCTGCTCGGGGGTCTTGATCTCCACCATCAGGTCACGCCTTCCAAGTCCGGATTACCACTGCCTACCACCGTACGACGTCGAAAACGGCCGGGCCGCCCGCTCCACGGGCGACCCGGCCGTCACGCGTACCTCGCCGAGCGAACTCAGCCGTTCTTCTTCAGCGCCTCGATCGCGCGCTGGGTGACCTCGTCCACCTTGCCGAGGGCCGAGATCGTCGCCACCAGGCCCTGCTGGACGTAGTAGTCGATGATCGGCTCGGTCTCCGTGTGGTAGACCTCCAGGCGCGTGCGCACCGCTTCCTCGGTGTCGTCCGAGCGCTGGTACAGCTCGCCACCGCACTCGTCGCAGACACCCTCCTCCTTCGGCGGGTTGTACGCGACGTGGAACACGTGGCTGCCGTTCTTGCGGCACAGGCGGCGGCCGGCGATCCGGCGCACCACCTCGTCCTCGGGGACCTCCAGGTCCAGCACGCCGTCCAGCACGATGCCCTGCTCGGCGAGGAACTCGTCGAGCGCCTTGGCCTGGCCCAGGTTGCGGGGGAAGCCGTCGAGCAGGAAGCCGTTGGCCGCGTCGGCCTGCAGCATGCGGTCCTTGGCCATCCCGATGGTGACCTCATCCGGTACCAGGCGACCCGCGTCCATGTAGCCCTTGGCCTCGAGCCCCAGCGGGGTGCCCTGACCGATGTTGGCGCGGAACAGGTCGCCGGTGGAGATGTGGGGGATGGACAGGGTCTTGGCGAGCAGGTGCGCCTGAGTACCCTTCCCGGCCCCGGGAGGACCAACGAGGACGATACGCATCAGCGGAGGAACCCTTCGTAATTGCGCTGCTGGAGCTGGCTCTCGATCTGCTTCACAGTTTCGAGTCCGACGCCGACGACGATGAGCACGCTGGTGCCGCCGAACGGGAAGTTGGTCTGCTGTCCGAAGGCGACCAGGGCGATCATCGGGATCAACGCGATCAGGCCCAGGTAGAGCGAACCCGGCCACGTGATTCGGGTCAGCACGTAGTTCAGGTACTCGGCCGTCGGACGGCCGGCCCGGATGCCCGGGATGAAGCCACCATACTTCTTCATATTGTCGGCAACTTCTTCGGGGTTGAAGGAGATGGCGACGTAGAAGAAGGCGAAGAAGACGATCAGCAGGAAGTAGGTGGCCATGTAGATCGGGTGGTCACCCTTGACGAAGTTCTGCTTGACCCACACCGCCCAGCCCGACTGGCTGTTGGTCAGCTGGACCACCAGCGCCGGGATGTACAGCAGCGACGAGGCGAAGATGACCGGGATGACACCGGCCTGGTTCACCTTGAGCGGGATGTAGGTCGAGGTGCCGCCGAAGGCCCGGCGGCCGATCATCCGCTTCGCGTACTGGACCGGGATCCGGCGCTGCGCCTGCTCGACGAAGATGACCAGCATCACAACGATGACGCCGACCGCGACCACGGAGAGGAACTCGACCCAGCCGCCGCCGATGGTGCCGGACTGCTTGATGGCCCACATCGAGGTCGGGAACTGCGCGGCGATCGAGGTGAAGATCAGCAGCGACATGCCGTTGCCGATGCCGCGGTCGGTGATCAGCTCGCCCAGCCACATGATGACCGTGGTGCCGGCCGTCATCGTGAGCACCATGACGGCGATCCGGAACACCGAGGTGTCCGGCACGATCTGGTTGCCCACCGGGCAGCCGGAGAACAGCGCACCGCTGGAGGCCGTCGCCACGATGCCGGTGCCCTGGAGCACGGCGAGCGCGATGGTCAGGTAGCGGGTGTACTGGGTGATCTTCGCGGTGCCGGCCTGGCCCTCCTTCTTCAACGCCTCGAGTCGCGGGATCACGACGGTGAGGAGCTGGAGGATGATGCTCGCGGTGATGTA
Organism: Kitasatospora sp. NPDC001309; assembly: GCF_042896295.1. Lineage (NCBI taxonomy): Bacteria > Bacillati > Actinomycetota > Actinomycetes > Kitasatosporales > Streptomycetaceae > Kitasatospora > Kitasatospora sp. NPDC001309. The sequence goes on along the minus strand of NZ_JBIAXC010000001.1, from coordinate 437,186 downwards.
CGGCATGATGCCGAGCGCGAAGATCGTCAGCTGGAGGAGCGCGCCACCGCTGAACAGGTTGACGAGTCCGAAGAGGCCGTTGTTCTTGGTGTCCTTGATGCACTCGTTCACGGCCGTGAAGCTCACGCCCGGAATCGGAATGTGCGAGCCCAGCCGGAACAGCACCATGATGCCCAGCGTGAACAGCAGCTTCTTGCGCAGGTCGGGCGTCTGGAACGCCCGCGCGAACGCACTGAGCACGGTGCCTCCTGCGCCTCCCGCACGTCGTCGGCGGGAGGGTCGGTCCTGAATGGGGAGTTTTTGCGGTACGGGCCCCCGTACAGACGGCACAGGCGAGCCTACGCGCAGCCTACAAGGGAACTCCACGGACTCTAACAGTGCGCGGCCACTCGAAAGAAGCGCGTACCGTCCCTCCCCCACTCACGGGGGTACGGGATGCCCGGTTTTGCCACACAAAAGAACGAGGCCCGGTACCGGCTGATTTCGGCCCCGGAGTGAAAGCCGGGGTAAAAGCACGAGCCCCGCACCTCCCGAAGGAGGTGCGGGGCTCGAAGCCGGTTGTCGGCGGGTTCAGCGGGCTCAGACGAGCTCGGTGACCGTACCGCCGGCGGCCTTGATCTTCTCGGCGGCCGAGCCGGAGACGGCGTCGACCGTCACCTGCAGCGCAACCGAGACCTCGCCGGTGCCGAGCACCTTGACGAGGGAGTTCTTGCGAACCGCGCCCTTGGCGACCAGGTCCTCGACCGTGACGGCGCCACCCTGCGGGTAGAGCTCGGCCAGCTTGTCGAGGTTGACGACCTGGAACGTGATCTTGAACGGGTTCTTGAAGCCCTTCAGCTTCGGCAGGCGCATGTGGAGGGGCATCTGGCCACCCTCGAAGCGCTGCGGAACCTGGTAGCGGGCCTTGGTGCCCTTGGTACCACGACCGGCGGTCTTACCCTTGGAGCCCTCACCACGACCCACGCGGATCTTGTCGGTCTTGGCACCCGGGGCGGGACGCAGGTTGTGGATCTTGATCGGGTTGTCGCCCATGATCAGTCCACCTCCTCAACCGTCACCAGGTGACGGACCGTGTGGGCCATCCCGCGGATCTCGGGACGGTCCTCCTTCACCACGACGTCGTGCATGCGCTTGAGACCAAGCGAACGCAGGGTGTCACGGTGATTCTGCTTGCTGCCGATGTACGACTTGGTCTGCGTGATCTTCAGGCGAGCCATCAGGCGCTCACCCCTGCAGCACGCGCCCGCAGCAGAGCGGCGGGGGCCACGTCCTCCAGCGGCAGGCCACGACGGGCGGCGATCTCCTCGGGGCGCACGAGGCCCTTCAGAGCAGCCACGGTGGCGTGCACGATGTTGATCGCGTTGTCCGAGCCGAGCGACTTCGACAGGATGTCGTGAATGCCGGCGCACTCCAGGACGGCGCGCACCGGACCACCGGCGATAACACCGGTACCGGGGGCGGCGGGCTTCAGCAGCACGACGCCGGCGGCCTTCTCACCCTGGATCGGGTGCGGGATGGTGCCCTGGATACGGGGGACCTTGAAGAAGTTCTTCTTGGCCTCCTCAACACCCTTGGCGATGGCGGCCGGAACCTCCTTCGCCTTCCCGTAACCGACACCCACGGTGCCGTCACCGTCGCCCACCACGACCAGCGCGGTGAAGCTGAAACGACGACCACCCTTGACAACCTTGGCGACACGGTTGATCGCGACAACGCGCTCGACGTAAGCGGTCTTCTCGACGGCGGGGGCGTTGCCCCGGTCGTCACGCTTACGGTCGCGCCGCTCGCCACCGCCGGTGCCACCGCCGGCGCCGCTACCGCGGCGCTGGGGTCCAGCCATTGGAATTACCTCTCTCGATTACGTCCGTCGACTGAGTCGACGAGCGGCTTAGAAGTCGAGCCCGGCCTCGCGAGCCGCGTCCGCCAGGGCGGCGATGCGGCCGGCGTACCGGTTGCCCGCGCGGTCGAAGACGACCGCCTCGATGCCGGCAGCCTTGGCGCGCTCGGCGACCAGGCTCCCGACCTTCTTGGCCAGCTCGGTCTTGTCGCCCTCGGCGCCCTTGATGGACACGTCGAGGGTGGACGCCGACGCCAGGGTGTGACCCTTGGCGTCGTCGATGACCTGGGCGACCATGTGACGGTTCGAGCGCGTCACGACGAGGCGCGGACGCACCTCGGTGCCGACGACGCGCTTGCGAACGCGGATCGCGCGGCGCTTGCGAGCGGCGCTCTTGTAGGCGTTGCCCTTGCCGATCTTGACAGAGACGCTCATCGCTTACTTACCACTCTTTCCGACCTTGCGGCGGATGACCTCGCCCGCGTACTTGACGCCCTTGGCCTTGTACGGGTCGGGCTTGCGCAGCTTGCGGATCTTCGCGGCGACCTCGCCGACCTTCTGCTTGTCGATGCCGTCCACGTGGAACTTGGTGGCCGACTCGACGACGAAGGAAATGCCCTCGGGGGCCTCGACCAGAATCGGGTGGCTGTAGCCCAGCTGGAACTCCATGTCGGAGCCCTTCGCCAGAACTCGGTAGCCGACACCGCTGATCTCCAGCGACTTGCGGTAGCCCGCGGTCACGCCGGTGATCATGTTCGCCACCAGCGTGCGGGAAAGGCCGTGCAGGGCCTTCGACTGACGCTCGTCGTTGGGGCGGGTGACGACCAGGTTGCCGTCCTCGCCCTTACCGATCTCGATCGGCGCGGCGACAACGTGGGTGAGGGAGCCCTTGGGGCCCTTCACCGAGACCGCCTGGCCATCGATGGTGACGTCCACGCCGGCGGGAACCGGGATGGGCAGCCGTCCAATGCGCGACATTGCTGTACCTCCGTTTCCCGAATTACCAGACGTAGGCGAGAACTTCTCCGCCTACGCCCTTCTTGGCAGCCTGCTTGTCGGTGAGGAGACCCGAGGACGTGGAGATGATCGCCACGCCCAGGCCGCCGAGCACCTTCGGCAGGTTGGTGGACTTTGCGTAGACCCGCAGGCCCGGCTTGCTGATCCGCTTGATGCCAGCGATCGAGCGCTCACGGTTGGGACCGAACTTGAGCTCGATGGTCAGCTTCTTGCCGACCTCGCCCTCAGCGGGCTCCTCAACCTTGTAGGAGGAGATGTACCCCTCCTGCTGCAGGATCTGGGCGACGTGCGCCTTGATCTTGCTGGCCGGCATCGCCACAGAGTCGTGGTACGCCGAGTTAGCGTTACGCAGACGCGTGAGCATGTCTGCGATGGGGTCGGTCATGGTCATGATGGCCTCAGGCCTCTCTCGCCGTGGTTTCTCCGCGCCAGGTCCCCCTGCCGCACTCCGGGGAGTGCGGCAGGGGCACAGACGCAGGGGACCTGCGGCGTCGTAAGACTGGGTGCGAGCCCTCCGAAGAGGGTCGACGGCAGCTATGGAGCTACCGCGACAGGGGGCCCGACCTCACTACCCTACGGGATTCCGTACGCAGCCCCAAAAAGGGGCTCTGTGGGGTCGGGCACACCTGCTTCGCTATGGCGTTACCGCGAGGTCCTGGTTACCAGGAGCTCTTGGTCACGCCCGGCAGCTCGCCGCGGTGCGCCATCTCACGAAGGCAGACACGGCACAGGCCGAACTTGCGGTACACCGAGTGCGGACGGCCGCAGCGCTGGCACCGGGTGTAGGCCCGGACGCCGAACTTCGGCTTCCGCTCGGCCTTCGCGATGAGGGACTTCTTCGCCATGTGTTACGCCTCCTTGAACGGGAAGCCCAGAGCGCGCAGGAGCGCCCGGCCCTCGTCGTCGGTCTGGGCGGTGGTCACGACGGTGATGTCCATACCGCGCTGACGGTCGACCTTGTCCTGGTCGATCTCGTGGAACATGACCTGCTCGGTCAGACCGAAGGTGTAGTTGCCACGGCCGTCGAACTGCTTCGGGGAGAGGCCACGGAAGTCACGGATTCGCGGCAGGGCCAGCGAAACCAGACGGTCCAGGAACTCCCACATGCGGTCACCACGGAGGGTGACGTGGGTGCCGATCGGCTGGCCCTCGCGCAGCTTGAACTGCGCGATGGACTTACGAGCCTTGGTCACGGCCGGCTTCTGACCGGTGATCGCGGTCAGGTCGCGGATCGCGCCCTCGATCAGCTTGCTGTCACGGGCGGCCTCGCCGACACCCATGTTGACGACGACCTTGACCAGGCCGGGCGTCAGCATGACGTTCTCGTACGAGAACTGCTCCTGCAGCTGACCCTTGATCTCGGAGTTGTAACGCTCCTTGAGGCGGGGGGTCACCTTCTCAACAGACGTCTCAGACATCAGATGTCCTCACCGGTTCGCTTGGCAACGCGGATCTTGTTGCCCTCGTCGTCGAAGCGGTAGCCAACGCGGGTGACGACCTTCTTGCCGTCCTTCTCCACGACCAGCTGGACGTTGGAGACGTGCACCGGGGCCTCGACGGTGACGATGCCACCCTGAGTGCCCGGACCCGGCTTGGTGTGCTTCTTGACCCGGTTGACACCCTCGACCAGGACCTTGTTCTCAGCCGGCATGGCCTGGATGACCTTGCCCTGCTTGCCCTTGTCCTTGCCGGTGATGACCTGGACCAGGTCACCCTTCTTGATCTTCATGCTGTTCGCCATGAGTTAGAGCACCTCCGGCGCAAGCGAGATGATCTTCATGAACTTCTTGTCACGCAGCTCGCGGCCCACCGGGCCGAAGATGCGGGTGCCACGGGGGTCACCATCGGTGTTCTTCAGAACGACCGCGGCGTTCTCGTCGAAGCGGATGTACGAGCCATCCGGACGACGACGCGACTTCACGGTACGGACGACGACGCACTTGACGACGTCACCCTTCTTGACCGAACCGCCGGGGATCGCGTCCTTGACGGTCGCGACGATGACGTCCCCGATACCGGCGTAGCGGCGACCGGAACCACCGAGAACGCGGATGCAAAGGATTTCCTTCGCGCCCGTGTTGTCGGCGACACGCAGTCGCGACTCCTGCTGGATCACAGCTTTCTCCTGATCGTCAACGAGAGCTGACGGACCGGCCGCTGCTCACACCAGCGCCCGCGAGGGACCTGGTGCACATACGGCCGTACCGCATCAACTTCGTTACTTGGCCTTCTCGAGGATCTCGACGACGCGCCAGCGCTTCGTCGCGGACAGCGGGCGGGTCTCCGCGAGGAGCACCCGGTCGCCGATGCCGCAGGCGTTCGCCTCGTCGTGCGCCTTCAGCTTGTTCGTACGGCGGATGACCTTGCCGTACAGAGCGTGCTTGACGCGGTCCTCGACGGCGACGACGACGGTCTTGTCCATCTTGTCGCTGACGACGAGACCCTCACGGGTCTTGCGGAAACCGCGCGTCTCGTTGGTGTTCTCAGTCATCAGGCGCTCTCCACCGTCTCGATGCCCAGCTCGCGCTCGCGCATCAGGGTGTAGATCCGCGCGATGTCCTTACGGACGAGCTTGAGCCGTCCGTGGTTGTCGAGCTGCCCGGTCGCCGCCTGGAAGCGGAGGTTGAACAGCTCCTCCTTGGCCTCACGGAGCTTGGCAACGAGACCCTCGTTGTCCAGCTCGCGGAGGTCAGCAGCCTTGGTGCCGGCCGACATCAGCTCTCACCTGCCTCGCGCCGGATGATCCGGCACTTCATCGGGAGCTTGTGAGCTGCGCGGGTCAGCGCCTCACGAGCCACCTTCTCGTTGGGGTACGACAGCTCGAACATGACCCGACCCGGGTGCACGTTCGCGATCCACCACTCGGGCGAACCCTTACCGGAACCCATGCGGGTCTCGGCCGGCTTCTTGGTGAGCGGGCGGTCCGGGTAGATGTTGATCCAGACCTTGCCGCCACGCTTGATGTGACGGGTGACGGCGATACGAGCGGACTCGATCTGCCGGTTCGTCACATAGGCCGGGGTGACGGCCTGGATGCCGTACTCGCCGAACGCGAGCTCGGTGCCACCCTTGGCAGCGCCGCGGCGCTTCGGGTGGTGCTGCTTGCGGTGCTTGACCCTACGGGGGATCAGCATTGGGGTCAGGCCTCCGTTCCGGTGTTCTCGGCAGCCGGAGCCTCGGCGGCCGCGGCCGCGGGGGCCTCGGCAGCGGCGGGGCGACGGCCACGGCCACCGCGCTCGCCACCACGGCGCTCGCCACCGCGGGCGGGACGACCACCCTCGGGACGGGCCGGGCGGTTGCCCGAGCGGGCAGCGGCGTTCTCAGCGCGGACCTCGGCGATGTTCTTGACGTCGCCCTTGTAGATCCAGACCTTCACACCGATGCGGCCGAAGGTGGTCTTGGCCTCGAAGAAGCCGTAGTCGACGTTCGCGCGCAGGGTGTGCAGCGGCACACGGCCCTCGCGGTAGAACTCCGAACGGCTCATCTCGGCGCCGCCGAGACGACCGGAGCACTGGACCTTGATGCCCTTGGCGCCGGACTTCATGGTGCCCTGCATCGACTTGCGCATGGCACGACGGAAGGAGACGCGGGAGGACAGCTGCTCCGCGACGCCCTGAGCCACGAGCTGGGCGTCCAGCTCGGGGTTCTTGACCTCGAGGATGTTCAGCTGGACCTGCTTGCCGGTCAGCTTCTCGAGGTCGCCGCGGATGCGGTCGGCCTCGGTGCCACGACGCCCGATGACGATGCCGGGACGGGCGGTGTGGATGTCAACGCGGACGCGGTCGCGGGTGCGCTCGATCTCGACCTTGGAGATGCCGGCGCGCTCCATGCCCTTCGTCATCATGCGACGAATGGCAACGTCTTCCTTGACGTAGTCCTTGTACAGCTTGTCGGCGTACCAGCGGGACTTGAAGTCCGTGCTGATGCCGAGGCGGAACCCGTGCGGGTTAACCTTCTGGCCCATTACCGGGTCCCTTCCTTGCTGCTGACGACCACGGTGATGTGGCTGGTCCGCTTGCGGATCCGGTAGGCACGACCCTGCGCACGCGGACGGAACCGCTTCAGGGTCGGACCCTCGTCAACGTACGCCTCGCTGATGACGAGGTCGTCCACGTTGGAGTGGTTGTAGTTGTGCGCGGCGTTGGCGATGGCGCTGTCGAGCACCTTGCCGACCGGCACGGTGGCGGCCTGCGGAGCGAAACGCAGGACGGCCTGGGCCTCCGTGGCCGGCAGGCCACGGATGAGGTCCACCACGCGGCGGGCCTTCATGGGCGTGACGCGGATGTACCGCGCCTGGGCCCTGGCTTCCATGGTTGTCCCCTTGCTGGTGTAAGTCATTGAGTCGGTAATCTCGCTGGCGACTAGCGACGCTTCGACTTGCGGTCGTCCTTGACGTGACCGCGGAAGGTACGCGTCGGCGCGAACTCGCCGAGCTTGTGGCCGACCATCGACTCGGTGACGAACACCGGGACGTGCTTACGGCCATCGTGCACCGCGATCGTGTGGCCGAGCATGGCCGGGAAGATCACGGAGCGACGGGACCAGGTCTTGATGACGTTCTGGGTACCCGCCTCGTTCTGAGCGTCCACCTTCTTGAGAAGGTGGCCGTCGATGAAGGGGCCCTTCTTGAGACTGCGCGGCATCTGACCTGCTCCTAGCGCTTCTTGTTGGTCTTGCGGCGGCGCACGATGAGAGCGTCCGACGCCTTCTTCGGGCGACGGGTGCGACCCTCCTTCTGGCCCCACGGCGAGACCGGGTGGCGGCCACCAGAGGTCTTACCCTCACCACCACCGTGCGGGTGGTCGATCGGGTTCATGGCGACACCACGCACGGTCGGGCGGACGCCCTTCCAGCGCATACGGCCGGCCTTGCCCCAGTTGATGTTCGACTGCTCGGCGTTGCCGACCTCGCCGACGGTGGCGCGGCAGCGCGCGTCGACCAGGCGGATCTCACCGGAGGGCATGCGCAGGTGCGCCATCTTGCCCTCACGCGCCAGCAGCTGGATGCCGGAGCCCGCGGAGCGGGCCAGCTTGGCACCGCCGCCGGGACGCAGCTCCACCGCGTGGATGGTGGTACCGACCGGGATGTTGCGCAGCGGCAGGTTGTTGCCCGGCTTGATGTCGGCGCCAGGGCCGTTCTCAATCCGGTCACCCTGCGCGATGCCACGCGGCGCGATGATGTAGCGCTTCTCGCCGTCCAGGTAGTGCAGGAGCGCGATGCGCGCGGTGCGGTTCGGGTCGTACTCGATGTGCGCGACCTTCGCCGGCACGCCGTCCTTGTCGTGACGACGGAAGTCGATCACGCGGTAGGCGCGCTTGTGGCCGCCACCCTGGTGGCGAACGGTGATCCGACCGGCGTTGTTACGGCCGCCCTTGCTGTGCAGGGGGCGAACCAGCGACTTCTCCGGGGTGGACCGCGTGATCTCTACGAAGTCGGCCACGCTGGAGCCACGACGGCCCGGCGTAGTCGGCTTGTACTTGCGGATGCCCATTTGGCTCTCTCGTCCTCGTCCTTATCGACGATCACGATCCCCGTTAGGAGACCGGACCACCGAAGATGTCGATGCGGTTGCCCTCAGCCAGCGTCACGATGGCGCGCTTGGTGTCCTTGCGCTTGCCAAAGCCCGTCTTGGAGCGCTTGCGCTTGCCCTGACGGTTGAGCGTGTTGACGGACTCGACCTTGACCGAGAAGACCGCCTCGACGGCCTGCTTGATCTGGGTCTTGTTGGCACCGGGCGACACGACGAACGTGTACTTGTTCTCGTCGAGGAGCGAGTAGCTCTTCTCCGAGATGACCGGCTTCACCAGGACGTCACGGGGGTCCGTGAACGTCTTGCTCGTGATCTCTGCAGCCATCAGGCGGCGCTCCCTTCGAGCTCGCCCTCAGCAGCCACGGCCTTGGCGGACGCGGCCGGACCGGCCACGAAACGCTCGAAGGCGGCCTGGGTGAAGACCACATCGTCGGAGACGAGCACGTCGTAGGTGTTCAGCTGACCGGCGTCCAGGATGTGGACGTTCGGCAGGTTGCGAGCGGACTTGAGGCCCAGCTCGTCCGAACGCTCGACGACCAGGAGGACGTTCTTGCGCTCGGTGATCTTGCCGAACAGGCCCTTGGCGGCCTTGGTCGACGGCGCCTCGGTCGCGGTCACGTCGGTGATGACGTGAATGCGGTTGTGGCGGGCCCGGTCGGTGAGCGCACCGCGCAGGGCGGCGGCGATCATCTTCTTCGGGGTCCGCTGCGAGTAGTCACGCGGCACGGGACCGTGCACGACGCCACCGCCGGCGAACTGCGGCGCACGGGTCGAGCCCTGACGGGCGCGGCCGGTGCCCTTCTGGCGGTACGGCTTCTTGCCGCCACCGCGGACCTCGGCGCGAGTCTTGGTCTTGTGGGTGCCCTGACGGGCCGCAGCGAGCTGCGCCACGACGACCTGGTGCATCAGCGGAACGCTGACCTTCGCGTCGAAGATCTCGGCCGGCAGCTCGAGGCTGCCGGTCTTGTCACCCGAGGGCGACAGGATGTCAATGGTGCTCATATCCTCACAGCCCCTTCGCCGCGGTGCGGACGAGGATGAGGCCGCCGTTCGGGCCCGGGATTGCGCCCTTGATCAGGAGCAGCCCCTTCTCCGCGTCAACGGCATGGATGGTCAGGTTCTGGGTGGTCACACGCTCGTGGCCCATCCGGCCGGCCATCCTCACGCCCTTGAACACGCGACCCGGGGTGGCGCAGCCACCGATCGAGCCGGGCGAGCGGTGCTTGCGCTGCACACCGTGACCGGCGCCGAGGCCCCGGAAGTTGTGGCGCTTCATGACACCGGCGAAGCCCTTGCCCTTGGAGGTGCCGGTCACGTCGACCTTGACACCCGCCTCGAACAGCTCGGCGGTGATCTCCTGGCCCAGGGTGTACTCGGAGGCGTCCGAGGTACGGAGCTCGACCAGGTGGCGACGGGGGGTGACACCGGCCTTGGCGAAGTGGCCCGCGAGGGGCTTGTTCACCTTGCGGGGGTCGATCTCGCCGAAGCCGATCTGGACGGCGTCGTAGCCGGCCGGGCTGTCGGCGGTGTGGACCTGGGTCACGACATTGGGCCCAGCCTTGACGACGGTCACCGGAACGACCCGGTTGTTCTCGTCCCAGACCTGGGTCATGCCGAGCTTCTCGCCCAGGATGCCCTTAATCTGCTTAGCCATCTTCGGTGCGCCTCTCAGAGCTTGATCTCGATGTCGACGCCAGCCGGCAGGTCGAGACGCATGAGCGAGTCAACCGTCTTCGGCGTGGGGTCGAGGATGTCGATCAGACGCTTGTGAGTGCGCATCTCGAAGTGCTCGCGCGAGTCCTTGTACTTGTGCGGCGAGCGGATGACGCAGTACACGTTCTTCTCAGTGGGCAGCGGCACCGGGCCTGCGACCTGCGCACCAGTACGGATCACCGTCTCGACGATCTTCTTCGCCGAGGAATCGATGACCTCGTGGTCGTAGGCCTTGAGCCGGATGCGGATCTTCTGTCCCGCCATGGCTACTCAGTAGTCCTTTGTCCTTAGTCACTGCACGACCCTCCTCCGACCCCCGCGCTCGGGCGTGTCGCACTCGCGCTTGCAAAAAACCGGCGAAGTACTTCGTCGGTTTCAAACTTTCGGGGTGGGGGTGGCCGGGCCGAGGCCCCGCACACGCTTCCCGGAAGATTCCCGTACTTTCGCCCCGCAGCTGCCGTGGCGTAGAACTCACGCTTGACGGCCATCACGGGAACGACGAGTACATGGGACTCGCTTCCAGTCCTCCCGGCGGGAGGCGCGCAGCATCGGCACTCAACCGAGCAACTTGGACATACTGCCACATGGAGCAGCCCGGATGCCAATCGGGGCCGGTGAGGCGTACCTCACCGGCCCCGATCAGGTGACCGTCATCCCCGGCGGCGGACGCCGCCGGGTCGCGTCACCACGGACGCTTGGTGCCGCAGACCGTCGCCCAGTCCTCGCCGCTCACGTTGGCGCACCACAGCCGGCCCTTGTCGGGCTCGTTGTTGTACTCCCTGAGGTTCATGTTGACCTTGGCGCAGTCGTTCTGCCCGGCCGGGTCGAACTTGGGGCACTTGCCGTTGCGGTTGACCAGGATGTGCGCGCGCCAGGCGTCGATGCCCATGTCGACCTGCTGGGACCCGGTGCTCGGGAGGTACCGCGAGTCGGTGGTCGGCATGTAGCGGTCCACCGACCAGGAGGCCGCCATGGTGCCGAACAGCGCCACCGCGCAGACCGCCCCCGCGACCAGCCGGCCGGTGACCGCCGGGCGCAGGGTCAGCGGCGCGGGCCCGCCGTCGGTGCCGACCCGCTGCACCGTCCGCAGCCAGGCCGTACCGCGCTGGACGGCGAACATCAGGCCGAGCACAGCCAGGATCATCAGCGCGTACAGGATGATCCAGGTGGTGCGCGGGAACAGCTGGACGGCCTTGGCGTGGGCCAGCTGCGAGGCGAAGTAGAAGCGCAGCAGCCAGGCGCTGACCAGGGTCGCCGCCGTGGTGCGCACCACGATGCTGCGCAGCCCGAGGCCGAGCGCCAGCGCGACGCCGGCCAGCAGCATCAGGGTGTAGGCGCTCTGCCCGGCGAGCTCACCGCGCCACGGGAAGTCGTGGTAGTTCAGGTCGCCCGCACGGTCCGAGGCCCAGCCCATGACGTACGCCGGGTCGAGGTAGACCGAGAGGTACGCGTACCGGTCCTTGGCCTCGGCGCCCAGCCGCACCAGCTGGTACAGCAGCGGAGCGCCGACCACGCCGGCGCTGATCAGGGTCGCGGCCAGGAACAGCAGCACCGGCTTGATCCGGGCGGCGCCCTTGCGCCACGGCACGAGGAACAGCGCGAGCACGAACACGCCCGGCGCGGCCCAGACGAACCAGCCCGAGTACCAGAGGAACATCAGGCCGAACGAGACGCCGAACCCGACCCCGCGCAGCACCGTGGAGCGGGTGCTCAGCCGGTGCGCCCGGCGCAGTTCGCGCAGGGCCGCGGCCAGCATCGGGACCATCACCAGCATGGTGACGTGGCTGTACGGCCGGATCGGGTCCAGGAACAGGATCGCGGACGGGACGGCGATCAGCAGCGCCCAGAACGGGCGCAACAGCAGCCGCCAGGACAAGTACGCCATCGGGCCGACCAGCGCGGTGCAGATCAGCTGGACGTCCTTCAGTGCGTAGCCGCCGCCACCGACGCCGCCGTAGAACAGCTTCGACCAGAGCGCCAGCACCGCCGGGAACCCGGGCGGGTAGACGCCGGGCAGGCCGTGGCCGGTCAGCATGCCGTTGGCCATGCCGATCAGGTTGCCCGGGTCGCCCTCCTGGCCGCCGAGGCCCCACTGGGTGCCGTTCAGCGCCACCACGATGCCGCCGGCGACCGCGCCGGTGGCCAGGCCGGCCACGGCCGCGCAGACCAGCCGCTGCACCAACTGGTAGCGGGCCAGGCTGCCCCGGTACGCGGTGTAGAGCAGCACCGCCAGGATCGGCAGGCCGACGATCGCGGCGTACTTCTGCAGCATCGCCAGACCGCTGACCTGGCCGACCCGGTTGAGCGGGTTGACGTTGATGCGGGTGCAGAGCAGCGCGAAGGCGAACGCCGCCACGATCGAGACCAGGGCCTCGGCCGAGCGGACTGCCCAGGGCCGCGCCAGCAGGCCGTCCATCCGCCCGAGGAGGGGCTCGGCCGCTCGCTCGGGCCGTTGCGGCTCCGCTTCGGAGTCGCCGACCGGGCTGGTGGCCAGATCAGTCATGTCAGTCACTTCCGTACGTGGCCACGTCCGGTGTGCGGCATGGAGTGGCGTGGTGGGTCGGCGGTCGGGGTCGCCGACATGATAAGCGCCCGCCCCGGAGCCGGGGCTCCGGGCCCGGGCCCTCGACGACCGGCTCCGGGCCTGGTCAGCTGCTGCGGACGGCGCGGCCGACCATGGCGCCGGCGTGGGCGAAGTCACCCGCGCCGAGGCGCCCGGCGGCGACCATCAGGGCGTGCAGCCGGGAGGAGAGGTGGAGGTCGGCCGAGCGGGCCGCGGCGTTCCAGCCCTTGGCCCGCAGCTCCTTGGCGATCAGGGTGTAGTACTGGAGCTCCTCGTCGAAGCGCTTGCCGTCCTTGACCCGGTTCGAGGAGTCGCTGGCCTGGTGGCGGCGGTAGCGGAACACCTCGCGCTCGTCGACCAGCAGGTTGCCGCCCTCCATCAGCATGTCGACCATGAACGCCAGGTCGTGCACGGCGTCGATGTCCGGGCGGTACGGGATCTTCGACAGCGCGGACTGCCGGTACAGCAGCGACGGGGTGTACAGCCAGTTCCCGGACAGCAGGCTCTTCACCGCGTCCTCGCCGCTGATCAGGCCGGCCTTGCGGGCCGGGGCGGCGATCCGGCGCTTGACCTTGTCACCGATGCCGAGCGACGGCACCAGGTTCCCGTCGCTGTCCATCACCTTGACGCCCGGCTGGACCGCGATCGCCTTCGGGTCGGCCTTCATCCGCTCCAGGACGACGTCCAGGTAGTTCGGCTCCAGCAGGTCGTCGGCGCCCATCATCGAGACGAACTCGCGCTCGGCCAGGGTCGACGCCTTGTAGGTGTTGCCGTTGGGCCCCAGCCGCTCCTCGTTGCGGACGTAGCGGATCCGCTCGTCGTCCAGGCCCTCGATGTACTCCAGCGCCCGGTTGCCCGGGTACTGGTCGTCCACCACGGTCAGCCGCCAGTCCTGCTGGTGCTGCGCCCGGATGCTGTCGATGGTGGCGAACAGGTACTCCGGGTCGCCGTAGTACGGGATGACGAAATCGACGCTCATGACGGCGCCGCACCTCCTGGTCCTGGATCATGCTTCGGTGCCCCGGCCGCGGCCGCCGGACGGGCCAAGTCAACCAGTTCCGCCGCCCCGGTGCGTCGGCCGGTCCGGGCGGGAAACCAACTCGCGGAACCGCCCGCGGGGTTCGCGTACGTCGCCGATCGGAAAGTCCGGGCAACGGAATTACATCCGCCGAACGGCCCCGCAATGAATTGGAGTTGGCAATGTCCGGATTTTCGCCGATTTAAATCCCGTCTACCGGAGCGGGCCGGGCGAGGATCCCTAGGATATCTTCGGTGCGACATGCCAACTCCCGTACAGCCGGGTTCTGAAGGGCCTCCCAGGATGACCATCAGCGTTCCGCACCGTGCCGACAGGCCTCAGCGGTCGCCCGAACAGCCATTGATCCCCCCTCTGCCCCAACGGATGTACCGGCGCGAGAGTTCAGCGTGGTGGGTGGCGGTCGAGGGTGTCATCGGGATCACAGCCGCCATGTTCATGACCTGGGCGACCCGATTCATCCACATCGATCCGATGGTTCGTGTCGGTCAGGTCAGCGGTCTGGCCGCTCTCCAGCTCATTCTGCTGATCTCGATGGGAGTAACCGTCGGGGCACTGATGGTCATCATGCGCCGCTGGTCGATACTTCCGGTGCAATTCGGTGCCGCGATATTCGCCGGACTCTCCAGCGGTGTGCTGGCCGGCGCCGTCGCGCTCGCACTGCGCGGCACCCCGTGGCCGCTCGGCGGCCAGGGCGGTGACGCCGGAGTCCTCCAGGGCTGGGCCTTCAACCTGATCCACGGCCAGCCGATCGACGACACCTACCCGCCGCTCTTCCCGCACCTGCTCGGCTGGTACACCGAGCACTTCACGGACGGCGACCCGGGCCACGCGCTGAAGATGGTCAGCCTGGTGTTCATCGCGCTGCTGGGGCCGACGGCCTACGTCGCCTGGCGGCTGATCCTCCCCCCGCTGTGGGCCCTGGGCATCGGGGTCACCGCCTCGCTGCCGCTGGCCGACCCGTACAAGCCCTACACCACGATCGTCCTGGTCGGGCTGCTGCCGGTGCTGGCGAAGCTGCTCCAGCTGATCCAGCGCTCCCAACTGCTCAGCCGCGGCCGGGCCGTGGGTCTGGGGGCCGTCGTCGGGGCCGTGCTCGGCCTGCTGTTCCTGCTGTACTCGGGCTGGTTCGTCTGGTCGGCGGCCGGTCTGATGCTGATGGGCGTCGTCCTGCTCGTCCGCCAGTGGCGCACCCACGGCACCGGCGCCTTCGTCACGGCCCTGATGCTGATCGGCGCGACCGTCCTCACCTTCGTCGCGGTCGCCGGCTTCTACCTCACCAAGTTCCTCTCCTCGGCGGGCGGCGCCGTCGACCGGTATTGCTACTTCGACGTCTACACCGAGCCCAGCTACTTCATGATGTGGGGCAGCGACGTGCCCGGCGGCCTCGGGCTGGGAGCCTGGCCGCAGCCCGGCGAGATCGGCGGCGTCGGTCTGTTCGCCATCGTGCTGCTGATCGGCGGCGCCGCCGCCGTCGTGGTCGGCCCGCGCAACTCCGTGGTGCTGGCGACCGCCGCGGCCGCGGCCAGCGCCTTCCTGATGCGCTACTGGTACGCCGCCCACATGTTCGAGAACCAGGCGGTGATGCTCTACCCGCGCACCAACCAGCAGCTGCTGTACTGCTTCATCGTGCTCACCGGCCTGGCGCTGTTCCTCGGCACCGAGCGCTTCCTGGAGCGCCGCCAGCGGACCGGCTCCGAGAGCCGGTCGACCCCGACCGCCCGTGCGCCGCGCCGGTACGCCCTCGCCGCGCTCTGCGCGCTCGGCCTGCTGTTCGGCATGGCCGGCTCGTCCACCGGCAGCCGCTACATGCCCGAGCCCAGCTCGCGCATCGACAGCACCGGCAACTTCGCCAACACCGCCCAGCACCTGCGCGGCCTGGACGGCAACTGCTCGCCGTACGTCGCCGCCAAGGACTGCATCGACGCCGGTGTCCCGGCCGTCTACGACCAGGCCGAGAAGGTCAAGAAGGACCAGGAGAACCAGCAGAAGCCCGAGTACCAGGTGCTGAGCTGCCAGAAGGACAACCCGTACCCGCGGGCCCCGAAGCCTCCGGCCGGCCGGCCCCAGGGCTGATCCCGCGCCCTGCGGCAACGGCCGAGGGCCGGCACCCCGTCGGGGTGCCGGCCCTCGGCCGTTCGCGAGGTGCGCCTCAGTGGTCGGAGCCGACCGGGGCGTTGAGCCGGTCGTTGTTGTGCCGCACGCCCTCGGTGATGGCCACGGTGCGGGCCAGGTCGGTGAGCTTCTTCTCCAGCGAACGGAAGCGCAGGTAGGTGTTGAGGGTCAGGAAGCCCATGGCGATGACCATCAGGTAGAGCACCAGGTCGGTACCGCGGCCGACGCCCAGGGCGGTGGCCAGCTTGGTCACGCCGGTCGGCCACAGGATCGCGACGACGTTGACGATCACGAACAGCGTGAAGGCGATGCGCTTCCACGCCCGGGTGTTGGCCTTGTCCCAGCGCCAGACGAACACGAGCGCCATGGCCACGGCGGCCAGGACGAGGATGAGCTGGATCCAGAGGTGGTTCATCGGCCGTTACGCTCCCGCAGCGAGATGTCGAAGAGGATGTTCACGCCGTTGATCAGGGACTGGCCCTTGGCGCGCGAGTAGTCGGTGTAGAGGATGTCCACCGGCAGCTCGGCGACCCGCAGGTCCGAGCCGGCGAGGAAGGAGACGATCTCCGAGGCGTGCGCCATGCCGTTCATGGTGATCTTGATCCGGCTGGCCGCCTCGCGGTTCATCACCCGCAGGCCGTTGTGCGCGTCGGTCAGCTTGAGCTTGCGGGCGGTCGGGCTGACCGCGGCGGCGGTGCGGAGCACCACCCGCTTGATCCACGGCACCTGGCCGGTCTGCTCGATGAAGCGGGAGCCGAGCACGATGTCGGCCTCGCCCTCGCGCAGCAGCGCCACCATCTTCTCGACGTCGGCGGTCTGGTGCTGGCCGTCCGCGTCGAAGGTCGCGAAGTACTCGGCGCCCTCCTGCTCCAGGGCGTACTTCAGGCCGGTCTGGAGCGCGGCGCCCTGCCCCAGGTTGACCGGGTGCCGCACCAGGTGCGCGCCGGTCGTCATGACGTGCTGGGCGGTGTCGTCGGTGCAGCCGTCGTCGATCACCACGATGTTCGGGAAGGTCTTGCGCGCCCCCTCCACGACCTCGGCGATCACCTGGCCTTCGTTGTAGGCCGGGATCACCAGCCAGACGTTGTCATACTCGGACACAGGTGCTCCATGCTTGGCGAACGGCACGGCGGCCCGTGCCTCGGGTCTGTCTATCGGTGGTGGATCGCATCGGGCCCCGCACCCTCAGGAGGTCCGCAGCGGCTCTGCTGCGGACCGGTCGGCCGGGGCGGCGACGGGGCGGGAGGGGAACGCGTGGTACAGCGACCACAGCATCAGGACGGCGCTGACCAGTGAGCCGGCCAGGTACGCGAGCTCCGCGCGGAGGCCGACGGCGCCCGGAGCGAGCGCGACAGCCACCAATGCTACGGAACCGGCGGTCCAACCGACCAGCTGGCGGCGGTGCTGGGAGCTCGACATCAACGCCTGCCCGAAGACCGTCGCGAGGACGTAGCAGAGCGTCCCGAGGACCAGCCAGGTGAAGTCCAGCGGGCCGAGCACGTCCTTGGCGTTGAAGAGCAGCGGGTTGAGCATGGACCCGAGCACGATCACCGGCAGTCCGCCGCCGATGCACATCGCGGCGACGATCGCGGTGGTGCGGGTCAGCACCTTGCGGAACTCGGCGTGGTCACCGGCCGTGGCGGCGCCGGAGAGCGCGGAGACCATCGAGGCCTGCAGGGCGCTGTAGGCGAACAACGGGGCACGGGCCATCACCACGGCCTGGGAGACCGCGAAGACCAGCGCGTCGGACGCCTCGGAGTGCTTCGGCGAGAGCAGACGGACACAGATCACCGTCGCGTTGACGACCAGCTGACTGAGCATCACCGAGGCGATCAGCAGGCCGAGGCCGCCGGTCAGCTGCTTCCAGGACACCTCCGGGCCCGGAGTGCGGTCGGCGAGGATGCCGCGCAGACCGATCAGCGAGGCAGCCAGCGGGGAGACGAAGAGGATCAGACCGAAGACCAGCGCCGAGTGCAGGCCGGCCGCCGCGGCCACTGCGGCCAGGCCGATGCGCAACCCGCCGTCGACGGCCAGCTGGCTGCCGTACGGGCCGAACAGACCGAGGCCGGCCAGGGCACCGCGGGCGACCGAACTCACCGCGAGGCCGGCCAGGCCGCCGGCCAGGGCGACCACCAGGGCCTTGTCCCCGCTGAACAGCAGGTCGGCGATCGGGCGGGCGGCGACCGCCAGCACCGCACAGGCCGCGACCAGGATCGCCAGGGCGAGCAGCAGCATCCGCCGTACCGCGGGCAGCGCTCCGTGTCCGGCGACCTTCCGGGCGGCCACCAGACGGGTCAGTTCGAGCTCGACGGGCTGGAAGAGGCCCCACCCCACGGACATCACGATGACCCAGAGCATCGACACGTTGGCCTTGCCCACGGCGCTCAGGCTGTAGCCCACGAGCGCCATGTAGACGTACGCGGAAGCCCCGAGCACCACCGTGCCACCGACCACGAGCCGGGCGCCCGGGGGAAGTACCCCGAGCAGCCTGGCGATCGGGTTCTTCATCACATGACCACCGAACTCACCGGCCGGCCTTGCCACACGTCTCCGCACGAGGCCGGCCGGGCCGTGCGATTGCTGTGAATAGTAGCGGGTGGCCGTGAACGCTTTCTGCGCACGGACCCCGTCTCCGAGGACGCCTCAGACCCCGGGGAAGGTGCGGCCCCACGGCTGGGTCCAGAGCAGTCCCGGATCGCTCAGGACCTTGACGGTCAGGCCCTGCTTGGCCAGGTCCCGCTTGATCCGGTCGCCCACGGACTGGTCGGCGGTCAGGATGGTCACCGGCGGGTGCGGCGCGGGGAGCTGCTCGATCGCGCCCTTGAGCCGACCGAAGGACCGCTGGTAGTCCGCCTCCTTCACCTCCGGCCCGCCGATGTCCACCCAGTGGATGTCGTACAGCGCCTTCATGTCGCCGCCCCGCCGGTTGAGCAGGGAGGCCAGCCAGGTCGCCTTGAGGTTCTTGTAGTCGTCGTTGGAGACGAGGGCGATCACCGGGCCGCCGGTGTCGCGCAGCGGGGCCAGGCCGTCGATCCCCTTGGGGCCAATGTCGCTCTCGTACTCACCGCGCCCCCAGGCCACCAGCGGGTTGCCGGACCAGGCGGACGGGTTGTCCTTGGTGGCCAGGAAGCCCCACTGCACGTTGGCGAAGAGGCTGAGCGCGGCGGCGACGGCCAGCCCGGAGAGCACCAGCTCGTTCAGGCGCCGGGCCAGGGTGCGCCCGCTCCCCCGGGACGACGTGCGCAGGACGGTCCCGACGGCGCCGATCGAGATCAGCGCGACCACGACGCCCACGGCCGTCATCTTGTGGAAGTAGTACGAGTACCGCCCGATGCTGTGCAGCTGGTACGCGGCGAAGACAGTGAGCAGGCCGCCGGTGCCGAGCAGCACCGCGAGGTGCGCCTGGCCGGTGGCGGTCCGGCGGTTGCGCGGCATGGCCGCCACCAGCAGGCCGAGCAGCCCGCCGCCGATCAGGATCGAGCGGTCCGCGGCGACGCTCGGCCCGCTCATGTTCGAGGCGTCGGCCACGTTCAGGTTGCCCAGGACGGACAGGACGCTCGGCAGCGCGGCCACGCCCAGCGCGCACGCCAGCGCGCCGAGGGTCCACCACCACCGGCCGGCGAACCTGCGCCGGTGCACCACCAGCGCACCCAGCAGCGCCACGCCCACGAACGCGCCGTAGATGTTGTAGGTGTAGGTGACGGAGATCAGCCCGGCCGAGGCGGCCAGGACGAACTCGGTGCGGCCCGTCGCCGGCCGGATCAGCACCGCCAGCGAGAGCGCGATCAGCAGCAGACCGATGAAGGTCGAGTCGAAGCCGTGGACCAGCAGGTCGAAGTAGTTGCTCGCGAACATGATCGAGCCGACCGTGGCGCACACCGCCGCCGCCCGCCAGCCACGCAGCCGGGGCCCGCCGACCCACCGGGCCGCCCAGACCAGCGCGGTGCAGAACAGCGCGTACGCGACCAGCAGGTAGAGGAGGTACCGGTTCATGGTCTGGAGCATGTCGCCGGGGCCGGCGGCGGAGTGGACCAGCGTGTCGGTCCAGGCCAGCAGGAAGTGCGAGCCCTGCGGGTAGGTCACCTCGGACGGCGGGATCAGGTACGCCCTGGCCGCTTCCTGGTGGAAGAAGTTGTAGCCGCCCACGCCCTGGATGCCGGAGAAGAAGGAGAAGTGGGCGAGCCGGTCCTCGGCGGTCGCGAGGTAGGCGACCCGCTCCGCCGCCGACGTCCCGGCGATCGGGTGGTACAGGTAGTGCCAGAACCCGCCGAAGGTGCCCACCACCAGCAGGTCGGACCAGCGGAAACGCAGCGGCAGGCGGGGGGCGCGCCTGGCGACCCAGGCGGCCGTCGTCAGCACGGTGAACATCAGGCCGCTGGTGGCGACCGGCGACAGGCCCCAGGGCCACAGCGAGAAGAGCAGGCCGAAGGTCAGCACCGAGCCGGCCAGCACGAGTCCGGCGACGAAGAGCCGGTCGAGCAGCACCCCGCCGACCCGGATCACCGCCGCCACCGCGAGCAGGAGCAACGGCAGCAGCACCACGCCCAGGTGCAGCGCGACCAGACCGGCTGGCACCAGCCAGGACAGGGCGAGCGCGCCGGCCAGCACCAGCGGGTTACGCCGCGGCCGTACGTCGGTGGATGGGTCCGGCGGCCCCGGCGGCGCGGTCAGACTCTGGAGCCCGCTGTCGGGCGAGCTGTGTACGGTCGACACGGTGCCGTGCCCCTCCGGTCAAGTCCCTGCCGCCCGTCTCCCCCTACCGGGTCCGGACTTCATCTACCGTCTGCGGCAGGCTACGAGGGCCCAGCATACCGAGGGCACCGGAACGCCGGTCGGTTCAGGGGGCGCCCGGACCGCCCGCGGACCACCTGCGGACCGTCCCGGGCGGCCGTCGGCGGATCAGGAGCCGGACGGTGCGGAAGGCCCGGCGGATCCGCCCCGGAAGACCCAGACCTTCAACAGGACGAACCGGGCGACCGTGGCCAGCCCGTTGGCGACGACCAGCCCGCCGACCTCCACCGGCCGGGAGGCGTCCGGCACCACCCGGTCGAGCAGGGCGAGCACCCCGGAGCTGAGGCCGAGCCCGATCAGGAAGGCGACGGCGCCCTGCAGCTGGTGGCGGACCATCCCCTGCGAACCGACCACCCCGAAGGTGAAGCGCCGGTTGGCGGCCGTGTTCGCCACCGCGCTGACCGCCAGGGCGATCAGGTTGGCCGCCTGCGGGTCGGTGAACCGCCGCGCGACGACGAACAGCCCCAGGTAGAAGACGGTGCTGAGGACGCCGATGACCAGGAAGGACGGCAGCTGGCGGCGGGCCCCGGAGGCGGGCCCGACCGGCTCCTCGGTGAGCGTCACCGGCCCCGGCCCCGCTCGTCGTCGTCCTCGGCCGAGTCGTAGCCGACGAAGTAGGTCGGGCGGTTCTGCACCGCCGAGTAGATCCGGCCCACGTACTCCCCCAGCAGCCCGACGCAGATCAGCTGCACCCCGCCGAGGAAGAGCATCCCGATGAACAGCGAGGACCAGCCCGGCACCGTCGAGCCGAGCGCGTACGAGACGGTGGCGTGGATCCCCAGCGCGATGCAGACCACGAAGCTGACCAGGCCGAGGTAGGTGGCCAGCCGCAGCGGGGCGGCGGAGAAGTTGGTGATGCTGTCCAGCGCGAGCCGCACCATCTTGGACAGCGGGTAGTGGGTGCCGCCGGCGACCCGCTCCTCGCGGACGTAGACGACCTCGCCGCTGGGGAAGCCGAGCCACGGCACCAGCAGCCGGTAGACCGGCTGGTGCTCGGGCAGCTGCTTGAGGGCGTCCACGGCGGCCCGGCTGAGCAGCCGGAAGTCGCCGGCCTGGTTGGGCATCCGCTTGCCGACCAGCCGGCGCATCAGCCAGTAGTACGCGCCCGCGCTGCGGCGCTTGAAGGCGGTGTCGGTGCCGCGGTCCCCGCGCACGCCGTAGACCACGTCGAGGCCCTGTTCGCGGGCCAGGTCGAGCATCTCCGGGATCTTCTCCGGCGGGTCCTGGAGGTCGGCGTCGATGCTGACCACGTAGTCGCCGATGGCCCGGTGGATGCCCGCGGTGAGCGCGGCCTGGTGCCCGGAGTTGCGGGCGAAGCGGACAATGCGGAACTCCGACCAGTCCTGCCGGATCTTCTGCATCAGCACGGGGGTGGCGTCCCGGCTGCCGTCGTCCACGCCGACGACCTCGTAGTCGACCCCCAGCCCGTCCAGGATCGGGCGCAGTCGCTCGACGGTGAGCGGGAGCGCCTCCTGCTCGTTGTAGATCGGCATCACGACGGACAACAGCGGTGCCGTAGACATGCGATGGATCCCACTTTCCGCGACGGCGGGACTGGATGGTGAGCCGACCATAACAGTCGGCCATGAGCTGCCCGTGAGAGGAAGTGCGCCCAGGTGAGCGCGGGGTGAGGGCCTGTCGACGGGAGTTCGAAGACAGGCTCTGTACGCCGAAGGGCCCCACGCACCGCAAGGTGCGTGGGGCCCTTCGGACGAGCCTGACGGGGCAGGCAGGTCAGAGCACCAATTACTTGATGATCTTGGTGACCTGGCCGGCGCCGACGGTGCGGCCACCCTCACGGATGGCGAACTTGAGGCCCTCCTCCATGGCGATCGGCTGGATCAGCGCGACGGTCATGGCGGTGTTGTCGCCCGGCATGACCATCTCGGTGCCCTCGGGGAGGGTCACGACGCCGGTCACGTCCGTGGTACGGAAGTAGAACTGCGGGCGGTAGTTGTTGAAGAACGGGGTGTGGCGGCCACCCTCGTCCTTCGACAGGATGTAGGACTGAGCCTCGAAGTCGGTGTGCGGCGTGACCGAACCCGGCTTGATGATGACCTGGCCGCGCTCGACGTCCTCGCGCTTGATGCCACGGAGCAGCAGACCGACGTTCTCACCGGCCTGGCCCTCGTCGAGCAGCTTGCGGAACATCTCGATGCCGGTGACCGTGGTGGTGGTCTTGGTCTCCTTGATGCCGATGATGTCGACAGTCTCGTTGACCTTGAGGATGCCACGCTCGATACGACCGGTGACGACGGTGCCACGACCGGTGATCGTGAAGACGTCCTCGATCGGCATCAGGAACGGCTGGTCCACGGCGCGGGCCGGGGTCGGGATGCTCTCGTCGACCGCGTGCATGAGGCCGAGGAGCTTCTGGCCCCACTCGGCGTCGCCCTCGAGGGCCTTCAGCGCGGAGACGCGGACGACCGGCAGGTCGTCGCCCGGGAACTCGTACTCGGAGAGCAGCTCGCGGACCTCGAGCTCGACGAGCTCCAGGATCTCCTCGTCGTCCACCATGTCGGCCTTGTTCAGGGCGACGACGATGTACGGGACGCCGACCTGGCGGGCCAGGAGGACGTGCTCCTTGGTCTGCGGCATCGGGCCGTCGGTGGCGGCGACCACCAGGATGGCGCCGTCCATCTGGGCGGCACCGGTGATCATGTTCTTGATGTAGTCCGCGTGACCCGGGCAGTCGACGTGGGCGTAGTGGCGCGCCTCGGTCTGGTACTCGACGTGCGCGATCGAGATGGTGATACCGCGCTGACGCTCCTCCGGGGCCTTGTCGATCTGGTCGAACGGCGTGAAGGGGTTGATCTCCGGGTACGCGTCGTGCAGCACCTTGGTGATGGCCGCGGTCAGCGTGGTCTTGCCGTGGTCGATGTGACCGATGGTGCCGATGTTGACGTGGGGCTTCGTCCGCTCGAACTTCGCCTTGGCCACTGAGTCCTCCTGAGGACAGTTCCTGTACGCCGTGCTGACGTCAGTTGGTCTTTGATACGGGCCCGGCCTGGGTGCCCGAAGCACCTCTCGCCGCCCCGTGGTTGGGGGCCGGAGGCCCTGGGAGGATCCGGACGGATCCTCCCAGGTCGCCTCCTAAGAGCCTAAGGGGTGTGAATCATCCCGAATATCGGGAGGTCACTCGCCCTTGGACTTGGCGATGATCTCCTCAGCCACGGCCTTGGGGACCTCGGCGTACGAGTCGAACTGCATCGAGTAGCTCGCGCGACCAGAGGTCTTGCTGCGCAGGTCACCGACGTAGCCGAACATCTCGGAGAGGGGCACCAGCGCCGAGACGACGCGGGCACCGTGACGCTCGTCCATGGACCGGATCTGGCCACGGCGAGAGTTGATGTCGCCGATCACGTCGCCCATGTAGTCCTCGGGCGTGGTGACCTCGACGGCCATCATCGGCTCGAGGAGGACCGGCTTGGCCTTCCTCGCGCCTTCCTTGAAGGCCATCGAACCGGCGATCTTGAACGCGAGCTCGGAGGAGTCGACGTCGTGCGACTGGCCGTCGAGCAGGCTCACGCGGACACCCTGGAGCGGGTAGCCGGCGAGGATGCCGAACTCCATGGCCTCCTGGCAACCGGCGTCGACCGACGGGATGTACTCCCGCGGGACGCGGCCACCGGTGACCTTGTTGACGAACTCGTAGCCCTCGGCCTGCTCGAGCGGCTCGATCGCGATCTGCACCTTGGCGAACTGACCGGAACCACCGGTCTGCTTCTTGTGGGTGTAGTCGATGCGCTCGACGGCCTGACGGATCGTCTCGCGGTACGCGACCTGCGGCTTGCCGACGTTGGCCTCGACCTTGAACTCACGCTTCATACGGTCGACCAGCACCTCGAGGTGCAGCTCGCCCATACCCGCGATGATGGTCTGGCCGGTCTCCTCGTCCGTGTTGACCTGGAAGGACGGGTCCTCCTCGGCGAGACGCTGGATGGCGACACCCAGCTTCTCCTGGTCACCCTTGGACTTGGGCTCGATCGCGACGCGGATGACCGGGGCCGGGAAGTCCATGGACTCCAGGATGACCGGGCTCTTCTCGTCGGACAGCGTCTCACCGGTGGTGGTCTGCTTGAGGCCCATGACGGCGACGATGTCGCCGGCGCCCACCGACTCGATCTCCTCACGCTTGTTCGCGTGCATGCGGTAGATCTTGCCGATGCGCTCCTTCTTGCCCTTGACGGCGTTCAGCACCGAGGTGCCGGACTCCAGGCGGCCGGAGTAGATCCGGACGAAGGTGAGCTTGCCCAGGTGCGGGTCGGACATGATCTTGAACGCCAGCGCGGCCAGCGGCTCGTCGTCCGAAGCCTTGCGGGAGATCTTGGTCTCCGGGTCGTTCGGCTTCGTGCCCTCGACGGACTCGATGTCCAGCGGGGACGGCAGGTACTTGACGACCGCGTCGAGCAGGGGCTGAACGCCCTTGTTCTTGAAGGCGGTACCGCAGAAGATCGGGGTGAAGTCCGAGTTCAGGGTGCCCTTGCGGATCGCGTCCTGCAGCAGCTCGACCGGGATCTCCTCGCCCTCCAGGGCGAGCTCCATGATCTCGTCGCTGACGTTGGAGACGGTGTCGATCAGCGTCTCGCGGTACTCGTCCGCCTGCTCCTGCAGCTCGGCCGGGATGTCGACGATGTCGTACATCTCGCCCTTGGCGGCCTCGGCCGACCAGATCAGCGCCTTCATGCGGACCAGGTCGACAACGCCCTGGAAGTCCGCCTCGGCACCGATCGGGAGCTGCATCACCAGCGGGGTGGCGCCGAGGCGCTCCACGATGGTGTCGACGCAGAAGAAGAAGTTCGCGCCCGTGCGGTCCAGCTTGTTGATGAAGCAGATGCGCGGGACGCCGTAGCGGTCAGCCTGCCGCCACACGGTCTCGGACTGGGGCTCGACACCGGCGACACCGTCGAACACCGTCACGGCACCGTCGAGGACGCGCAGCGAACGCTCCACCTCGACGGTGAAGTCGACGTGACCCGGGGTGTCGATGATGTTGATGGTGTGGTCGGCATCGTCGACGGTCCAGTGACAGGTCGTCGCGGCCGACGTGATCGTGATGCCGCGCTCCTGCTCCTGCTCCATCCAGTCCATGGTGGCAGCGCCATCGTGGACCTCACCGATCTTGTACGACACGCCGGTGTAGAACAGGATCCGCTCGGTGGTGGTGGTCTTGCCCGCGTCGATGTGCGCCATGATCCCGATGTTGCGGACCTTGGCGAGGTCAAGGGAGGTTGCAGCCATGGTGGCTCGTTCTCTCTCTGTCTAGTGACGGGGTACGGACTACCAGCGGTAGTGCGCGAAGGCCTTGTTGGACTCGGCCATCTTGTGGGTGTCCTCGCGACGCTTCACGGAAGCGCCCAGGCCGTTGCTGGCGTCGAGGATCTCGTTCATCAGGCGCTCGGTCATGGTCTTCTCGCGACGGGCGCGGGAGTAACCGACCATCCAGCGCAGCGCCAGGGTGCTGGCGCGGCCCGGACGGACCTCGACCGGAACCTGGTAGGTCGCGCCACCGACACGGCGGGACTTGACCTCGAGGGCCGGCTTGACGTTCTCCAGCGCACGCTTCAGCGCGACGACCGGGTCCGAGCCGGTCTTCTCACGGACGCCCTCGAGGGCGCCGTAGACGATCCGCTCGGCGGTGGAGCGCTTGCCGTGCAGCAGGATCTTGTTGACCAGCTGGGTGACGACAGGGGAGCCGTAGACCGGGTCGATGATGACCGGGCGCTTCGGGGCGGGGCCCTTACGAGGCATTCTTACTTCTCCTTCTTGGCGCCGTAGCGGCTGCGAGCCTGCTTGCGGTTCTTGACACCCTGGGTGTCGAGCGAACCGCGGATGATCTTGTAGCGGACACCAGGAAGGTCCTTCACACGACCACCGCGCACCAGCACGATGGAGTGCTCCTGCAGGTTGTGGCCCTCGCCCGGGATGTAAGCGGTGACCTCGATCCCGCTGGTGAGGCGCACACGGGCGACCTTACGAAGCGCCGAGTTCGGCTTCTTCGGGGTGGTCGTGTACACACGCGTGCAGACCCCACGGCGCTGCGGGGAGCCCTTCAGCGCGGGAGTCTTGTTCTTCTCGACCTTGTCCTGCCGGCCCTTTCGGACCAGCTGCTGGATCGTAGGCACCGTTTCTCCGTTTTCTGTGTGCCAAGGCTTGGTGGAACTAACCTGCGGTGTCTCCCTTGCACACAACCCCGTGGTCGACCCACGCGGTCGGGTGTGTTGGGCTTTTTCCGACACGGAATCCCATGGCTGATGTACAGCGACGGCGCTCTACGCGCGGCGCGCTTTGAGGCGCTCCGGCTCGGCGCGGCGACCGGTGTGCATGCACGCACAAGGACCCGGGGACACCCCAGGCACAAGGTCAGAGCGTACCTAGCGCATGGGGCTCGGTCAAAACAAATGCAACGCCGCAGGTCGCGGCCTTCGGCCGGGTGTCGCCCCGGTGTCCCGTACGCGACCGGCCGGTGTCGGGCCGGTCCCCACCCGCTCTACCACAGTCGGCGGGCACCCGCCAGCGGGGCAGCCGGGGCCGCCGGGGCGGCCTAGGCGACCTAGGAGGCGATGCCCAACATGATCACCAGCAGCCAGAAGGCGCCGCCCAGGTAGCCGAGCACCAGGCCCAGCACCGCCGCCCAGTCCCCGTCCATGTTGCGCTCGCGGATCTGCCGGCGGGCGAGGTGGCCGGTGATCACCGCAGGCACCACCGGCAACGCCAGGAAGCCGGTCAGGCCGCACACCAGGGAGACCACCGCCAGCACGCTGGTGGGCCGGGCCTGCGGCACCGGCGGCGGCACCAGGAAGGTCGCCGGGACGGGCTGCGCGGCCTGCAACGGCGCCGCCATCGGCCCGGACGGCAGGTCGGCCACCAGCGCGGCCAGCTCGCCGTAGGTCACCGCCCGTGCCGCCGCCTCGTGGCGCTGCCCGTACTCCTCGACGGACAGCCGCCCCTCGGCGAACCCGGCCTTCAACACGTCCACCGTCCGGTCCCGGTCGGCGTGGCTGGCCCGCATCACCGACTGCGGGGTCGGCGCGGCCTGCCAGCCGGCCGCATTCCGGCCGTACCGGTCGGTGGGGCGGGACTCGCCCCACGGTTGAACGGACATCCGCCACCTCCCGGGCGCCGCGGCACCCCCGCGCGCTCACTGGTCCTCATAGTGCAGGACGAACCGGGGAACTGAGTAGTTGCCGAATCGGACCGGCAGCTCCCGGAGACCGTCGCCGGGCGGCGCGCCTCACCCGTTCGGCGGACAGGCTCAGGGGATGCTCAAAGCGGGCGACAGCCCGTCGGACCGGTGCCAGGCTGGCTCCGGAGCGCCCCGCCACCGCGCGTCCACCCACGACCAGAGACAGAAGGCCGCCATGCAGGCGTCAGAACCGTCGCCCTCCGAACCGACCGCCGACGGCCGGCCCGGACCGGGCACCCCGTCCGCCGTCAGCATCCAGGGACTGTGGAAGCACTTCGGCACCCAGGCCGCCGTCGCCGGGCTCAGCCTGGAGCTCCCGGCCGGGTCGTTCATCGGCCTGGTCGGGCCGAACGGCGCCGGCAAGACCACCACGCTGTCCATGGCCACCGGCCTGCTCCGGCCCGACCAGGGCACCGTGCTGGTGCACGGCACCGACGTCTGGGCCGACCCGGTCACGGTCAAGGCCCGGATCGGCATCCTGCCCGAGGGCCTGCGGATGTTCGAGCGGCTCAGCGGGCGCGAACTGCTCCAGTACACCGGCCGGCTGCGCGGCCTGCCCGGCGCCGAGGTGGACCGCCGCGCCGAGGAACTGCTGGCCGTCCTGGACCTCGGCCGGGACGCCGACAAGCTGGTCGCCGACTACTCCACCGGCATGCGCAAGAAGATCGGGCTGGCCGCCGCGCTGCTGCACAACCCCGACGTGCTGTTCCTGGACGAGCCCTTCGAGGGCGTCGACCCGGTCTCCGCCCAGACCATCCGCGGCGTGCTCAAGCGGTACGCGGCGGCCGGCTCCACCGTGGTCTTCTCCAGCCACGTGATGGAGCTGGTCGAGCAGCTCTGCGACTGGGTCGCCGTGGTCAACGCGGGCCGGGTGATCGCCCAGGGCCCGCTGGACGCCGTCCGCGGCGGACGCAGCCTGCACGCGGCCTTCCTGGAGCTGATCGGCGTCCGCGAGGACGACGGCCAGGCCCTCGGCTGGCTGGGCGGCGGACGCACCGGGGACACCCGGTGACCGCCGCCACCGCGCCCGTCACCGCCGTGCCCGACGACCGGACGGTGGTCCGCGGCCTGGTCGCGCTCAAGCTGCGGCTGCTGCGCAACGGGCTGCGCCGCAGCCGGGGCCGGGCGGCCGTGTACGTCCTCGGCGGCGTCCTCGGCCTGGGCTTCGCGGGCCTGATCGCCTTCGGCATGGCGATGCTCAACGGTCGCTACGAGGGCTCCGGCAACACCGGGGTGATGCTGGCCGGCGTGCTCACCCTGGGCTGGGCCGCGCTGCCGCTGTTCCTGTTCTCCAGCGACGAGAGCGCCGACCCGACCCGGCTCACCATGCTGCCGCTGCGGCCCGGCCCGCTGCTGCGCGGTTCGCTGCTGGCCTCGCTGATCGGGCCCGGCCCGCTGATCAGCCTGGTGCTGGTGACCGGCGCGGTGCTGTCCGGCGCCACCGGCGGCGCCGCGGCCGCCACCGCGGTGGTCGCCGTGCCGCTCGCCCTGCTCTGCCTGGTCACGCTGTCCCGGGCGGTCGCGGCCGGGAACGCCCGGATGCTCTCCAGCCGGCGCGGCAAGGACTTCGCGATCTTCGGCGGGCTGGCCTTCGCCCTGCTCGTCCAGGGCGCCAACGTCGGCTCGCAGAGCATCTTCGGCCGGCAGCACGGCCAGGACATCGACCTCGGCCCGCTCAGGCCGATCGCCGCGGTGCTGCGCTGGATCCCGCCGGTCAGCGCCGTGGACGCCCCCCGCAGCGTCGGCGCGGGCGAGTACGGGGCGGCGCTGCTCCAGCTCGCCGCGGCCGGTGCGCTGCTCGTCCTGCTGCTGCGCTGGTGGCGGGGCAGCCTCCAGGAGCTGATGGTCACCGCCGACTCCTCCACCCTGGAGGTGGCCCGCGGGGTGCAGAGCGCCCGCGGCTGGCGCTTCCTGCCGGAGGGCCGCACCGGCGCGGTGATGCAGCGCCACCTGCGGTACGCCTGGCGCGAGCCGCGGGCCAAGGCCGCGCTGTTCACCAGCGTCGGGATGACGCTGGTGATCTGCCTGCTGTCGGTGGTGCAGGGCTGGTCGAGCGTCTACCTGCTGGCGATGACCGGGACCTTCCTCGGGCTGCAGATGCTCAACCTGTTCGGCATGGACGGCTCGGCGTTCTGGATGGTCGCCGCCACCCTGCGCACCCCGGCCGATGCCCGGGACGAGCTGCGCGGCCGGGCGTACGCGGTGCTGTCGTACGCCCTGCCGGTCACCGTGGTGCTCGGGCTGGTGCTGGCCGCCGTCACCGGCGACTGGAGCGGGCTGCCGTCCGCCCTCGGCCTCGCGCTGGCAGTGCTCGGCGGCGGCATCGCGCTCGGCTCGGTGTTCAGCGTGCTCGCGCCGTACACCATGCCCGCCGACAGCAACCCGATGCGCAACGCCGCCCCCGGGCAGGGCGGGCTGATCCTGCTCAACCAGTTCGGCTCGATGCTCGGCGTCGCGGTGCTCTCCCTGCCGGTCGGCGGCTACCTGCTCTGGGCGCTGCTCTCGGACGGGCCGAGCTGGCCGCTGCTGCTGCTCGGCCCGGCCTACGGCGCCCTGGTCGCCACCCTCGGCATCCGGCTGGCGGCCCCCCGGCTGCTGGAGCGTGTGCCGGAGATCATGGCCAAGGCCATCGAACGGTAGCTAGGTCTGCCCGGCCGCTCCGGCATCATGGGCCGGAGGGGCGGGGCCGTCGAGGAGAGCAGGGACACACCGTGGGCAAGCGCGCGCAGCAGGGCGACGGGAACGCCGGGCCGCTGCTGGAGCAGGCGGTGCGCTCGGTGCTCACCGCCCCCGACGAGGGGCTGGACCTCGCCCTGGACACCGGGGCCTCGCTGCTGGCCGCCTCGGCCGGGCAGTGGCCGGCGGTCAGCCGGTCGGTGCTCGGGTACGCGGACACCGCGGTGGGCCGCTGCTGGTCCGCCGGCTGGCGCCCGGCCGACCTGGTGCGGGTCGTACGGCGCGGGCTCAAGCCCGTCCACCTGGCCCTCGCGGTGGACCTGATCGCCGCCGAGGCCCGCCGCCACCCCGCCGCCGCCCTGGACCGGCGCTGGCAGGAGCAGCTGCGCGAGCTGGAGGCCGAGGTCTGGTGGCCCGCCGACGAGCAGTACCTCGGCGCCTTCGCCCACCGCCACCGGCTGGACCGCTTCGCGCTCGCCACCGCCCTGCTGGAGCTGCTGCGCAGCTGGGGCCGACTGCCCCCGATCGCCCCGGTCGGCCCCGCCCCCGGGCAGCAGGGGCCGGTGCGGCGCCCGGCCGGGCCGCAGCATCCCGGGTCGTCGGCCGGGGAGCCGCGGATGCTGGCCCGGATCCGGGCCCTGCTGGCCAAGGCCGAGTCCACCGAGTTCCCGGAGGAGGCCGAGGCGCTGACCGCCAAGGCCCAGCAGCTGATGGCCCAGCACAGCATCGACGACGCGCTGCTGGCCGCCGCCGGGGCCGACCGGAACACCCCGGCGGCGCTGCGGATCGGCGTGGACAACCCGTACGAGGGGCCCAAGACGATGCTGCTGGACGCGGTCGCGGCGGCCAACCGGTGCCGGGTGGTGTGGGCCAAGGAGTTCGGCTTCTGCACCGTGATCGGCTTCGACGGGGACCTGGACGGCGTCGAACTGCTCTACACCTCGCTGCTGGTGCAGGCCACCCACGCGCTCAACAAGGCCGGGTCCGGCAAGGACTCGCGCAGCAAGGCGTTCCGGCAGTCCTTCCTGGTGGCGTACGCGGCCCGGATCCGCGAGCGGCTGACCGCCGCCACCGAGCGGGCCACCAGCGCCGCCGCGGCCGGCCGCCACCTGCGCGAGGACGGCACCGAGGAGCAGCTGCTGCCCGACGAGCGGCTGCTGCCCGCGCTGGCCGCCCGCTCGGCGGCGGTGGACGACGAGGTCGGCCGGCTGTTCCCGAAGCTGGTCTCCCAGCGGGTCCGGGTCAGCGACGGCGAGGGCTGGGCGGCCGGGCGGGCCGCGGCCGACCGCGCCGCCCTGCACGGGCGGGGCGAGATCCACAACCGGCCGCCCGCCTGATAGAAACGACCCGCCACGAACGAAGGGGGATCCGACGTGACGGAGTCGACAGCGGAGTCCGGATACCGGGACCGGGTGCGCGGCGCGCTGCTCGGCGGCGCGATCGGCGACGCCCTGGGCTGGCCGGTGGAGTTCCAGCAGCTCCACCAGATCCGCGAGCGGTTCGGTCCGCAGGGCGTGACCGCGCTGCCGTCCGGGAGCGCCGGGTCGGTGGAGGTCACCGACGACACCCAGATGACGCTGTTCACCGCGGAGGGCCTGATCCGCGGCTTCGTCCGCGGCTGGTCCGGCGGCGGCGGCTCGGTGCCGGAGGCGGTGCACGGCGCGTACCGGCGCTGGCTGCGGACCCAGTACCAGGGCGCCCCGGACACCGAGCCGCAGCCGCGCCCGTACGACGGCTGGCTGCTCGGCCGGCCGTTCCTGTACGCGCGGCGGGCGCCGGGCAACGCCTGCCTGAGCGGGGTGTCCGAGCACCCGGTGTTCGAGGCGCCGGCCCCGATCGGGAGCCCGGGGCCGATCAACCCCGGCTCCAAGGGCTG
Source organism: Kitasatospora sp. NPDC001309 (assembly GCF_042896295.1). Taxonomy (NCBI): domain Bacteria; kingdom Bacillati; phylum Actinomycetota; class Actinomycetes; order Kitasatosporales; family Streptomycetaceae; genus Kitasatospora; species Kitasatospora sp. NPDC001309. The sequence continues at coordinate 404,846 of NZ_JBIAXC010000001.1, read as the reverse complement.
CGGTTCGGTGATGCGCGCGGCGCCGTTCGGGCTGGCCCGGCTCGGGGCGGAGCAGTCCTTCGGGCTGGCCGTGCAGTGCGCCCAGCTCACCCACGGGCACCCGACCGGCTACCTCGCCGCGGGCGCCTTCGCGGCGCTGGTCGAGCGGTTGGCGGCCGGGACGGAGCCGTGGGCGGCGGTCGGCGAGACGGTGGAGCAGATCCGCGAGCTGCCGAAGTCCAAGGAGACCGTGCAGGCGCTGGCCCGGGCGGTCCGGCTGGCCCAGGAGGCCGAGCCCTCGGCGGACACCGTGGAGCGGGTCGGGCTCGGCTGGATCGCCGAGGAGTGCCTGGCCATCGCGGTGCACTCGCTGCTGGCGGCCACCCTCGACCCCGATCCGGTGCGCACCGCGCTGCTGCTGTCGGTGAACCACTCCGGGGACAGCGACTCCACCGGCGCGGTCTGCGGCAACCTGGTCGGGGCCGCGTACGGCGCCTCGGCGCTGCCCGCCGACTGGGTCGGGGCGGTCGAGGGGCGGGCCGAACTGCTGACGGTCGCGGACGACCTGCTGGTGCTGTTCGGCAGCCGCGACCCGGGCCACCCGGCGCTCGGCGGGCGCTACCCCGCCTGGTAGCCGGACGCTCCTCAGCTCGCCCCGGGGTCGGCGACCTGGCCGAGGAACAGCGGCCGCCCGGTGGCGGTGTCCCGGATCAGGAACAGGAACGGCCGGTCGATGTGCAGCTGGACGGGCCGGTCCGGGGCGGGCGCCGCCGCGACGCCGATCCCGACGCCGCTGCCGGCCGCCGCGACCGTCCCCTCCTCGTCGACCTGGACGGTGGCCTTCTGCACCACCGTGCTGACGACGAGCGGCGGCTGGTCGGCGATGCCGCCGAGGTCGGCCCGGTCGAAGACCGAGTGGACGCCGAGCGAGCGCAGCGCGGGGCTCAGCTCGTTCGAGGTGTCGAAGTGGAAGCGCGGCAGCTGGAGGTCGACCGGCCGTTCGGCGAGGGCGCCGAGGATCCGGTCGAGCTGGGGCTGGTCCAGCCCCTTGGCGAAGGCGGCGAAACCGCCCTGCGCGGGGACGATCAGGTCCATCGCCAGACCGCCGCCCTGGTACGGGAGTTCCACGGCCTGCCAGGGCTCGCCGACGATCCCGCCGGAGCCGTCCGCGTACTTGAACTCACCGGCCTGGCTCATCGACGGGACGGCCGGGGCGGATCCGTCGAGCTTGTGGAACGGGCGGTCCGCGGTCTGCCCGGGCTTGAACGCCGAGGCCCACTTCGCCTTGAGGTAGAGCGCGTCGGTGAGGACCAGCCGGGTGTCGGCGTTGATCGTGTTCGGTGCGAAGAGGTCCTTGATCTGCCCCTCGGTGGCCTTCTCCACGGCGGAGTTGACGGCCTCGCGGGAGCCGTTCGGGTCCTTGCCGAAGTCGGTGGTGCGCACCCCGGCGTCGAAGGCGGTGGCGAGCGTGGCCAGGTAGTCGGGCTTCACCGCGAAGCCCTGCTGGGTCCAGACCTGGTCGCTGCGGCGCAGGGTGGGTCCGTCGGTGGCCGGGACGGGCCGGTCGAGGGCGCCGACGGCGAGGGCGTACTGCTTCGGGTCGAGGTCGGTGTGCAGGGCCTTGGCGAGTTCCTCGGCGGTGGCACCGCGCGCGCCGGGCAGCAGCATGGCGAGCACGGTGGACAGCCCGGACGGCGAGACCACCAGGTTCTGCCCGGCGGTGTCCGGCTTCGCGGTGAGGGTGTGCAGGAGGTCCAGGCCGAAGGCGTCGGTGGCCTTGGCGGTGGCGGCCACCGAGGCCTGGTCGACGGCAGGCCGGGTGGCCGGCGCGGAGGCCCGCTGCTCCCCGGTGGCGGCGGTGCCGGGGCCGGTGCTGCCGCAGCCGCTGACCAGCGGTGCGGCGAGCGCGGCGGCGAGGAGCAGTGCCGCGGGGCGGCGGGGCGGGCGACGACGGGTTCCGCTGCTGCTGTTCGTCATGGCCCTTCGACGCGGCACCCCTCCGCCCGGTTCCGGCTCAGTCCCAGAGCGCGCCGAACTCCAGCAGTTCGTCCCGGTGCTCGATCCGCTCGACCCACTCCGCGGGCCAGACCGCCTCGCCGTGGTGGGCGCCGGCGAAGGCACCGGTCAGGCAGGCGAGCGAGTCGGAGTCGCCGCTGGAGTAGGCGGCCCGGCGGACGGCGGCCACCGGGTCGTCGGGCAGCAGCAGGAAGCAGAGCAGGCCGGTGCCGAAGGCCTCCTCGGCGACCCAGCCCTCGCCGGTGGCCAGGCAGGGGTCGGCCTCGACGTCGGGGGCGGCGAGGGCGGCGTCCAGCTGGTCGAGGACCGTGAGGCAGTCGTCCCAGCCGCGGGCGATGACGGCCTGCGGGGAGGCGCCGTACCAGTGGTCGGCGAGGTCGCCGAGCCAGAACTCGTCGTAGCGCTCGCGGCCGGCCAGCGCGTACGCCCGCAGCACGGCGGGCAGTCCGGCGGGCGGGACGCCCTCGGCGAGCTTGCGCACGGCGTAGGCGGTGAGGTCGCTGGCGGCGAGCGCGGTCGGGTGGCCGTGGGTGAGCGCGGACTGGAGTTGGGCGGCGCCGGAGAGCTGCCGGGCGTCCAGGTCGCGGATCAGGCCGAGCGGGGCGACCCGCATGTTGGCGCCGCAGCCCTTGGAGCCCACGTCGCTGGCCTGCTGCCAGCGGTACTCGTCGTGGCTGAGCCGCTCGCAGGCGCGCAGGCAGGTCATGCCGGGGGCGCGGTTGTTCGACGGGGAGCGCCACCAGTCGACGAACTCCTCGCGGACCGGGCGCGCCAGCCGCAGCGGCGTCAGGGGCCCGCGGGCCAGAGCGGTGCGCAGGCCGCGGGCGAGGGCGAGCGTCATCTGGGTGTCGTCGGTGACCAACGCCTTCCGCGGCAGCGGGAGTCGCCGCCAGTCCGGGTGGTCGGCGGCGATCCGCTCGACGTCCTGGAACTCGGTCAGCCGGCCCATCGCGTCGCCGATCGCCAGCCCCAGCAGTGCCCCCGTCGCCTTGCCCACGGCCTTCTCCCCCGCTTCCCGTCACACGTCGACCAACAGCTCCTTGAGCCCGCGGATCACGTAGCCGGGGTTCCACTCGGGCTCGCGGACCAGCCGCAGGCCCGGGGCCCGGCGCAGCAGCGTGCCGTAGGACTCGGTGAGCTCCAGTCTGGCAAGGGGGGCGCCCAGACAGAAATGGATTCCGGCGCCGAAGGTGACGTGCGGGTTGTCGGTGCGGCCGAGGTCGAGGCGGTCGGGGTCGGCGAAGCGCTCCGGGTCGCGGTTGGCGGAGCCGAAGAGCAGGGCGATCTCGGCGCCGCGCGGCACGGTGACCCCGCGGACCTCGATGTCCTCCAGCACCCAGCGCTCGAACATCTGCAGCGGGGTGTCCCAGCGCATCAGTTCCTCGACGGCGGTGGGCAGCAGGGCGTCCACCGAGCCGCGCAGCCGGGCGAGTTCGCCGGGGTGGCGGAACAGCGCCCACCAGCCGTTGCCGGTGGTGTTGACGGTCGCCTCGTGGCCGGCGTTGAGCAGCAGCACGCAGGTGGAGACCATCTCCTGCTCGCTGAGCGCGTCGGAGCCCTCCTGGGCCTGGATCAGCGCGCTGATCAGGTCGGTGCCCGGGTTCCCCCGGCGCTCGCGGATCAGGGCGCGCAGGTAGTCGGAGAACTCGGTGCTGGCGGTGACGGCCCGGCGGGCGGCCTCCTCGCTCGGGTTGAGCTCGAACATCCCGGTGATGTCGGCGGACCAGGGGCGCAGCAGGTGCCGGTCGCCCTCCGGCACGCCGAGCATCTCGGCGATCACGGCGACCGGCAGCGGCTCGGCGACGGCGGAGATCAGGTCGCCGCCGCCGGCCGCGAGCAGGTCGTCGACGAGTTCCCCGGCCAGCCGCCGGACGGTCGGCCGCAGCCCTTCGACCATGCGCGGGGTGAAGGCCTTGGAGACCAGCCGGCGGATCCGGGTGTGGTCGGGGGCCTCCAGGTCGAGCAGCCCGTGGTCGTTGAGGGTGTGGAAGGGCTCGTGCGCCGGGTCGGGTTCGGGGCGGCCGAACTCCTGGTGGCTGAACCGGTGGGTGTAGGTGCGGCCGAGCCGCCGGTCGCGCAGCAGGGCGCTGACGTCCTCGTGGCGGGAGACCAGCCACTGGTTCGTCGGCTCGTGGTACGTCACCGGCGCGTGCTCGCGCAGTTCGGCGTACGCGTCGTACGGGTGGGCCACGAACTCCGCCGACCAGGGGTCGAACTTCGCCGTCGTCGTCATCGCTCGATCACTCCAGGCCGTGAGGGGAAGCCGGGAAGATCATCGTATGCATCCGGTACGTCCGTAAAGGGTCCTTACGCCCCTTCCAGCACCAGCCGGCGCACCAGCTTCGGCAGCGCCCGGGAGATCGGCTCCCGGATCACCTCGGCCGCGGCCGCGTCGTACGGGGTCTCCTCGGCGTTCACGATGATCAGCTTCGCGCCGCTCCGCACCGCGTTGTACGGCAGCCCGGCGACCGGGAACACCTGGAGGCTGGTGCCGATCGCGACGAAGACCTCGCAGGCCCGGGCGACGGAGTCGGCCTGGCCGAGCACCTCCTGGTCCAGGTTCTCGCCGAACATCACGATCCGCGGCTTGAGGATGCCGCCGCACTCCCGGCAGGCCGGGTCCGGCTCCCCCGCCTCGACCCGGGCCAGCGCCTGCGCCATCGACCCGACCACCCGGCAGCTCAGGCACTGGGTCTCCCGGGCGTTGCCATGCAGTTCGAGCACCTTGCGGGCGGTCAGGCCGGCCCGCTGGTGCAGCCCGTCGATGTTCTGGGTGAGCACCCGCAGCGGCAGCCCGGAGCGCTCCAGGTCGACCAGCGCCCGGTGCCCGGCGTTCGGCTCGGCGGCCAGCCCGGCCGTCTCCAGCCGCATCCGCCAGGCCCGCGCGCGCACCTTCGTGTCGTCCCGGTACGGGCCGATGGTGACCAGTTCCTCGGCCGACGGGTCCTTGCGCCACAGCCCCTGCGGGCCGCGGTAGTCGGGGATGCCGGAGTCGGTCGAGATGCCCGCGCCGGTGAGCACGGCGATCAGGGGGCGCTTCGCGTTCATACCCCGGACGGTACGGGCGGCGGGGCACGGCAGCCACCGAAAATCCGGATGCGCGCCGTCAACTCCCGCCGCACACTGGGCCGGTCACCCACCGTTGCCGTGAAGGAGCCCCGTGCAGGGAGCAGTCAGCGTCTCGCCCGCCCAGATCCCCGAGCTGTTGCTCGGCCTGGCCACCGTCCGCCCGGTGTTCCTCTGGGGCGCCCCCGGGATCGGGAAGTCCTCCCTGGTCAGGGCGTTCGCCGAGTCGCTCGGCCTGGAGTGCGTGAGCCTGGTCGGCACCCAGCTCGCCCCGGAGGACCTGATCGGCGTCCCGCAGCTCACCCCCGAGGGCCGCTCCCGGTTCTGCCCGCCCGAGCAGATCGCCCGCGACGAGCCGTACTGCCTGTTCCTGGACGAGCTCAACGCGGCCTCGCCGGACGTCCAGAAGGCCTTCTACTCGCTGATCCTGGACCGCCGGATCGGCTCCTACGAGCTGCCGCCCGGCTCCATCGTGATCGGCGCCGGGAACCGCGCCACCGACGGCGCGCTCGCCCGCCCGATGGCCTCCGCGCTGGTCAACCGCATGGTCCACGTCCACCTGCGGGCCAGCGCCGAGGACTGGCTGCGCTGGGCGGCCGGCGCCGGGATCCACCCCTGGATCCTCGACCACCTCACCGACCGGCCGGACCACCTGTGGTCCGCCCCGCCCAAGACCGAGGAGCCGTTCTCCACCCCGCGCGCCTGGCACATGCTCTCCGACGCGCTGAACTCCTTCGGCCCCACCCTGGACGAGGAGACCCTCAAGGTGGTCACGTACGGGCTGCTCACCCCGCAGCACGCGATCGCCTTCTGCGGCTACGCGAAGATCGTCCGCAACTCCTACGGCCTGGAGGCGATCCTCAAGGGCGACGCCCGCTGGCCGCACCGGCTGGAGGACCGCGACCTGCTCTACTACCTGGCCGACGCCTTCCGCGGCCGGCTGGTCAAGGAACTGCCCGCCAGCAAGGAGCACGCCTCCGGGGCGCAGCGGCAGACCGCCTTCCGGGCCAAGTCGCTGCTGGTGCAGCTGGCCGAGATCTCGGTGGAGGTCGCCCAGACGGTGATCGCGGACGGCGCGGACGGCAACCCGGTACTGCCCTCCTGGTTCCTGATCGAGGCCGCCCGGGACATGCCCCGACTGGTCGAGGCCCGCCGGTGAAGCGGCCGGCCAAGGCCGCCGCGAAGAAGCCCGACCCGGGCACCGTGGCCTTCGAGGAGGGCGTCCGGCTGCTGCGCGGCAACCCGGCCCTCGCCGCCCTGCGGGCCGACGTCTGCCGCTCCGAGGAGTGCACCACGGCCCCGCCCGACGGCTGGGCGGTGGCCGACTCCGACGGCACCCTGCACGTCAACCCGCGCCGCCGGGCCGAACCCGAGGAGTGGGCCTGGGTGCTGGCGCACGGCCTGCTGCACCTCGGCTTCGGCCACCTCCCGGGCGACCGCGGCACCCGCACCCAGCCCGACCCGTACCAGGTCGCCGCCCGCTGCGCCGTGGTCAACCGCTTCCTCGCCACCTTCCCGGTCGGCCGCGCCCCGGTCACCCTCCCGCAGGAGTACCCGGGCGGGGACGAGGAGGAGCTGGCCGAGCGCTGGCGCCGCGACGGCCTGCCCCTGCCCGGCACCGCCGGGACGGCCGGCACCGCCGACTGCGACCAGCTGCTGGTCGAGTGGCGCGGGCACGGCCGGGCCCGCGAGGACTGGCCGGCGGCCTTCGCGGCCGCCCTCACCCGCACCATGTCCGCCGCGATGGACCGGGCCGGCGGCCGGATCGACGCCGAGACCGGCGAGCGCCTGCCCGAACGGCCCTGGAACCGGGCGCTCAACTGGTTCGTCTCCTCGTACCCGCTGCTCGGCGGCATCGCGGCCGGCCTCACCGTCGTCGCCGACGCCGAACTCGCCCGGGCGCACGGCATCGCCGTCGCCGCCGTCAACGCCGAGGCCGCCGAGATCTACGTGAACCCGCTGCGCCACCACTCCGACGAGGAGTGGCGGTTCATCCTCGGCCACGAGATCCTGCACGCCGCCCTGCGGCACGGCGAGCGCCGCGGCGGGCGGGACCCGTTCCTGTTCAACGTCGCCGCCGACTACGTCATCAACGGCTGGCTGCTGGAGATGAACGTCGGCGAGATGCCCGACGGGCTGCTGCACGACCCGCAGCTGAAGGGCCTGTCGGCCGAGGAGGTGTACGACCGGATCGCCCGCGACCAGCGCCGGATCCGCCGGCTCGCCACCCTCGCCGGGAAGAACCGCCCGGACATCCTCGGCGAGCCGCTGGGGCCGCCGCGGGACTACGTCGACCTGGACGACTTCTACCGGCGCGGCCTCCAGCAGGGCTTCGAGCTGCACGGCCGTGAACGCGGGCTGCTCCCGGCCGGGTTGGTCGAGGAGATCCGCGCGCTCGCCCACCCGCCGCTCCCCTGGGACGCGCGACTGGCGCGCTGGTTCGACGAGTTCGTGCCGCGCCCGGAGCCGGTGCGCAGCTACTCCCGCCCGGCCCGCCGGCAGTCCGCCACCCCGGACATCCCCCGGGCCGGCCGCTACCACCCCGAGGAGGAGGTGCCGCGCTGCACCTTCGGGGTGGTCCTGGACACCTCCGGCTCGATGGACCGGACGCTGCTCGGCAAGGCCCTCGGCGCGATCGCCTCCTACGCCGCCGCCCGGGACGTCCCGGCCGCCCGGGTGGTGCACTGCGACGCCGCCCCGCACGACGCCGGGTACCTCCCGGTCGAGGAGATCGCCGGGCGGCTGCGGGTGCACGGGCGCGGCGGCACCGTCCTCCAGCCGGGCATCGACCTGCTGGAGCGGGCCGAGGACTTCCCGCCCGGGGCGCCGGTCCTGGTGATCACCGACGGCATGTGCGACGTGCTGCGGCTGCGCCGGGAGCACGCCTTCCTCGTCCCGCGCGGAGCCGGACTGCCCTTCACCCCGCGCGGACCGGTCTTCCGGATGAGCTGACGGGCCGACGGGCCGACGGGCCACCGGGCCACCGGGCCACCGGACGGTCAGGCCAGCGCCAGGGCAGGGGCGGCGCCGGTCCGCACCAGCGGGGACAGCGCCACCAGGTAGCAGGCGGCGGCCAGCGGGATGAAGGCCAGGTCGGCCGCCGAGGCGACGGTGCCGACCAGCATCAGCATCGGGCTCCACCAGCGCAGCGTCCGGGCCGCGCCGACCGAGGCGGCGACCAGCAGGGCCAGCAGGCCGACGTAGAACAGCAGCGGGCCGACCTGGTAGACGGCGGGGAGCACCCCGGGGACGGACTGCACCCGGTCGAACAGCCTCGACTGCTCGGCCTTGTCCGCCGCGGCCAGGCCGACGCACAGGTCGATCCCGATCTGCGCCAGCGAGGCCGCCAGGCCCGCGAACGCCGTCCCCAGCGCGGCGTTCGCGGCCAGCCGCCCGGCGGTGGTGCCGCGCGGGGCGAGCAGTCGGCGCAGCGCGAGGAAGACCGGGGCGAACAGCAGCAGCCCGGCGAACATCGCGGTGTGGCCGAGCGTCCAGCCGAGGCCCGGCTCGCGGGAGCCGGGCACCAGGCGGATGCCGCCGTACAGGGCCATCAGGGCGGGGGCGCCGACGGCGGCGTAAGCGGTGAGGCGGGTGTTCCGGATGGCGTTCATCTGACGATCTCCTGCGGTGTCCGTGGTCCGTTCCGACACCGCAGAGCCTCCCGGCCCGACCCCTCGTCGCGGATCGCCCGTACCGGCGAAACCGGCCCCTCCCCCGCAAGGGGGAGTCCCCTCAGGACTCCCCCGCCACCACCGCCCCGGCCTCGTACGCGAACACCACCGCGTGCACCCGGTCGCGCAGTCCGAGCTTGCTCAGCACATTGCTGACGTGGGTCTTCACGGTGTGCTCGCTGACCACCAACTCGGCCGCGATCTCCGCGTTGGACAGCCCGCGCGCGATCAGCTGCAGCGTCTCCTGCTCGCGCAGGGTCAGCTGCTCCAGCAGCTTGGACGGCGGCCGCACCGCCCGCTCCCGGCCGCCCGGGCGGCGGGCCGCGAACTCGCCGATCAGCCGCTTGGTCACCGAGGGCGCGAGCAGCGCCTCGCCCGAGGCCACCATGCGCACCCCGTGCGCCAGGTCGTCCCGGCGGACGTCCTTCAACAGGAAGCCGCTGGCGCCCGCGTACAGCGCGTCGAAGACGTAGTCGTCGATGTCGAAGGTGGTCAGCATGATCACCTTGGTGGCCGGGAACTCCTCGCACACCCGGCGGGCCGCCTCCAGGCCGTCCATCACCGGCATCCGGACGTCCAGCAGCAGCACGTCCGGGTTGTGCGCGCGCACCGCCTCGACCGCCTCGGCGCCGTCGCAGGCCTCGGCGACCACCTCGATGTCCGGCTGGGCGTCCAGGATCATCCCGAACCCGGCCCGCACCAGCTCCTGGTCGTCCGCGACCACCACCCGTATCGGCGTCATCCGCCCACCCTCTCCACCACGCCCGTCGGCCCCAGCGGCAGCCGGACACTCACCAGGAAACCCCTGCCCTCCGGCCCCGGACCGGCCTCGGCCCGGCCGCCGCAGGCCGCGGCCCGCTCGCGGATGCCGACCAGCCCGCGCCCGCCGGACCAGCCGGCCACCGTACGGTCGGCGGCCGGCGGCATCCCGCGACCGTTGTCGGAGACCACCACCTCCAGCACCCCGTCGGCCCGGCCCACCCGGATCGCCACCCGGTCCGCCCCGGAGTGCTTGACCGTGTTGGTCAGAGCCTCCTGCACGATCCGGTACGCGGCCGCCTCCACGTCGGCGGGCAACCCGCCCAGCCCGTCCGCGAGTTCGAGGTCCACCCGCAGGCCCGTCCCGCGCACCCGCTCGGCCACGTCGGCGAGTTCGGCCAGCCGGGGCTGCGGCGCCAGCTCCCGCTCCGCCTCCGGGTCCTTCAACACACCGAGCACCCGCCGCAGTTGCACCATCGCGTCGCGGCCCGCGTCGGCGATGGTGTCGAAGGCGCGGATCGCCCGGTCCGGGTTGTCGCGCACCACCAGCGGCCCGGCCTCGGCCTGGATGACCATCAACGACACCGCGTGCGCCAGGATGTCGTGCATCTCCCGGGCGATCCGGGCCCGCTCCTCGGCGACCGCCCGGGCCGCCTCGCTGGCCGCCCGCACCCCCGCCTCCCGCGCCCGCTCGGCCTGCATCCGGGCCAGCTCCCGCTGGGTGCGCACCAGGGCGCCGAAGACGAAGGAACCGCCCGAGGTCAGCACGCTGAACAGCGCGCCGTTCGGCGAATGGGTGCCGATCACATTGGCGACCACCACGACCGCCAGCACCGGCCAGCGCTGCCGGTCGGGGAAGCGCTCCGCGATGGTGTACATCCCGATCACCGCGTACAGCGGTACCTGCGGGTTCGCCGAGTGCGCCACCACCGACAGCGCCAGCGAGGGAACGGCGCCCGCGATCAGGCCCAGCAGCGAGACCTTGCGCCGCCAGGGCAGGAACAGCGCGGTGGACACCGCCAGCGGGTACACCCACCAGGGCCAGTCGGTGTCGTCGTTGTAGACCGACCAGACCGACACCGCCGCCGAGCAGACCGCCAGGAAGGTGTCCAGCACGTACGGGCTCAGCCCGGCCGTCCGGCTCCGCCAACGCGCCGCGCGCTCCACCGTCGTACCTCCCCCGTACCCGGGGACCCCGTCCCCGCGGAGAAGATCATGCCCTACCGGCAGAACCACTGGCACCGCCCGGCCGGGAGCCTCCCGATCGGACACCGCCCGGTCAGACACCGCTGACCGTCACACCGCCGGTCTCCGCCCGCGCCGTGATGCTGTGCGCCGCGCCCGGCCGCGAGGGGACGCCGACGTCCGCCCCGCCCGACCCCGCCTGCGCGTCCACCGCGTACGCCTCCCCGGACGGCACCCGCAGCCGCACCCCGCCGTTGCCGACCCGGGCCTCCAGCGCCGACGGCGCCGCCGCGAAGTCGGCCCGCACGCCGCCGTTGGTCGCGCTCAGGCGCGCCGTCGGGGAGGTCAGCCCGGTGGCCTCGACCCCGCCGTTCTCCACCGCGGCCTCCACCTCGGCGGACAGCCCCGTCAACCGCACCCCGCCGTTCTCCTCCTTGATCCGCACCTTGGTGCCGGCCGGCACCTGCACCTCGTACCCGACCCCGCAGGAGTCGCAGGAGTACCCCAGCCGCAGCACGCCGTCCTTCACCTCGTGGGTGCTCTTCGGCGCGGACCCCCGGTAGCTCTGCTTCTCGACGACGTGCACCGAGTCACCGGTGCCGGTCACCACGACCCCGCCGTTCTCCCCCTCGACCACCAGCTCCCCGACCGGCTCGGCCACCCCGTACGCCACCGTCCGGTGCTCGTCCGACTCCAGGAACGGCAGGCACCCCTGCATCCCCAGCACCACCGCCGCCGTGATCGCCACCGCGCCCAGCACCCGCTTCATGTCCGGCCCCCTTCGCAAAGCCCCGCCGTCCCGACACCGAGAACCCTCCCGCGACCGGCCCCCTCGGCACCTCCCTCCGCGGAGCGGTTCCCGGCCCTCCCCCGTGCGGGGGATGGCGGGCAATTCACGGATTCACCGGCGCGGCCGCCGCTTCGCCGGTAGCTTGTTTGCCCGCGCTCAACCTCCCGGAGCCGCACCACGCCCAGGCACTGACGACGAGGGCTGATCAGGCAATGGCCAACACCCCGCCCGGCGGACCGGGTCCCGCGACCGGGCACGGCCTGGACGACCGCGTGCCCTTCCTGGCCCGGCTCGACCACGCCGACCGCACCGCCCTGCTCGCCCTCGGCCACCGGCTCGACTACCCCGCCCGCTCCACCGCACTGCGCGAGGGCGAACCCTCCGACCACGTCCTGCTCGTCCTGCACGGCTGGCTCAAGGTGACCGCCCTCGCCGAGAACGGCTACGAGGCCCTGCTCGCCCTGCGCGGGCCGGGCGACATCGTCGGCGAGTCCGCCGCCCTCAGCGGCCGGCCCCGGGCCGCCACCGTCACCGCACTGGAGCAGGTCTCCGCCACCGCCGTCGACCGGGCCGCCTTCACCACCTACCTGCAGAACACCCCCGCCGCCGCGATGCAGCTCCTGGCGCTCTCCACCGACCGGCTGCGCGCCGCCGACCGGCACCGGCTCAAGTTCGCCTCGCTCAGCGTCAGCGAACGCCTCGCCGACCTCCTGCTGGAACTCGCCCGCACCCACGGCCGCCGCACCGCCGAGGGCATCGTCGTCTCCGTCCCGCTCAGCCAACAGGAACTCGCCGGCTCCGTCGGCGCCTCCCGCGAGGCCGTCGCCCGCCTGCTCAAGTCCCTGCGAGACCGCGGCATCGTCGTCACCAGCCGCCGCTCCCTGGTCGTCGCGCGCCCCGACCTGCTCCGGAGGCCCGGCCAACTCCGCTGATCCGCACAGCAGTTCTGTGCACACCGTCACAGAGCGAGTACCTCAACGGCGCTCACGCCGACCTGCCCGGCACGGGCAGGCTGAGGCCGACGACGAATCGAGAGGCGACCATGACCGATCCGGTGAACCACACCATCCTGCTGCTGGACATCGAACAGTTCGGCCGACGGGACGACGTCGAGCAGGCCTTCATGCGCCGCATGCTCTACTCCGTCCTGCACGAGACGCTGCGCAGCGCCGGGGTCGAACCCGCCGAACAGCGCCTGGAGGACCGTGGCGACTCGGTGATGGCCCTGATCAACGCCACCGTCCCCAAGGCCCGGCTGCTGCACGCGCTGATCAACGAGACCCCCACCCTGCTGCACGCCAACAACCGCCTCGCGGCCGCCGGCGCCCGGGTACGGCTGCGGATCGTGCTCGCCTCCGGCGAGGTCGCCGTCCAGGAACTCGGCGGAGCCCTCGGCGGCGCCGTCGGCTGGGACCTCAACCAGGCCTTCCGGCTGCTCGACTCGACCCCGCTCCGGGAGGCCCTCCGGCACCGCGAGGGGCCCTGCGCCCTCGCCGTGTCCGACGCGCTCTACCAGGGCATCGTCCGGCACGGCCACGGCGGCCTGGCGCCGGAGGCGTTCCACCGGGTCACCGTCCAGGGCAAGGAGGGCGAGTTCCCGGCCTGGCTGCACGGCGCACCCGCTCCCGACACCCCGGAACCCGCCCCGGCGAGCACCCCGACCACCACCCGGGCCCTGGCAGCGGCCCCGCCCCCGGCACCGGCGGCCGCCCAGGGCGCCGCCACCTTCCAGTTCCTCGGCGGCACCCCCACCTTCGGCGGCAACCTCATCGGCGGCGACCAGCACGTCGTCTCCGGCGGCCAGGTCCACGGCGACGTCAACACCGGCAACACCGTCGGCGGCGACCGATGACCACCACCGCCGAGCCGGAGGCCGCGGACCAGGAGGACGGCCTCCAGGAAGCCCCGCCCGAGGACCCGCAGAACGCCGTGGAGGCCGTCCAGGAACTCCTGGAGCACGTCCCGGACTCCTTCGCCGGCCGCACCTACCTCTTCGCCGGCGGCACCCCCGGCTTCGGCGGCGACCTCATCGGCGGCGACCGGCACACCGTCTCCGGCGGCCAGGTCCACGGCGACGTCGTCACCGGCCACAAGACCACGATCTACCAGGTCGGCGGGGCCGCACTGCACGCCTCCGGGCTGGTCCCGACCGATGAACTCATCGCCCTGGCCGAGGTCTTCCGGCCCGGACCGGCCTTCGACCAGGCTCTCGTGCACCTCCGCGAGCAACGGGTCCTGGTCCTCACCGGCCGGGCGGACACCGGCCGCCGCGCCGCCGCACTGATGCTGCTGCGTGAGCTGGGCATCGACCGGATTCGAAACCTGGACCCGGATGTCAGTCCCACCGCCCTGCTCAACGGCGTCGAACGGGCCGAGGGGTACGTGCTCACCGACTACACGGCCTCCCGCACCCGCCCACTGCTCCGATCCGACCTCCACCGCCTGCGCGAGGCACTCGCCAAGCAGGACGGCTACCTGGTCATCACCACCACCCCCTCCCCCACGCTCCGCGAACTCCCCACGGTCGGCTGGTCACCGCCCGACCCGGGGCTCGTCCTCGGTGCCCATCTGCGGGCACTGCGGGACGACGGCGTCCCCTTCGAGCAGCTGCTCGCCCTGGACCCCGTCGAGGGGTTCCTGGCCAAGTACCCGCCGATCCGGGAGATCGCCGAGTTCGCCGTCAGGCTGGCCGCCTACTCCCCGTCGACCGGCAGGCCCTCCGACCTCGCCGACTTCGGTCGGGGCGCGGTCCAGGAGAAGGTCGGCCGCTGGTTCGGGGACGACGGACTCCCCCTCCACGACAAGGCCTTCCTGATCTCCCTGGCCGTCTTCGACCACGCCCCCTACACCCTCGCCGCCGAGTGCGCCGACAAGCTGTTCCGCCGCCTGGAGACCATCCGCACCCCCGGCCGCCCGGACGGCATCCCGCCGTTCGGCAGCTCGGTCGAGGACCGGATGGCCCTCGCCCGGGCCGAGCTCACCGAGGAGTCCGAGCAGACCCCCTGGGGCCCGGTCCCCCAGCGGATGGCCTCCTTCCTGGACCCCCGTACCTCCCCCACCCTGCTGCGCGAGGTCTGGACGAGCCACCCCTCCGCCCGCCCCGCGATCACCGGCTGGCTGAACGCCCTGGCCACCGACTCCCGCGCCCTGGTCCGCACCCGGGTGGCCTCCACCACCGCCCTGCTGGCCTCCGTCGACCTCTCCGCCGCCATGAGCGGGCTGCTCGGTCCCTGGTCCGGCGCCAAGGACTTCCGGCTCTGCCTCCAGGCCGCCAACAGCCTCGCCCTCGCCTACCACGCGGGCACCGCGGCCGTGCCCCGCATCCTGCGCGGCTGGGCCGGCGACGACAACGCCCGCCGCCGCTGGACGGCCATCCGCTGCTACGCCCTGCTCGGCCCGCTGCTGCCCGCCCAGGCCCTGGAGGCCTTCGCCCTGGCCGCCGAGCGGCTGACCGCCGGCGAGCTCGACCAGCTGACCGCCGGGTTCCGGCCCGGCGCGCGGCCGTCGGAGCAGCCCGACCGCCACCAGGCGCTCGGGCTGCTCGAAGCGGCCGAGCTGATGCTGCTCTCCGCCGAGGCCGAGCTGACCCTGCGCACCCTGGTCCGCTGGCTCTCCGGCCCGGCCGCCCTGCGCCAGCTGGCCCTGGCCGCCTTCCTGACCGCCGCGCAGCGCACCGAGGACACCGCCGTGGGCCGGCCGCTGCTGCTCGACTGGTACGCCCGGAGCCCGCGACCCGAGCCGGGAGGTGTGCGCAGCGTCACCGTGCTGCCCGCGCCCGAGGAGCCCGCGCCGGTCCGAGCGCTGCTGGTCGCCCTGTGGCGCACGGCCCTGGAGGACCCGCACTACCGCGACGCCGCCCTGGGGGTGCTGCGCGGCTGGCTGGTCGGCGCCGCCGACCAGCCCGGCACCACCGCCCGGCTCACCGAACTCTTCGACGACCTGGCCGTCACCGAGCGCGACCGCCGGCGGCTCGACCACCTGGTCCGCACCGTACGCGCCGACGGCCCGGCGACCGCGGCGCTACCCGGCAACTGACACAGCACCGTCCGACCCGTCCCGATCCTGGAGCACCCGCGCATGTCGGCACGACACCGCCCCGACCTCCCCCACGGAGACCTGACCGACCCGGTCCTGACGGTCCACCCGCTGGGCCGCGCGCTCGGCCTGCCCAAGCGCCCGGCCGCCCGGGCCGACTCCGCCCTCGTCCTGACCACCCCGTCCGGGGAGCACCAGGTCTACCTGCCCCCGCACCGCCCGGGGTTCAGCGACCTGGTGGGCCGCAACTACCAGGCCGCGTACGAGGTCGACCTCGGCCTGCACCACCTGCGGGCCGAGGAGCGGCTGCCCGGCCGGGACGACGTCGGGGCCTTCGAGGCCGTGGTGGAGATCGACTGGCAGGTGTCGGCCGCGGAGCTGGTCGTGGCGAGCCGGATCCGCGACGTCCCCGCGCTGCTGGTCCCGCGGATCCGGCAGCGGATGCGGGCGGTCACCCGCCACCTCTCCACCGACCGGAGCGGCGAGGCCGAGTCCGCCGTCCAGGAGGAGCTGGACGGCTTCCCGGTCGCCGAGGCCGAGGGCCTGCGGGTGCGCTGCACCGTCCAGTTGGACATCGACCAGGCCGCCCGCGAGCAGAAGGAGCGGCTGCGCGGCTACCACTTCGACACCCAGGCCCACCCGCACGCCCTCCGGCAGGTCCAGGAGTCCAACGAGGTCCTCGCCGCGAAGGCGAAGTTCTACCAGTACCACCTGGAGCAGGGCGGGGTGACCGCCTGGGCCCTCCAGGTGGCCGCTCACCCCGAGGACCTGAAAGCCGCCCTCACGTACTTGAAGGACGAGCAGCAGGAGCTGGTCCAGGGCCAGCTCCAGGTGATCCAGCGGCTGCTCGACCAGAACGGCCTGGAGGAGTTCGAGCTGGAGGGCCCGCGCCAGGAGGCGAAGGCCGCGCTCGAAGCGATCCTGCGCCACCGCCCAGCGGGCCCGGGCACGCCCCGGCTCGACAAGGGCCCGAACCCGCCGTTGCCGCAGTGAACCCGAGGAGTCCCGCCGTGTCCGCCCCCGCCGGTACCGCCCCGGTGCCCCCGCCGCCGGGTACCGCCCTGCTCGCCGAGCTGCGCACCGAGATCGCCCGCGCGGACAGCAAGGCGGCCGTCCTGGTCGCCGCCCTCGGCGTGATCGTCGGAGTGCTCGGCGGCCTGCTCACCAGCACCGGCTGGGCGCCGCAGCAGCTCTCCGGCGCGGCGAAGGCGTTGCTGGCCCTCGGCGGCCTGGGCATCGCCGTCTCCCTGGTCTCGCTGCTGCTCGCGGTGCTGCCCCGCTTCCGGCGCAGCACCTGGCGCCCAGGCCGCCCGCTCGGCTACTTCGGGGACATCCGGCTGGCCGCCGAACGGGGGCTGCTCACCGACGCCCTGGCCGACACCGAGCGGCTGGCCGCGGAGGCCGTCCGGGCCGCGCTCGCGGAGAACAGCCTGATCGCCGCGCGGAAGCACTCCTGGGTCCGGGTCGGCATCCTCGCCTTCGGCGCCGGCCTGTTCCCGCTGGTCACCGCCCTGTTCCTGGGCTGACCGGCCTGCCCCGCCCAGCACCGCCCAGCACCGTCCTGCCCAACCCGTCACCGTACGGACGCCGCCGTGCGCGCGTCCCGTCCCCGAGGACCCCGCCATGACCGAACCGACCTACCCGGACGCCACACCGCCGCCGTACCCGACGGCCGCCCCGCCGCAGTACCCGACCGTCCCGCCCCAGTACCCCACGGCCGCCCCGCAGTACCCGACGGCGCAGCCGCCCGCCTACCCGACCGCCGCTCCCCCGCCGCCGCCCCCGTACCCCGCGCCGGCCCCGCAGCCCCCCGCCCCGCCGCAGTACCCCACCGCCGTCCCGCCCCAGTACGCTCCCCCGCCCCAGCCCCAGCCCCAGCAGCAGCCCCAGCACCCCCCGCGCATCCCCGCCCAGGGCTTCGCCCCGCCGCCCGCCCCGCCCCGGCCGCCGGTCCTCGACCCCACCGTCGACATCGACCCGCACACCGGCCGGGTCCACCTGGCGGCCCGCCAGCGCGGCGCCGACGCCACCGCGGTCGGCCAACTGCTGCTCCAGCTGCCGCACTTCCTGTGCAGCCTGCTGGTCGTCACGCTGGTCTCGCTGCTCCTCCCCGAGCCGCTCAACCTGGTGCTGATCGGCCTCTGGATCGCCTCCGGCGCGCTGGTGTTCCACCGCCCGACCGAGAAGGTGCTCGCCCGCTACCTGTTCCGGATGCGTCCGGCGCTGCACTCCGAGCTGACCAGGCTGGAGCCGATCTGGCACCAGGTGACCGCCAAGGCGGGGGTGAACCCGGAGACGTACGACCTGTGGATCGAGGACCACAAGGCCGTCAACGCCACCGCGGCCGCCGGCCACATCGTCGGGGTCACCCGGTACGCGCTGGAGACCCTCCCCGACGCCCAGCTGGCCGCCGTGCTCGCCCACGAGCTCGGCCACCACCGCGGCGGCCACGCCTGGGCGACCCTGCTCGGCTACTGGTACTCGATGCCGGCCCGGATCGCCTGGGCGGTCTTCCGGATCGCGGCGGTCGTGGCGTTCCGGATCGCCTCGGTGTTCTCGCTGCTCGGCGCCCTGGTGGTCGGGCTGGTCTCGGTGGTCCTGGTGGTGGCCGTGGCGCTCTCCTTCCCGCCGCTGCTGCTGGTCCTGGTCACGCCGTACCTGCTGGCCGCGGTCGGCCGCCGCTCCGAGCTGAGGGCGGACGTCCAGGCCGCCGAACTCGGTTTCGCCGACGCCATGATCGAGGTCTTCCACGGCTTCCTGCGGGACGAGGAGGAGGCCCTGGCGGCCGCCGCGCGGGAGAACGGGGGCCGGGCCGTCCGCCCGGGCCTGGGCCGGCGGCTGCTGTCCAGCCACCCGGACACCCACACCCGGATCCGCCGGTTGGAGGACTGGCGCGCGGCCGCAGCCACCCCGGCCCGGTAGCGCCCGGGAAGCACCGGCCAGGAGCACCCGCCGGAAACGCCGCAGGGCGGCCACCCCGTGAGGGGTGACCGCCCTGCGATCAGTGACGCTCGACTCAGCCGGTGTACGGGCCGTAGTCGTAGTCGTCCAGCGGAACCGCCTGGCCGGAGCCGGCGCCGAAGGGCGACAGGTCGTAGTCGTCGTAGCCGACGGCCGAGTACATGGCGGCCTTGGCCTCCTCGGTCGGCTCGACCCGGATGTTGCGGTAGCGGGGCAGACCCGTACCGGCCGGGATGAGCTTACCGAGGATGACGTTCTCCTTGAGGCCCAGCAGCGGGTCCGACTTGGCGTGGATCGCCGCGTCGGTGAGGACCCGGGTCGTCTCCTGGAAGGAGGCGGCCGACAGCCAGGACTCGGTGGCCAGCGAGGCCTTGGTGATACCCATCAGCTGCGGACGGCCGGAGGCGGGGTGACCGCCCTCGGAGACCACGCGACGGTTCTCGGTCTCGAAGCGGCCGCGCTCGACGAGCTCGCCCGGGAGCAGCTCGGCGTCGCCCGACTCGATGATCGTCACGCGGCGGAGCATCTGCCGGATGATGATCTCGATGTGCTTGTCGTGGATCGACACGCCCTGCGAGTTGTAGACCTTCTGGACTTCGGCGACCAGGTGGATCTGGACGGCGCGCTGGCCCATGATGCGCAGGACGTCGTGCGGGTTGGTGGCACCCATGGTCAGCTTCTGGCCGACCTCGACCGCCTCGCCCTCGCTGACCAGCAGCTTGACACGCTTCGAGACCGGGTAGGCGATCTCGTCGGTGCCGTCGTCCGGCGTGATGACGATCTTGCGGGTCTTCTCGGTGTCCTCGATCCGCGCGCGGCCGGTGGCCTCGGAGATCGGGGCCACACCCTTGGGGGTGCGGGCCTCGAAGAGCTCGACGACACGCGGCAGACCCTGGGTGATGTCGTCACCGGCCACACCACCGGTGTGGAAGGTACGCATGGTCAGCTGGGTGCCGGGCTCACCGATGGACTGGGCGGCGATGATGCCGACCGCCTCACCGATGTCGACCAGCTTGCCGGTGGCCAGCGAACGGCCGTAGCAGAAGGCACAGGTGCCGACGGCCGACTCACAGGTGAGGATCGAGCGGACCTTGACCTCGGACACGCCGTGGCGGATCAGCTCGTCCATCAGCACGTCACCGAGGTCGGTGTTGGCGGTGGCGAGCAGCTTGCCGTCGACGGTGATGTCCTCGGCGAGCATGCGGGCGTACACGCTGGTCTCGACGTCGTCGGCCTTGCGCAGCACGCCGTCGGCGCCCACGGAGCCGATCGACAGCTTGAGGCCGCGCTCGGTGCCGCAGTCCTCCTCGCGAATGATGACGTCCTGGGAGACGTCGACCAGACGACGGGTGAGGTAGCCGGAGTCGGCGGTACGGAGGGCGGTGTCCGCCAGACCCTTACGGGCACCGTGGGTGGAGATGAAGTACTCCAGCACGGTGAGACCCTCACGGAACGACGCCTTGATGGGTCGCGGGATGGTCTCGTTCTTGGCGTTGGACACCAGACCACGCATACCGGCGATCTGGCGCATCTGCATCATGTTTCCACGAGCACCCGAGTCGACCATCATGAAGATGGGGTTCGTCTTCGGGAAGTTCTCGTTCATGGCCTCGGCGACCTCGTTGGTCGCCTGGGTCCAGATGCCGATGAGCTCCTGCTTGCGCTCGTCGTTGGTGATCAGGCCGCGCTCGTACTGACGCTGGACCTTCTCCGCCTTCGCCTCGTAGCCCTCGAGGATCTGGGGCTTGTTCGGCGGGACGACGACGTCGGAGATCGAGACGGTGACGCCCGAGCGGGTCGACCAGTGGAAACCGGACGCCTTGAGGTTGTCCAGGGTCGCCGCGACGACGACCTTGGGGTAGCGCTCCGCCAGGTCGTTGACGATCGCGGAGAGCTGCTTCTTGCCCACCTCGTAGTCGACGAACGGGTAGTCCTCGGGCAGCAGCTCGTTGAAGAGCGCGCGGCCCAGGGTGGTGCTGAGGCGGAAGGGCTCGCCGTCGAACCAGGTCGACTGGCCCTCCTCGTCCACCGGCGGGGTCCAGCCACGGGGCGGGACGGTGCCGGCGGCCAGGCGCAGCTCGATCGGGGCCTGGACGTCCAGCTCGCGGGCGTCGAAGGCCATGATCGCCTCGGCGGTCGACGAGAAGGTGCGGCCGGCGCCCTTCACGTTGTCGCGGTCCGAGGTCAGGAAGAACAGGCCGAGCACCATGTCCTGGGTCGGCATGGTGACGGGGCGACCGTCGGCCGGCTTGAGGATGTTGTTCGAGGACAGCATCAGGATGCGGGCCTCGGCCTGCGCCTCCGCGGAGAGCGGCAGGTGGACGGCCATCTGGTCACCGTCGAAGTCCGCGTTGAACGCGGTGCAGACGAGCGGGTGGATCTGGATGGCCTTGCCCTCGACCAGCTGCGGCTCGAAGGCCTGGATGCCGAGGCGGTGCAGGGTGGGCGCACGGTTCAGCAGGACGGGGTGCTCGGCGATGACCTCTTCGAGCACGTCCCACACGACCGGGCGGGCGCGCTCGACCATGCGCTTGGCCGACTTGATGTTCTGCGCGTGGTTCAGGTCGACCAGGCGCTTCATCACGAACGGCTTGAAGAGCTCCAGCGCCATGGCCTTCGGCAGACCGCACTGGTGCAGCTTGAGCTGCGGGCCGACGACGATGACCGAACGGGCCGAGTAGTCGACTCGCTTGCCGAGCAGGTTCTGACGGAAACGACCCTGCTTGCCCTTGAGCATGTCGCTCAGGGACTTGAGCGGGCGGTTGCCCGGACCGGTGACCGGACGGCCGCGGCGGCCGTTGTCGAACAGCGCGTCGACGGCCTCCTGGAGCATGCGCTTCTCGTTGTTCACGATGATCTCGGGGGCACCGAGGTCGAGCAGGCGCTTCAGGCGGTTGTTGCGGTTGATCACGCGGCGGTACAGGTCGTTCAGGTCGGAGGTCGCGAAGCGGCCACCGTCCAGCTGCACCATCGGACGCAGGTCCGGCGGGATGACCGGGACGCAGTCCAGCACCATGCCGTTGGGCTTGTTGCTGGTCTGCAGGAACGCGGAGACGACCTTGAGGCGCTTGAGCGCACGGGTCTTCTTCTGGCCCTTGCCGGTGCGGATGATCTCGCGGAGGCGCTCGGCCTCCTCCGCCAGGTCGAAGGTCTCCAGGCGGTCCTTGAGGGCCGCGGCGCCCATCGAGCCGGAGAAGTAGGTGCCGAAGCGGTCGCGCAGCTCGCGGTAGAGCAGCTCGTCGCCCTCCAGGTCCTGGACCTTGAGGTTCTTGAAGCGGGCCCACACCTCGTCGAGGCGGTCGAGCTCGCGCTGCGCGCGGTCGCGCAGCTGCTTCATCTCGCGCTCGGCGCCCTCGCGCACCTTGCGGCGCACGTCGGCCTTGGCGCCCTCGGCCTCCAGCTCGGCGAGGTCGGACTCGGCCTTCTTGGCGCGGCCTTCGAGGTCGGAGTCGCGGCGGTTCTCGATCTGCTGGCGCTCGACCGAGACGTGCGCCTCCAGGGACGGCAGGTCGCGCTGGCGGCGCTCGTCGTCGACCCAGGTGATCATGTAGGCGGCGAAGTAGATGACCTTCTCGAGGTCCTTCGGCGCCAGGTCGAGCAGGTAGCCGAGGCGGGACGGCACGCCCTTGAAGTACCAGATGTGGGTGACCGGGGCGGCCAGCTCGATGTGGCCCATCCGCTCGCGGCGCACCTTGGCGCGGGTCACCTCGACGCCGCAGCGCTCACAGATGATGCCCTTGAAGCGGACGCGCTTGTACTTACCGCAGTAGCACTCCCAGTCCCGGGTCGGGCCGAAGATCTTCTCGCAGAAGAGGCCGTCCTTTTCGGGCTTCAGGGTGCGGTAGTTGATGGTCTCCGGCTTCTTGACCTCGCCGTGCGACCACTGGCGGATGTCGTCGGCGGTGGCCAGGCCGATGCGGAGCTCGTCGAAGAAGTTGACGTCAAGCACTGGTCGTCAAGCCCTCTTTCGTGATTCGAGAGTTTGTCTGTGGTCTGAGGGGGGCCTGGGGGCGGGCCGGCTGCGCGCTCTGCTTGATTCAGAAGCGCGAGCCGGCCCGACCTCCGTCAGACCTCTTCGACGCTGCTCGGCTCGCGCCGGGACAGGTCGATGCCGAGCTCTTCGGCGGCGCGGAAGACGTCCTCGTCGGAGTCCCGCATCTCGATGGACTGGCCGTCCGAGGACAGCACCTCCACGTTGAGGCAGAGCGACTGCATTTCCTTGATGAGAACCTTGAAGGACTCGGGAATGCCGGGCTCGGGGATGTTCTCGCCCTTGACGATGGCCTCGTAGACCTTCACGCGGCCGAGCACGTCGTCGGACTTGATGGTGAGCAGCTCCTGCAGGGCGTACGCGGCGCCGTACGCCTCGAGGGCCCACACCTCCATCTCACCGAAGCGCTGACCACCGAACTGCGCCTTACCACCGAGCGGCTGCTGGGTGATCATCGAGTACGGACCGGTCGAACGGGCGTGCAGCTTGTCGTCGACCAGGTGGTGCAGCTTGAGGATGTACATGTAGCCGACCGAGACCGGCATCGGGAACGGCTCGCCGGAGCGGCCGTCGAACAGGCGGGCCTTGCCGGTGGAGTTCACCAGGCGCTCACCGTCACGGGTGAGGGTGGTGTTGTCCAGCAGACCGGTGATCTCGTCCTCGCGGGCACCGTCGAAGACCGGGGTGGCGAGGTTGGTGCCACCGCTGACCTGGTCGGCGCCGATCGCCTGGAGGCGCTGGGCCCACTCGTCGGCGAGGCCGGAGACGTCCCAGCCCTGCTTGGCGAGCCACCCGAGGTGGATCTCCAGGACCTGTCCCGGGTTCATTCGGGACGGGACACCCAGCGGGTTGAGGATGATGTCGACCGGGGTGCCGTCCTCGAGGAAGGGCATGTCCTCGACCGGAAGGATCTTGGAGATGACACCCTTGTTGCCGTGACGGCCGGCGAGCTTGTCACCGTTGGTGATCTTGCGCTTCTGGGCCACGTAGACGCGGACCAGCTGGTTGACGCCCGGGGGCAGCTCGTCGCCCTCTTCGCGGTCGAAGACGCGGACGCCGATGACCTTGCCGGACTCACCGTGCGGGACCTTGAGCGAGGTGTCGCGGACCTCACGGGCCTTCTCGCCGAAGATCGCGCGGAGCAGGCGCTCCTCGGGGGTCAGCTCGGTCTCACCCTTCGGGGTGACCTTGCCGACGAGGATGTCACCGGTGACGACGTCGGCGCCGATCCGGATGATGCCGCGCTCGTCCAGGTCCGCGAGGACCTCCTCGGAGACGTTCGGGATGTCCCGGGTGATCTCCTCGGGGCCGAGCTTGGTGTCACGGGCGTCGACCTCGTGCTCCTCGATGTGGATCGAGGAGAGGACGTCGTCCTGCACGAGGCGCTGCGACAGGATGATCGCGTCCTCGTAGTTGTGACCCTCCCACGACATGAACGCCACGAGCAGGTTCTTGCCGAGGGCCATCTCGCCCTCGTCGGTGCACGGGCCGTCGGCCAGCACCTGGTTGACCTCGACCCGGGCGCCCTCGTCCACGAGCACCTTCTGGTTGAAGGCGGTGCCCTGGTTGGAGCGGGTGAACTTGGCGGCGCGGTACGTGGTGTACGTGCCGTCGTCGTTCGCCACGGTGACGTAGTCGGCCGAGACCTCCTGCACCACGCCGGACTTCTCGGCGGTGATGACGTCGGCGGCGTCGACGGCGCAGCGGTACTCCATGCCGGTGCCGACCAGCGGGGCCTCGCTCTTCAGCAGCGGCACCGCCTGGCGCATCATGTTCGAGCCCATGAGCGCGCGGTTGGCGTCGTCGTGCTCGAGGAACGGGATCATGGCGGTCGCGACCGACACCATCTGGCGCGGCGAGACGTCCATGTAGTCGATCTCGGAGCCCGGGATGTAGTCGATCTCGCCGCCGCGGCGACGGACCAGGACACGGGGCTCGGCGAAGTGCAGGTCCGCGGTCAGCGGGGCGTTCGCCTGGGCGATGACGTAGCGGTCCTCCTCGTCGGCGGTGAGGTAGTCCACCTTCTCGGTGACGACACCGTCGACGACCTTGCGGTACGGGGTCTCGATGAAGCCGAAGGCGTTGACCCGGCCGTACGAGGCCAGCGACCCGATCAGACCGATGTTCGGGCCTTCCGGGGTCTCGATCGGACACATGCGGCCGTAGTGCGAGGGGTGCACGTCACGGACCTCGAAGCCGGCGCGCTCACGGGAGAGACCACCGGGACCGAGGGCGGACAGACGACGCTTGTGGGTCAGGCCCGACAGCGGGTTCGTCTGGTCCATGAACTGCGACAGCTGGCTGGTGCCGAAGAACTCCTTGATGGAGGCGACGACCGGCCGGATGTTGATCAGGGTCTGCGGCGTGATCGCCTCGACGTCCTGAGTGGTCATGCGCTCGCGCACGACGCGCTCCATACGGGCGAGACCCGTACGGACCTGGTTCTGGATGAGCTCGCCGACGTTGCGCAGGCGGCGGTTGCCGAAGTGGTCGATGTCGTCGACCTCGACCACGATGTCGCGGCCGGTCTCGTCACGCCACTCGGTCTCGCCCGCGTGCAGCTTCACCAGGTACTTGATCGCACCGATGATGTCGGGCTCGGTGAGCACACCGGAGTCCAGCGACTCGGCGTTGCCCAGCTTCCTGTTCAGCTTGTAACGACCGACCTTGGCCAGGTCGTAGCGCTTCGGGTTGAAGTACAGGTTCTCCAGAAGCGTCTGCGCGGCCTCGCGCGTCGGCGGCTCGCCCGGACGCAGCTTGCGGTAGATGTCCAGCAGCGCGTCGTCCTGGCCCTGGGTGTGGTCCTTCTCCAGGGTGTTGCGCATCGACTCGTACTCGCCGAACTCCTCGAGAATCATCTCGTTGGTCCAGCCGAGAGCCTTGAGCAGCACGGTGACGGACTGCTTGCGCTTGCGGTCGATGCGGACGCCGACCATGTCGCGCTTGTCGATCTCCATCTCGAGCCAGGCACCACGCGAGGGGATGACCTTGCAGGAGTAGATGTCCTTGTCGGACACCTTGTCCAGGGTGGAGTCGAAGTACACGCCCGGGGAGCGGACGAGCTGCGACACGACGACACGCTCGGTGCCGTTGATCACGAACGTGCCCTTGTGGGTCATGAGCGGGAAATCGCCCATGAAGACCGTCTGAGACTTGATCTCACCGGTCTCGTTGTTGGTGAACTCGGCCGTGACGAAGAGCGGGGCCGCGTACGTGAAGTCGCGGTCCTTGCACTCGTCAATGGAGTTCTTCGGCGGCTCGAAACGGTGGTCGCGGAAGGTCAGGGACATCGACCCGCTGAAGTCCTCGATCGGCGAGATCTCCTCGAAGATCTCCTCCAGACCGGACTTGGTGGGGACGTCCTGACCAGACTCCAACGCCTGCTCGACCCGGGACTTCCAGGCCGCGTTGCCGAGCAGCCAGTCAAAGCTCTCGGTCTGCAGGGCCAGGAGGTTCGGGACCTCGAGGGGCTCCTTGATCTTCGCGAACGAGACGCGGAGCGGGGCGGTGGATGCGGCGGAATTGTTCGAGGCGTTGCGCGGCGCGGCCAAGAGGGGGGTCCTTCCGAGGGCTCGGAGCTCACTACGCGCGTACCAGCCGGGCCTGCTGGAGCCTGGATTCCGCCTCCCTCGCAGCTGGCCTCCGCCGGGGTCGAAACCCCAGGTCAGAGCCGCTTTGCGGAGGCGGTGCCAGACCCCTTCAGGGCAACGCAAACTCCGGGCGACGAGTCACGGAGCAGCTAACAGGCAGCGCAAAGGGACAGTGTAGCCAAAGGCCACACTGCTGTCCAGCTCTGATTCGGAAACCGAATCGGAGACTCCTCCCGGTAGCCGGGGGCGCGGGCGCCCACCGGGTACTGCTCTAACTCACGTGGAGTCATTTCCCGCCCGGGCCGCTGGTTATGCATCCAGCGGCGAACCAACCGGGCGGACTCGCGCCTTGAGAATCGCGCGCCTCGCCAGGTTCGTCAAGGGCCCGCCGGCGGGGCGGGCCTCGACCCGTTCATCGGTCCGAACCCCTCCGGCGTTACAGAAGCCGTGGTCGGGGCCACCGTCGATGACGGTGATCACCATACTCCTCGTCGCCGACAGTACCGAGTGCGCGATCGGCCACACCGGTGGCCGGCCGGCCGCGGGCGGCGGGGAGGG
Source organism: Kitasatospora sp. NPDC001309 (assembly GCF_042896295.1). Classification (NCBI taxonomy): domain Bacteria; kingdom Bacillati; phylum Actinomycetota; class Actinomycetes; order Kitasatosporales; family Streptomycetaceae; genus Kitasatospora; species Kitasatospora sp. NPDC001309. The sequence goes on along the minus strand of NZ_JBIAXC010000001.1, from coordinate 378,245 downwards.
CGGGCGGGCCCGGAAACACAAAAGACCGGGCCGACCACCCGCAAGGGTGATCGGCCCGGCCTCAGGCCCCCTCAGAGGGGGCGAGAAGTCACTTGACGGTGACCTTGGCGCCGGCACCCTCGAGGGCGGCCTTGGCCTTCTCGGCAACGTCCTTGGCAACCTTCTCCAGGACCTTGGCACCAGCGGTGTCAACGAGGTCCTTGGCCTCCTTCAGGCCGAGGGAGGTCAGGGTGCGCACCTCCTTGATGACCTGGATCTTCTTGTCACCGGCGCCGTCGAGGATGACGTCGAACTCGTCCTGCTCCTCAACGGCCTCGGCCACGGCGCCCGGGCCGGCGATGCCGGCAACGGCGACCGGAGCGGCGGCGGTGACGTCGAACTTGTCCTCGAAGGCCTTCACGAAGGCGGCGAGCTCGATGAGGGTGAGCTCCTCGAACTGCGCGAGCAGCTCGTCCTGGGACAGCTTCGCCATGATGGCGTCCTTCCACTAAATCGGCAGGTGGTGCCGGATGTACGGGTTGGGCGGGCACGGGCCCGCAGCGAGGCGTGAGCCTGCCGATTACTCGGCGGCGGCGTCCTCGGCGGCGGGAGCCGGCGTACCGGCACCGCCCTGCTCGACCTTGTCGCGCAGCGCGTCCACAGTGCGGACGAGCTTCGACGGCAGGGCCTGGAAGAGCGCGGCAGCCTGGGACTGCTTGGCCTTCAGGGCACCCGCCAGCTTGGCGAGCAGCACCTCGCGGGACTCGAGGTCCGCGAGCTTCTTGATCTCATCGGCGGACAGCGCCTTACCGTCAAGGACACCGCCCTTGATGATGAGAGCGGGGTTCTCCTTGGCGAAGTCACGCAGAGCCTTCGCCGACTCCACCGGGTCACCGGTGACGAAGGCGACAGCCGTCGGACCGTTGAACAGGTCGTCGAGCTCGGAGATCCCGGCCTCATTGGCCGCGATCTTGGTCAGCGTGTTCTTCACCACGGCGTACTCGGCGTTGTCGCCGAGCGAGCGACGCAGGGTCTTGACCTGCTTCACCGAGAGACCGCGGTACTCGGTCAGCAGCGCCGCGGAGGAGCCACGGAACTTGTCCGTGATCTCGGCGACGGCGGCAGCCTTGTCGGGCCTGGCCATAGGCTTACGCCTCCTTCCGTGATGTCGAAGTCCGGCCGACCGCGAAAGTCGACCATTCACACCTCGAACCGGCCGGACGGAAGGAAAGCCCTTGCAGAAAATGCAATGAGCCCCGGTGCGCAGGCGCACGGGGCTCGTAGCGACCTCGACGGGCACCAGCGCGAACGCGGGACCCGGAAGTCGAAGCTCCAGACACACCTGCGCGGGCTGCCTGCGACGAAGCGCAGATCCTTCGGCCACCGACTCCCTGACGGGGGCGGCGACAACCAGCGGTCTTTGGCTTCGGCAACAGTAACCGGACTCGTCCGGACGACGCAAATCGCCCTCGGACGGGTGAACCGGAACGGGCCCCGGCGGGCTCAGCGGGCCAGCGGGGAGACCGTCCGGACGCCGGTGTCCACGGTGTCCGTCTCGGCCGGGGCCTGGGCCGAGAGCAGCGCGCCGGCCGGGTCGGAGTAGATCACCGAGTCGTCCGCCCGGCCGCTGTCCCCGTTCCCGGTGCGCTGCAGCCGGACCAGTTGGTCCTTGTCGTTCAGCCAGAGGTCCAGGGTGAGTTCGAGCGAGCCGCCGGGGGCCAGTGCGGCCCGCAGGCCGTCCCGGCGGGCCTGTGTCAGCTGGGTCTGGGCCGCCGCGTACTTCTCGGCGGTGGTGGTCACCCGGTAGTGCTCGACGGTGGAGTCCTCGAACTTCTCCTCGCCGACGAAGGCCGGCTCCACCCCGTCGGCGGTGGCCGCGGCCAGTGCCTCGACCGGGTTCAGCAGGTCCAGCAGCCCCGCGTACGGGACCGCCTTGTGCCCGTCCGGGTCGGTCGGGACGGAGAAGCGCTCCCAGTGCCTGCCGCCGTTCCTGGCTGCGGTGGCGGCGTCGCCGCCCTGGTAGCCGACGGTGTCCACGACGATCAGCTGCTCGGCGTCACCCGGGGTGGAGCGCTTGAGCTGGGCCGCCGTCTTGGGCGCCCAGAACAGCGAGCCGGAGCCGGCGTCCGCGCCCAGCCGGTAGCCGACCTTGGCCCGGCGGGCGGTCTGCATGGCCAGCTGGGCGGAGAGCAGCACGCCGTGCGGGGAGCGGTCGGTCGGCTTGGCCGGCCCGGTCGGGGTGGCGGCGGTCGCGGCGGCGGTGCTCGCGCTGGCGCCGGCCGAGGGTGTGGCGGGCGCGTCCCCGCCGCCGCAGCCGGTCAGGCCGCTCGCGAGCACGGCGACGACGGCCACCGCCGCCAGTCGCTGCCGTCGCGCCATCGTCCGTTCCTCTCTCACCGGGCCCACCTTGCCACCCGGACCGGGTCCGGCCGGTGGCAGCCCCCGCCCCGTCCACCTGATCGGCCGGGTCGGGGGCCGGCGTCAGCTGCCGGCGGGAGTGCCGCCGGCCTTCGCCAGGTCGGCGAGGGTGATGAAGTCCCCCGGGGTGGCGGCGACGACCGGCGTGCCGTAGTCCGAGTAGGTCACGGCGATGTTCACCGGTCCGTTCTTGGTGTCGGCCCGCTCGGTCCGCTTGACCACCAGCTGGTCGGCGTCGACCCAGACGTCGACCTGCTCACTGGCGACGCCGGCCTTGTCCAGGTTCTGCTTGAGCCGGTCGGCCTGCTCCTGGGTCACGCCCCGGCCGGTCGCCTTGACCAGGTCGGCGACGGCGAGCTCCCCGGAGTAGTGGGTGGCGGCCTTGCCGTCCACCGTCTCCTGGCCGACCTCGGTGACCTTGCCGGTGGCGATCAGCGTCCGGACGCCCTGGACCGGGTCCGCGCTCTGGAGCTGGTCGGTCGAGCCCCCGGAGAGCTTGGACATCTCCTCCTTGCTGTAGCGCAGCCAGCGCGGGCCGCCGCCCTGGACCATCTGGCCGCCCAGACCCATGTACATCGCGTCCGCGGTGTACAGGTAGTGCACCTTCGGCCCGCCGGTGATCGGCTCCAGCGCCTTGGCCATCGGGGAGCCGGTGAGGTCCATGGTCAGGTCGGCCTCCAGGCCGTCGGACCAGCCCAGTGCCCCCTGGCCCTTCATGGTGACCTGGCCGACCGAGATCTCCTCGGTGACCTTGGCCGACTTGGCCGCGCCGGTCTTCTTGGTGACCTGCTCCAGGAAGACCGCCGGGCTCACCTTGACCGGCGGGGCGGCCTGGGTGGCGGCGGTCGTCGCGGCGGCGGCCGTGGTCGGGGCCGCCGGGGCGGCGTTCCCGCCGTCGGAGCCGTTGTCGTTGCAGGCGGTCGCGGTCAGCGCCAGAGCGGCGAGGACGACGGCGACGGCGGCCTTCCGGGTTCCAGCCATGGTGTTCCCCCCTCGAGAACCCCCGGGCGCGCGACGCGCCCGGGGTGGTAGCCGGTGTTTGGTGCGGTGTCCGGCCCGGGTGTCCGGCCGGATCAGCCGAACAGCTTGAGCAGGTCGGCCTGGGCGCCGAGGTCGCCGGCGGCGGGCGCCTCGATCTTCTCGGCCTTGCCGAGGTCGGAGTACTTGACGGTGACGGCCTTGGACTGGCCGTTGGTGTCGCCGTACTCCTGGTACTTCACCAGCTCCTGCTTGTCGTTCAGCCAGAAGTCGATGGTGAGGGTCTTGCCGTCCTGCTCCAGCGTCTTCTGGACGGACTGGCGCTGCTCCGCGGTGAGCGAGGTCATCCCGGCCACCAGGGTGGCGGTGTCCTCGACGGCCCGCAGGTGGGTGGTCTGGACGCCGTCCACGGCCTCCTGGCCGACCTTGCTGAGCTTGCCGCTCGCGGCCGCGATGGTGAGCTGGGAGACCGGGTTGACCATCTGGCCCATCACCACGAAGGCGCTGCCCATCTCCTCCGTGGCGGGCACCTTGACCCAGTGCTTCCCCTGGAGGGCGGCGGCCGTGGTGTCGTCGCCGCCGATGTAGGTGTCGGCCCCGATCGCCCGGATCCTGAGCTTCTTGCCGTCCATGTCGCTGGACACGTCCACGGAGACCTTGCCCGGGTCCTTCCAGTCGGCGCTGCCGCTGCCGCCCGGGCTGGAGGCGTCCGGGGAGGTCATGGCGACCTTGCCGTTGCCGGCCTTCTGCATCACCAGGGCGGAGGCGGCGAGCGCGGCCTTCGGGTCGGCGGCGAGTCCGGCCGCGGCCGCGGCGGCGTCCTTGCCGCCGGTGGCGCCCGTGCTGTCGGCGGCGCTCTTGGTGTCGCCGCCCTTGCTGCCGCAGGCGGTGGCGCCGGCCAGCAGGACGGCGGCGGTCGCGACGGTGGCCGCGAGACGGACAGCGCGCATGGAAGTACCCCCCGTAAGTTCCTCGGAAGAGCCGATCATCGGCTTCTTCTCAGCCGGACTCTAACGGATCGCCAGGGCCGACCCGCACCGGATATCCCCTCCCGTCAGCCGGTCGCGGCCGGGGTCGTCTCCCCCGCCCCGGGCGCGATGACGTCCGTCGTGGTCACGGTGGTCCCGGCGCTCCCCCGGGCCGTCTCACGGAGCTTCATCAGCCGCGGGCCGGGCCCGACCCAGACGTCGTACCCGATCTCGCCGACCCCGCGCTGCCGGTACCAGCCGACCACCGCGGCGAGCTGCTGCGGGTCCAACTCCCGGTCCGCGCCGAAGTAGTCGGCCACCGGGGCGGAGCCCCGGTAGTGCGCGACGGTCGTCCCGGCGAGCTGCTCGGCGCCGAGCGAGCCGAGCCGGTCGGCCTGGGCGATCGCGTACGCCCGGCTGCCCGGGTTGGTGACCAGCGCGGTCATCCAGCCGCCCGCGTAGCCGCTGGAGCCGTTGCCGGCCGCCGGGTCGATCGACTCCGCGGTGGCGCGCTCGGCGTGCCTGGCCGCGCCGCCCTGGTACGTGAGGTCGAGCGCGCCGTCCCGGAGGGACAGCTGCCCGGTGCCCAGCTCGTCGGTGACGGCCAGCGTGACCTCGTCCCGGTCGCCCCAGACCAGGCTGCCGCTCGCGCTGCGCCGGCCGTCCGGGCCCTCCCGCAGCAGGTCGACCCGGGCGCCGCCGGCGTCGTCCAGGGCCTGGGCGGCCGCGAGCACCACCTGCTTGGGCGGGATCGGCGCCGGCTCACCGGGGACGCGGGTGCTCGGGGCGGCCAGCACGCTGCAGGCGGTGGTGGTGCCGAGCAGCAGCAGGGCCGCCGCGAGCGCGGCGGGGCGAAGGGCGGGCGGCACGGCACACTCCGGCGGTCACAGGTTCTCCACATGATCTGACCGGCAGAGCGTACGACGACTCGCTCAACCGTTCCCCTTCACCCGTGTCCCGATCCCGCAACCGTTTCCGCCGCCGCCCCGCCGGGCCCCACCACCCGGCCGCGCCGCTGCCCGGCCGCACCGCAGGAACGACGACGGGCCCGCACCCCCGGTGAAGGGGGTGCGGGCCCGTCGTACGGACTGCTCTAGAGCACTGGGGCTCAGACCGCGGCCGGGTCCTCCTCGACGAGGAGGTTGCGGGTGCGGTTCGGGTCCACCAGGATGCCGGGGCCCATGGTGGTCGAGAACGCGGTCTTCTTGATGTAGCGGCCCTTGGCGGCGGACGGCTTGGCGCGGAGCACCTCGTCCAGCGCGGCGGCGTAGTTCTCGACCAGCTGCTCGTCGGTGAAGGAGGCCTTACCGATGATGAAGTGCAGGTTCGAGTGCTTGTCGACGCGGAACTCGATCTTGCCGCCCTTGATCTCGTTCACTGCCTTGGCGGTGTCCGGGGTCACGGTGCCGGTCTTCGGGTTCGGCATCAGGCCACGGGGACCGAGCACGCGGCCCAGGCGGCCGACCTTGCCCATGAGGTCCGGGGTGGCGACGACGGCGTCGAAGTCGAGGCGGCCCTTGGCGACCTCGTCGATGAGCTCGTCGGAGCCGACGATGTCGGCACCCGCAGCACGCGCGGCCTCGGCACGCTCGCCGGTCGCGAAGACCAGGACCCGAGCGGTCTTACCGGTGCCGTGCGGGAGGATCACGGTGCTGCGGACCATCTGGTCGGCCTTGCGCGGGTCGACGCCCAGACGCATGGCGACCTCGACGGTGCCGTCGAACTTGGTGGTGCTGGTCGCCTTGGCGAGGCGGACGGCCTCGAGGGGGGCGTAGAGGCGGTCGCGGTCGACCTGGGCGTCCGCGGCCTTCAGAGCCTTGCTGCGCTTCACTGCTGCTCCTGAATGGTGATTGGAGTTGTGGTATTCGACGGGCCTGCGCAGGCCCTACCACAGGGACGGCTGAGCCGGTTTGCCCCTGACGGGACGGGGGGCTTGATCAGCCCTCGACGGTGATGCCCATCGACCGGGCGGTGCCGGCGATGATCTTCTCCGCCGCGTCCAGGTCGTTGGCGTTCAGGTCGGGCATCTTGGTGGTGGCGATGTCGCGGACCTGGGCGCTGGTGAGCTTGGCGACCTTGGTCTTGTGCGGCTCGCTGGAGCCCTTGTCGATACCGGCGGCCTTCAGGATGAGGCGCGCGGCCGGCGGCGTCTTCGTGATGAAGGTGAAGGAACGGTCGTCGTAGACCGTGATCTCCACCGGCACGATCATGCCGCGCTGCGACTCGGTCGCAGCGTTGTAGGCCTTGCAGAACTCCATGATGTTGACGCCGTGCTGGCCCAGCGCGGGGCCGACCGGCGGCGCCGGGTTGGCCGCACCGGCGTTGATCTGGAGCTTGATAAGCCCCGTGATCTTCTTCTTCTTGGGAGGCATGTCTCTCCGGGTCCTTCCGAGAGGTGATTGCTGGTGCGTGCGGACGCGGGGCGACACCCGGTCGCCAGCACACACATCAGGCCAGGCTAACGCGTCCGCGCCGCTGGACCAAAACGGATTCGGGGCGGGGGCCGTCGGCCCCCGCCCCGAATCCGAAGACCGTGTGACTAGTTCTTCTGGATCTGGTCGAAGGAGAGCTCGACCGGGGTCTCCCGGCCGAAGATCTCGACCAGGCCCTTGACCTTCTTCGAGTCGGGGTTGATCTCGTTGATGGTCGCCTGGAGGGTCGCGAACGGGCCGTCGGTGACGGTGACCGAGTCGCCGACCTCGAAGTCCAGGACCTGGATCTCGCTCGGCTTGACCGGGGAGGGCTTGCCGGCCTCCTTGGCCGCCTGGCGCTCGACGTCCGGGGCGAGCATCTTGACGACCTCGTCCAGGGTCAGCGGGTACGGGTCGTAGGCGTTGCCCACGAAGCCGGTGACACCGGGGGTGTTGCGCACGACGCCCCAGGACTCCGGGGTGAGGTCCATGCGGACCAGGACGTAGCCGGGGAGCTTGTTCTGCCGGATGGTCTTGCGGTCGCCGTTCTTGATCTGGACGACCTCCTCCTGCGGCACCTCGGCCTGGAAGATGTACTCCTCGACGTTCAGCGAGACGGCGCGCTGCTCCAGGTTCTGCTTGACCCGGTTCTCGTAGCCCGCGTAGGTGTGGATCACGTACCACTCGCCCGGCATGAAGCGCAGGTCCTCGCGGAACTTGGCGACCGGGTCGACCTCGACCTCGGCCTCCTCCTCGGCGTCCTCCGCCTCGACGGCCTCGGCGTCCTCGTCCTCGGCCGGCTCCTCGTCCACCGACTCCTCGGCGGCGAGCTCCTCGTCGACCTCCACGTGCAGCGCGGCCTCCTCGGCGGGCTCGCCGGCCTCGGCCTCGTCGTACGCCTCGACCTCGTCCTCGTCGCTGTCCACGGCGTCGACGACCTGCTCGGCGGACTCTGCGTCGACAGCCAGCTCGGCCGCGTCCAGCTCGGCGGCGACATCCGCCTCGCGGACGGTCTCGTCGGCGTCGTACAGGGGGGACTCAGACACGGTGGCTGCTTCTTTCCTGGAGATGGTGAAGGTGGCGCGCTCCGGAACCGGCCCGGCGCGCAGCCGCTCGCGCGGTCGCCAGGAGAGGTCTCGGAGACTTCAACAGTACCGAGTCCACGGTACGCGCGCGTACGTCCGCCGCCGACAGCTCGACCCGGACCGATGATTCGGCCCGGGTCGGGAGGTGGTTCGGAGGTGGGGGCTCGATCAGCCGAAGACCAAGAGGCTCAGCTTGGCGAAGCCGTAGTCGAGGCCGTAGACGAAGCCCATCACGACCACGACGAAGGTCACCACGACCGCCGTGTAGTTGGTGAGCTCGCTCCGGGTGGGCCAGACGACCTTGCGGAGCTCCGCGATGATCTGGCGGTAGAACAGGCCCATCCGCGCGAAGAGGCCCTTCTTGGCCCGCTTGCCGGACTTCTTCTGCTTGCCGGAGGTCTTGTCGCCCTCGACAGCAGCGGTCTCGGCAGCGCCGTCGGTCCCCTCGGGGTTGCCGCTCTCAGGCGTTGCGGTGGAGCCCGTGGTCTCCGTCACTCGTCCTCACCTGAATCCGGGTCCGGCCGAACATCACCTGCGTACCCGTTTCAGGCACGAGCGGTCGGCTTAAGCGGTGCTGATCGGAGCCCTCTCCGCATCAAGCCCGCTCGCTCTGTGGAGCGAACGGGCTGAATGCGGATCAAGCAGCAGGGCAAGAGGGACTCGAACCCCCAACCGCCGGTTTTGGAGACCGGTGCTCTACCAATTGAGCTATTGCCCTACGGAACCTCGCGGCCCCTGGTGGCGACCAACCTACCGCATCTCCCCCCGCTGTCTGTACAGGCGGTGAAAGCTCCGGTCTTTTTCGGCGGGCCGTCGAGCAGCGAGTGTACGTGGTCGAGGGGTGTTTGGTCGAACCTCTTCTTCCGGGACCACCGTCCGCCCGGCGGATGTCCGGCCCGGCGGGGCGCACACCGGCGGATCGCCGGGGGCCGCGATGCGGACGGGGCCGTACGGATACTGGAACCGCCACGCCCGGTCCGTCCCGGTTCTGCGACGATGCAGGCATGAGCGCTTCCACCCCGCAGCCCGACCAGTCCCTCCGCCCCGCCGACCGCCGGGTCTCCGCCCGGATCGGTGCGATCGCCGAGTCCGCGACCCTCGCCGTGGACGCCAAGGCCAAGGCCCTCAAGGCCGCCGGCCGCCCGGTGATCGGCTTCGGTGCCGGTGAGCCCGACTTCCCGACGCCGGACTACATCGTCGAGGCGGCCGTCGAGGCCTGCCGCGACCCGAAGAACCACCGCTACACCCCGGCGGGTGGACTGCCCGAGCTCAAGGCCGCGATCGCCGCCAAGACGCTGCGCGACTCCGGCTACCAGGTGGACGCCTCCCAGGTGCTGGTCACCAACGGCGGCAAGCAGGCCATCTACGAGGCCTTCGCCGCGATCCTGGACCCGGGCGACGAGGTCATCGTCCCGGCCCCGTACTGGACCACCTACCCGGAGTCGATCCAGCTGGCCGGCGGTGTCCCGGTGGAGGTCGTCGCCGACGAGACCACCGGCTACAAGGTCTCGGTCGAGCAGCTGGAGGCCGCCCGCACCGAGAACACCAAGGTGGTGCTGTTCGTCTCGCCCTCCAACCCGACCGGCGCGGTGTACACCCGCGACGAGGCCGAGGCGATCGGCCGCTGGGCGCTGGAGCACGGCCTGTGGGTGCTCACCGACGAGATCTACGAGCACCTGGTCTACGGCGACGCGACCTTCACCTCGCTGCCGGCCCTGCTGCCCGAGCTGGCCGACAAGTGCATCGTGGTCAACGGCGTGGCCAAGACCTACGCGATGACCGGCTGGCGGGTGGGCTGGGTGATCGGCCCCAAGGACGTGATCAAGGCCGCGACCAACCTGCAGTCGCACGCCACCTCCAACGTCTCCAACGTCGCCCAGCGCGCCGCGATCGCCGCCGTCGCGGGCGACCTGTCCGCCGTGCACGAGATGCGCACCGCCTTCGACCGCCGCCGCCGGACCATCGTGCGGATGCTCAACGAGATCGACGGCGTCCTCTGCCCCGAGCCCGAGGGCGCCTTCTACGCCTACCCCTCGGTCAAGGGCCTGCTGGGCAAGGAGATCCGCGGTCAGCGCCCGCAGACCTCCGCCGAGCTGGCGAGCCTGATCCTGGACGAGGTCGAGGTCGCCGCCGTCCCGGGCGAGGCCTTCGGCACCCCCGGCTACCTGCGGTTCTCCTACGCGCTCGGCGACGAGGACCTGGTCGAGGGCATCAGCCGGCTCCAGAAGCTGCTCGGCGAGGCCCGCGACTGACGTCCGACGTCAACCGGACACGGCGGATTCACCCGCCGCACCGCCCTCTTTCACCCCTTCGGGGGACGGAAAGAGGGCGGTTCCCGTTTGGGGGCCTCATACGGCAGTATCGGAAAATGGAACGCCTGTTGAACCCGCGAGACGTCAGGGGCCTCCCGAAGGCCCACCTGCACCTGCACTTCACCGGCTCGATGCGGCCCGCCACCCTGCTGGAGCTGGCCGACAAGCACGGCGTCCGCCTGCCGGAGGCGCTCAGCTCCGGCGAGCCGCCCAAGCTCCGCGCCACCGACGAGCGCGGCTGGTTCCGCTTCCAGCGCCTCTACGACACCGCCCGCTCGGTGCTCCGGGACGAGTCGGACATCCGCCGGCTGGTCCTGGAGACCGCCGAGGACGAACGGCGGGAGGGCTCCCGCTGGCTGGAGATCCAGGTCGACCCGACCTCCTACGCGCCCCGGCTGGGCGGGCTGATCCCCGCCCTGGAGCTGATCCTGGACGCGGTCGAGCAGGCCGCCGCGGCCACCGGGGTGGGCATCCGGGTGCTGGTCGCGGCGAACCGGATGAGGTCCCCGATGGACGCCCGGACGCTGGCCCGGCTCGCCGTCCGCTACACCGACCACGGCGTGGTCGGCTTCGGCCTCTCCAACGACGAGCGCCGCGGCCTGGCCCGGGACTTCGACCGGGCCTTCGAGATCGCCCGCAAGGGCGGGCTGCTGGCCGCCCCGCACGGCGGCGAGCTGGCCGGGCCGGAGTCCGTCCGGGACTGCCTGGACGACCTGGGCGCCGGCCGGATCGGCCACGGCGTGCGGGCCGCCGAGGACCCGCGGCTGATGGCCCGGCTGGCGGACCGCCAGATCACCTGCGAGGTCTGCCCGTCCTCCAACGTCTCGCTCGGCGTCTACGAACACCCGGAAGAGGTACCGCTGCGCCGGTTGTTCGACGCCGGGGTACCGCTGGCGCTCGGCGCGGACGACCCGCTGCTGTTCGGCAGCCGGCTGGTCGCCCAGTACGACCTGGCCCGCGACGCCCTGGGCTTCACCGACGCCGAACTCGCCGAGCTGGCACGGCAGTCGGTCCGCGGCTCGTGCGCCCCGGAGGCCGTCCGCAAGGAGCTGCTGGCGGACATCGACGCCTGGCTGGTCGACGGGCACCCGGCCCGCTAGAGCCCCTGGGCACGGGCCCGCCAGGGCCCCTGGACACGCCTCAGAGCTTGACGCCCACCATCACGGGCTCGTTCACCAGCTCCACCCCGAAGGCCTCGCGGACCCCGTCCCGGATCTCCCGGGCCAGGGCCAGCAGGTCCTCGGCGGTGGCCGCGCCGCGGTTGGTCAGCGCCAGGGTGTGCTTGGTGGAGAGCGTGGCCGGGCCGTCGCCGTAGCCCTTGGCGAAGCCCGCCCGGTCGATCAGCCAGGCCGCCGAGGTCTTGGTGCAGCCCTCCGGGGCGGGGTAGGCGGGGGCGTCCTCGGCACCCGGGCGGGTGCGGAAGGACTCGTACTGCGCCGCCGTGAGCACCGGGTTGGTGAAGAAGGAGCCGGCCGACCAGGTGTCGTGGTCCGCCGGGTCCAGCACCATGCCCTTGCCGGAGCGCAGCCCCAGCACCGCGTCGTACGCCTCGCCCAGCGGCACCCGCTCGCCCTGCTCGACACCGAAGTGCCGGGCCACCTCGGCGTACTTGACCGGGGTGGAGAGCCCCGCGTGGTCCGCCAGGGCGAACCGCACCCGCAGCACCACGTAGCGGTCCGGCCGGGCCTTGAAGCGGCTGTGCCGGTAGGAGAACCCGCACTCGTCGTTCGAGAGGGTGACCACCTCGCCCGCCGTGCGGTCGTACGCGACCACCTCGGTGACGGTCTGGGCCACCTCCTGGCCGTACGCGCCGACGTTCTGCACGGGGGTGGCGCCGGCCGAGCCGGGGATGCCGGCCAGGAACTCGATGCCGGCCAGGCCGTGCTCGCGCACCGCGCGGGTGACCGCCTCCGACCACACCTCGCCGGCCGCCAGCTCCAGCACGGTGCCGTCCAGGGCGAACCCGGTGGTGGCGACCCGCAGCACCGTGCCGGGGAAGCCGGCGTCGCCGATCACCAGGTTGGAGCCGCCGCCGAGGACCAGCAGCGGCTCACCGGCCGCGTCGGCCTCGCGGACGGCGGCGATCACCTCGTCGTCGGTGTGGGCGGTGACCAGCCGACGGGCCGGGCCGCCGAGCCGGAGCGTGGTGAGCGGGGCGAGGGGGGCGTCGTTTTCTACCAGCACGCCCACCAGCGTACGGGGACGGGGGCGGCCGCTCGGCCGCCCCCGTGACCCGCACCCCACCGTTCAGGCCTTCGAGGCCTCGGCCGGGACGGCCTCCTCGGCGCCCTGGACGCCCTCGACGCTCTCGACGCCCTGGATGCTCTCGACGCCCTCGGTGTCCGCCGCCCGCTCGATCGCGGCGGACTGCTCGGCGGCCACCGCTCCGGCGACCACCGCCCCGGCCTTCGCCGTCCGGCCCGGCAGCAGCAGCGCGCAGGCCCCGGCCGCCAGCACCACCGCGGCTCCGACGTACAGCGCGGGCCCCATCGCGTGGACGAAGGTCCCGGCCGAGCCGTCCCCGCCCTGCTCCGAGAAGACCGCCGCCAGCACGGCCACCCCGAGCGCGCCGCCGACCTCGCGCAGCGCGTTGTTGGCGCCGGAGGCGATGCCCTGCTCCTCGGGCCGGACGCTGTCCATCACCATGGCGGCGGTCGGCGCGAAGTACATCGACATGCCGACCCCGCACATCACCACGGCGGGCACCACCGGGCCGTACGCGTAGTGCCCGAGTCCGGCGCTGATCGCCGCGTACAGCGCCAGGCCGACGCCCTGCAGCACCAGCCCGAGCACCACGATCGGGCGGCCGCCGAGCCGGTCGGCCAGGATCCCGGCGAGCGGGGCGACGATCAGCCCCACCCCGGTCCACGGGAGCATCCGGACGCCGGCCTCCTCCGGGGTGTAGCCGCCGACGGTCTGCAGGTGCTGGCTGATCAGGAAGATCGAGCCGAACATCCCGAGCGACATCAGCAGGCCGGAGGCGTTGACGGCGGTGAAGGTCCGGTTGCGGAACAGCCGCATCGGGAGCATCGGGTGCTTCGCGCCGCGCTGCTCGTACCGGACGAAGGCGATCAGCAGCAGGACGCCGCCGGCCAGTGCGCCCAGCACCAGCGGGCTGGTCCAGCCGTCCGGGTTGCCGCGGATCAGGCCGAGCACGACGCCGAACAGGCCGAGGCTCACCAGCACCGTGCCGACCGCGTCCAGCGCCGGGTTGGCGCCCCGGCTCTCGCGCAGCTTGACGGCGGCCAGCGGCACCAGGACCACGCCGACCGGGACGTTCACCCAGAAGATCCACTGCCAGGAGAAGTTCTCCGTCAGGGTGCCGCCGACCAGCGGTCCGGTGGCGATGGCGAGGCCGTTGACACCGGCCCAGATGCCGAAGGCCATCCCGCGCTTGGCCGCCGGGATGGCGGCGGTCAGCAGGGTGAGGGTGAGCGGCATCGCCACCGCGGCCCCCACGCCCTGGAGGGCACGGGCGGCGATCAGCTCGCCGATGCCGGGCGAGAGCGCGGCCGCGGCCGAGCCGACGGTGAAGAGCGTGAGCCCGATCACGAACATCCGGCGGCGGCCGAAGCGGTCGCCGAGCGCCGCGCCGAACATCAGCAGCACGGCGAAGGAGAGGGTGTAGGCGCTGACCGTCCACTCCAGGTCGGACAGCCCGCCGCCGAGCTCCTCGCGGATGGAGGGCAGCGCGGTGGTGACGACCAGGTTGTCCAGCGCGGCCATGAAGCCCGCGAGGGCGGTGATCACCAAGGTCCAGACGCCGGTACGGCCGAGGCCCGGGCGCTCCGTGGCCGCCACCTCGGCCCCGGTCGCCTTCGCCACCTCGGCCCCCTCGGCCGCCTCCGCCGCCTCGGCCCCGGTCGCGCTTGCTGCTGTGTGCTCCGTCATGAACGTCCCCCCAGGATTTCCCGGATAGTTATTGATCACTAACTTTTGAGGGCCGAAAAGTGGGCCGCCCGGACCGCGCCGCGCGACCCGCTACCCGGCCTCCTCGCGCTCGCCGAAGCCGTCCCAGATCCGGTGCTCCCGGGGGAAGCCCAGCGCCACCAGGGCGTTGATCAGCATCCCGTACGCGAAGAACTCGGTGGTCCCCTGCACGTCGCCGCCGACCCGCTCCCGCACCCGCTCGAACAGCTCCCCCCACAACCGCCGGGCGGTCTCGCCGATCTCGTCCTCGCCGGCCATCCGGGAGGCGAACACCGAGACGTACAGCTGCATCTGCATCATCAGCTGCTCGCCGTCCTCGACCAGGCCCATGTACGCCTCGGACATCTTCGCGGCGGCCTCCTCGCCGGTCAGCCCGGCCGACGCCACGTCGAAGACCTTCCAGGTCTCCTCGATGCAGCGCTCGGCGGCCGCCGTGAAGATCGCCTGCTTGCCCGGGAACAGCCGGAACAGGTACGGCTGTGAGACGCCCACCCGGCGGGCGATCGACTCGGTGGACGTCCCGCGGTAGCCGTTCCTGGCGAACTCGATCATCGCGGCCCGGACGACGCTCTCGCGTCGCTCCTCCGCGCTCATCCGCATGCTCGTCTTCGCCATGGGCTCTAAGTTAGTGACCAATCACTATCTCGGCAAGGGCTCGGCACCGAAAAAACCCGACCGCCCCGGAACCCGTCGAACGGGCCCCGGGGCGGTCGGAGTGACGAAGGCCTCAGGCGAGCCGGACGACCGCCCGGGACATCCCCAGCACCTTCTGGCCGCCCGAGGTGGCCAGCAGGTCGACCTGGACCTTGCGGTCGTCCAGCTTCTTGGCGACCTTGGCGGAGACCTCGATCACCGCGCCGACCCCGTCGTTCGGCACCGGCACCGGCCGGGTGAAGCGGACGCCGTACTCGACCACCGCGGCCGGGTCGCCGACCCAGTCGGTGACCACCCGGATCGCCTCGGCCATGGTGAACATGCCGTGCGCGATGACGTCCGGCAAGCCGACCTCCAGCGCGAACTTCTCGTTCCAGTGGATCGGGTTGAAGTCACCGGAGGCGCCCGCGTACTGCACCAGTGCGGCGCGGGTCACCGGGAAGGACTGGGCCGGCAGCTGGGTGCCGACCTCGACCTCGTCGTAGTTGATCGCCATCGCGCTCACTCCCCCGCCTCGTCGGCGGCCCGGGCCACCAGCGTCATGATCGCCGTCACCACGTGCTCGCCGATCTCGTCCGCCACCTCGCCACGCACGGTGAGCACGTCGTTGCCCGCCAGCGACTTGATGTTGTCGATGGTCACCGCGACCGTCAGCCGGTCGCCGGCCTGCACCGGGCGGGTGTACTGGAACTTCTGGTCGCCGTGCACCACCCGGCTGTAGTCCAGCCCCAGCTCCGGGTCCTCGACGACCTGGCCGGCCGCCTGGAAGGCGATCGCGAACGGGAAGGTCGGCGGGGCGATCACGTCCCGGTGGCCCAGCGCCTTCGCGGCCTCCGCGTCGGTGTACGCCGGGTTGGCGTCCCCGATCGCGACCGCGAACTCGCGGATCTTCTCCCGGCCGACCTCGTACGGGGCGGTGGGCGGGTAGCTACGCCCGATGAAAGAGGGGTCGAGTGCCACGGCAGCTCCTCGGAACGCGGGTGGATACCCGGACGGGTACGAAAAAAGACTCCGGGCCGCATCCCCTGTTGAGGGATACGGCCCGGAGTCGAAGACCTGAATCACACAGGCCCGGCGCCCTGCAGCAGGGTCAGCGGGTCTCGCGGTGCGCGGTGTGCGAGTTGCAGCGGGGGCAGTGCTTCTTCATCTCAAGACGGTCCGGGTCGTTACGCCGGTTCTTCTTGGTGATGTAGTTCCGCTCCTTGCACTCCACGCAGGCCAGCGTGATCTTCGGGCGGACGTCGGTGGCAGCCACGGGAGTGCCTTCCTTGGACAACGAATAAGAACACAACAAGAGTAGCCGACCGGGAGTGCGATCTCCCGACCGACTACGCGGGGTAGCGGTGACCGGACTTGAACCGGTGACACAGCGATTATGAGCCGCTTGCTCTACCAACTGAGCTACACCGCCACAGTGATCAGCGGCCCGGCCGAAGCCGAACTGCCTTTCACCAGAGCCCCCATGCGGAATCGAACCGCAGACCTTCTCCTTACCATGGAGACGCTCTACCGACTGAGCTATAGGGGCGAACGAGGAAGAGATTACACGTTCCGCGCCCAGAGGTGAAATCCGTATCCCGGGGCGAAGACCGCAGGTCGGCGAGGTGCACGGACGGACGATCCAAGGCCGGGCGTTCGATCGGCCGACGAGCCGTACGCCCCGAGCCGATACGACTATTGCCCGCCTCCCGGCGCCCCGCCCCCGTGCGCCATAGGCTCGACGCTCATTGGCCGGGGCACCGGCCCGATCCCCCACGGGCCCACTGGCCAGCGCGAGAAGGAGCCGGCGATGGACAGCGCAGCCGCCGACGGGCCGCACTCAGGCCCCGGCCCGGCGGCCAACCCGCTCGGGCACGGCCCGGTCCTCCTGCTCACCGGGGCCCGGCTGGCCGACGGACGGGTGGTGGACGTGCGGGTCAGCGGCGACCGGATCCAGGCGGTCGGCACCGTCGGCAGCCTCGGCCCGCTGCCCGCCCTGCCCGGCGCCCCCACCGTCACCACCGGCGCCCGGATCGACCTCAAGGGCTACCTGCTGCTCCCCGCCCCCGCCGAGGCGCACGCCCACTACGACTGCGCCTTCTCCGCCGCCCTGCCCGCCCCGCCCCCGGACACCCCCGCCGACCTCACCCGCCGGATCACCGAGGCCGCGCTCACCTCGCTCGGCTACGGCGCCACCGCCCAGCGCACCCACGTCCGGATCGGCGACGTGCACGGGCTGCGCCAGCTGGAGGCGGTGCTCACCGCCCGCCAGGCGCTGCGCGGCCTGGCCGAACTCCAGGCGGTGGCGATGCCCCGACTGCTCACCGGCCGGGCCGGCGCGGACGGGCGGACCCAGCTGCGCGAGGCCCTCAAGCTGGGCGCCACGGCGGCCGGCGGCTGCCCGGAGCTGGACCCGGACCCGGCCGGGTACGTCCAACTGCTGCTGGAGGCCGCCCGGGAGGCGGACTGCCCGGTGGACCTGCACACCACCGCCGCCGACGCGACCCAACTCGCCCGCCTGACGGGCGCCCTGGCACCGCTGCGGCCCCGGGTGACGCTCGGGCCGTGCGGGGCGCTGGCCCGGGGCGGGGCCACCGTGCTGGCGACCAGCGGGGTGCGGGTGGTCTGGCTGCCGCAGAACGGCGGCTGCACCGGCCTGGAGGGCCGCCCCGCCGGACTCCGGCCAGGCCTGGTAAGGGAGTTGACCGCGGCCCGGGTGCCGTTGGCGGCGGGCAGCGGAGCGCTGCGGGACCCGTCCAACCCGGTCGGCCGGGCCGACCCGCTGGAGGCGGCCTACCTGCTCGCGGCGAGCGGGGAGCTGGACCCGGACGCGGCGTACGACGCGGTGGCGAACCAGGCCCGGGCGGCGCTCGGGCTGCCGCCGGTGCGGGTGGACGCCGGTTTCCCGGCGGAGCTGCTGGCGGTGCGCGGAGACAGCCTGGCCGGGGCGCTCGCGGGCGGGCACAGCCGGCTGGTGGTGCACAGCGGCCGGGTGGTCAGCCGGACCAGCGCCGTCCGGGAGTTCGCGGACACCGTGGCGCTGGCGCTGCCCCGGCAGTCCGGCGGCACGGACTGCTGAGCGCGCGGGGGGCCGGGAAAGCCAAGGGGCGCGCGACCTGAGTCGCGCGCCCCTCCCCCACTGCTGGCCGCCCTTGGCCGGCGGCTGGAGCGGTCCCGGCCTCCCCCACAAGGAGCAGGAACCGCTCGTTCCGGCACCGACACTACGACCACGGACCACCGCCCCCGACCGGCCTTGACGCTCCCCTGTCGCCCACCGGCCGGCTCTTGACGGCTCGTTGACGCCGCCCCGTTCGGGCCCGGCCCCACGACGCGTACCGGCGGCTACGGCACGGACCGGCCCCACGACGCCGACCGGCGACTACGGCACGGACCGGCACCCCTGGCACGGACCGGCGGCTACGGCACGTACCGGTAGCCGATCCCCGGCTCGGTGATCAGGTGCCGCGGCCGGGCCGGGTCGCGCTCCAACTTCCGCCGCAGCCCGGCCAGGTAGACCCGCAGGTAGTTGCCGCGCGCCTCCTGGGCCGGCCCCCACACCTCGCGCAGGATCTGCCGCCCGGGCACCAGCCGGCCGGGATTGGCGAGCAGCAGGCTGAGGATCCGCCACTCGGTCGGGGTGAGCCGCACCGGTCCGCCCGGCCCGACCACCGTGGTGGCCGCGAGGTCGACGGTGTGGTCGCCGATCACCGGCCGGCCCGGCGGCGCCGGGCTCAGCGGCCGGCGCAGCACCGCCCTCAACCGGGCCAGCAGCTCGTCCATCAGGAACGGCTTGGTGAGGTAGTCGTCGGCGCCCGCGTCCAGCGCGCCGATCTTGTCGGCGGCGTCGGAGCGGCCGGAGAGCACGATGATCGGCGCCGCGCTGTGGGTGCGCAGTCCGCGCAGCACGTCCATGCCGTCGAGGTCGGGCAGGCCGAGGTCGAGCAGGACGGCGTCCGGGGCGGAGTGCGCGGCCCGGTCGAGTGCCTCGCTGCCGCTGGCGGCCGTGCGGACGGCGTACTGCCGGGCGCTGAGGTTGATCCGCAGGGTGCGCAGCAGGGCCGGTTCGTCGTCGACGACGAGGATCTCGCAGTTCTCGATGGTGTGCTCACTCATGGTGCGGTGGCTCCTCCCCGGTGGCACGGTGCTCGGTGGCGGCGGGCTCGGTGACGGCGGCCTCGGCGGCCGGTTCGGCGGCGGGCTCGGTGACGGCGGGCTCGGCAGCGGGCTCGGTGACGGCCGGCAGGGTGAGCAGCATGGTGGTGCCGCCGCCGGGGGTGTCCTCCACCTCCAGGCTGCCGCCCATGGCCTCGGCGAGGCCCCGGGAGAGGGCCAGGCCCAGGCCGACCCCGGTGGTGTTGTCGGTGTCGCCGAGGCGCTGGAAGGGCAGGAAGACCCGGTCGCGGTCCTCGGGGGCGATGCCGGGGCCGCGGTCGATCACCCGGATCTCGACCTGGTCGGCGTGGTGGCTGGCGGTGACCAGGACGGGCGCGCCGGGGGCGTTGTAGCGCAGCGCGTTGGTGATCACGTTGGCGAGCACCCGCTCCAGCAGCGGGGGGTCGGCGAGCACCGCCGGGGCGGTGTCCAGGTCGAGCGGCTGGACCGGCGCGTACGGGTCGGGGAGGCTGTCGAGCGCCCGGGGCAGGACCTCGTCCAGGTGGGTCTCGGTGAGGTGCAGGGTGAGCGCGCCGGCCTGGAGGCGGCTCATGTCGAGCAGGTTGTCGACCAGCCGGGTGAGCTTGACCAGCGATTCGTCGGCGGTTTCGAGGAGTTCGGTCTGGTCCTCGGGCGAGAACTCGACGTCCGGGCTGAGCAGCGAGCCGACCGAGGCGCGGGCGGCGGCCAGCGGGGTGCGCAGGTCGTGGCTGACGGCGGCGAGCAGTGCGGTGCGCATCCGGTCGGCGGCCTTGATCGGCTCGACCTCGGCGGCGACCACGGCCAGCCGGTCGCGCTCCAGCGCGGCGCCGACGTGGGCGGCGAAGGCGGTGAGCACCCGCTGGTCGGCGGCGGGCAGCCGGCGGCCGGTGAGGATCAGCACGGCGTCGACGCCGACCGGGACCTCGGTGGTCTCGTGCTGCGCCTCGTCCTCGTCCGGGTGCTCGGCCTCGCTGTGGGCGAGCACCTCGCCGTCGGAGCGGGAGAGCAGGACGACGGTCTGCATGCCGAAGGCCGTCCGGGACTTCTCCAGCAGGGCGGGCAGCGCGTCGGCGCCGCGCAGCACGCTGCCGGCCAGGGTGGAGAGGGTCTCGGCCTCGGCGGTGGCCCGGGCGGCCCGGGTGGTGAGCCGGCCGGCGTGGTCGACCACGGTGGAGACGGCGAGCGCGATGGCGGCGAAGACCACCAGGGCGACGATGTTGTTGGTCTCGCCGATGGTCAGGCTGTGGACCGGCGGGATGAAGTAGTAGTTCAGCAGCACCGAGGCGATGAACGCGGCCAGCAGGGCGGACATCGCGCCGCCGAGCAGGGCGACGATGACCACGCCGAGCTGGAAGATCAGCGCGTCGGTGGTGAGGTTGATGGTGTCGTGCGCCTGGGAGAGCAGGACGGTGAGCAGCCAGGGGATCACCAGGCCGGCCAGGTAGCCGACGACGGTGCGGCGCCGGGAGTGGCGCCGGCCCAGCGCGGGCAGCCGGCCGCGGCCGGTGAACTCGTGGGTGACCATGTGGACGTCGATGTCCTCGGAGGCGTCCACGGTCGTCTGCCCGGTGCCCGGGCCGGTGAGGAAGCGGTTGATCCGGCCGCGGCGGCTGGTGCCGAGCACCAGCTGGGTGGCGTCGTGGGCGCGGGCGAAGGCCAGCAGCGCGGTGGGGACGTCGTCGCCGACCACCACGTGGTAGCTGCCGCCGAGGCTCTCGACCAGTTGCCGCTGCTGGGCGAGCGCGCCGGAGGAGGCGCCGGCCAGGCCGTCGCTGCGGGACACGTGCACGGCCAGCAGCTCGCCGCCCGCGGCGGCGGCGATCCGGGCGGCCCGTCTGACCAGGGTCTCGCCCTCCGGGCCGCCGGTGAGGGCGACCACCACCCGCTCGCGGGTCTCCCAAACCCGGTCGATCTTGTGGCTGGCCCGGTAGTCGCGCAGCCCCTCGTCCACCCGGCCGGCCACCCAGAGCAGGGCGAGCTCGCGCAGGGCGGTGAGGTTGCCGACCCGGAAGTAGTTGGAGAGCGCGGCGTCCACCTTCTCCGCCTTGTAGACGTTGCCATGGGCCATCCGCCGGCGCAGCGCCTGGGGCGCCATGTCGACGAGTTCGAGCTGGTCGGCCCGGCGGACCACCTCGTCCGGGACGGTCTCGCGCTGCGGGATCCCGGTGATCTTCTGGACGACGTCGTTCAGCGATTCCAGGTGCTGGATGTTGACGGTGGTGATGACGTCGATCCCGGCGGCGAGCAGTTCCTCGACGTCCTGCCAGCGCTTGGCGTGGCGGCCGCCGGGGATGTTGGTGTGGGCAAGTTCGTCGACCAGCACGACGGACGGGCGGCGGGCGAGCACCCCGTCGAGGTCCATCTCCTCGAACTCGGCGTCGCGGTAGGAGCGGTGGGCGCGCGGCAGCACCTCCAGGCCGTCGGTCATGGCCTCGGTGTGGCGGCGGCCGTGGCACTCGATGTACCCGATCACGACGTCGGCCCCGCGCTCCTGTCTGCGCCGGGCCTCGTCCAGCATCCGGTAGGTCTTGCCGACCCCCGGGGCGGAGCCGAGGTACACCCTCAACCGACCGGTGCGGATGCCGGAGCCGGGGGTGAGGTCGCGGGCCATGGGCACTGCTTCTTTCCATCAGGAGGTGGCGGCGGGGGACGGTGCGCGTCTGCGGGTACGGCGCGGCCGACCCGGGCGCGGGGAGCATCCTCCCGCGCCCGGGTCGGCCCGGTCATCCTGGTATGTCGTGCGGTGTCACTGTCCGATCACTTCTGCTCGGTCACTTCTGCGCGGTCATGTCCGCTCGGTCGGGTCCGCTCGGTCACTTCGCTTCGCTGATCGCCCGGTTGAGCAGGACGACGTTGACGCCCTCGTTGCCGAGGAAGCCGAGCGAGCGGCTCTCGGTGTACTTGTCGACCAGCCCGGCGACCGTCTCCACCGGCAGCTTGCGCTCCTTGGCGACCCGGTTCACCTGCTCCTTGGCGTAGACCACCGAGATGTGCGGGTCGAGGCCGGAGCCGGAGGCGGTCAGCGCGTCGGCCGGGACGCTCGCCGGGTCGACGCCGTCGAACGCGGCGACGGCGGCGCGGCGGTCGTTGACGGCCTTGAGCAGGTCGTCGCTGTTCGGACCGAGGTTGCTGGCACCGGAGTTGTCACCGGCGTAGTTGTTGGCGGAGGGCCGGGGCTGGAACCACTTCGGGTCCGGCACCGGGTCCTCCTTCGGGTCGTCCGGGTTCTTCTTGGGCAGGTTGTAGTTCTGGCCGAGGAGGCTGGAACCGACCTGCTTGCCGTCGGACTTCACGATCGAGCCGTTGGCCTTGTCGCTGAACGCGACCTGGCTGATCCCGGTGACCAGCAGCGGGTAGGCGACTCCCAGGATCACCGTGAGCACGAGCAGCGCGCGCAGCGCGGTCCAGTGCGTACGGATGGTGGTCGGCAGGGGCTTGGACATGGTGTTTTCTCCTTCCCTGCGTCAGCTGAGGCCGGGGATGAACTGGACGATCAGGTCGATCAGCTTGATGCCGACGAACGGCACCACCAGACCGCCGAAGCCGTAGACCCCGATGTTGCGGCGCAGCAGCGAACTGGCGTCGGACGGGCGGTACTTCACGCCGCGCAGGGCGAGCGGGATCAGGCCGATGATGACCAGGGCGTTGAAGATGATCGCCGAGGTGATCGCGGACTGCGGGCTGTGCAGGCCCATGATGTTGAGGTGGCTCAGGCCCGGGTAGACCCCGGCGAACATCGCGGGGATGATCGCGAAGTACTTGGCCACGTCGTTGGCGATCGAGAAGGTGGTCAGCGCACCGCGGGTGATCAGCAGCTGCTTGCCGATCTCCACGATCTCGATCAGCTTGGTCGGGTTGGAGTCCAGGTCGACCATGTTGCCGGCCTCCTTGGCCGCCATGGTCCCGGTGTTCATCGCGACGCCGACGTCGGCCTGGGCGAGCGCGGGGGCGTCGTTGGTGCCGTCGCCGGTCATCGCGACCAGCTTGCCGCCCTCCTGCTCCTTCTTGATCAGGGCCATCTTGTCCTCGGGCGTGGCCTCGGCGAGGAAGTCGTCCACGCCGGCCTCCTCCGCGATCGCCTTGGCGGTCAGCGGGTTGTCGCCCGTGATCATGATGGTCTTGATGCCCATCCGGCGGAGCTCGTCGAACCGCTCCCGCATGCCCTCCTTGACCACGTCCTTGAGGTGGATGACCCCCAGGACGCGGGCGGGACGGCTGCCGACCTTGGCGGCCACCACCAGCGGGGTGCCACCGGCGGCGGAGATGCCGTCGACCAGGGTGGCGACCTCGTCGCCGACCGAACCGCCGTTCTCGGTGACCCAGTTGGAGACCGAGCCGGCCGCACCCTTGCGGACCTGGTGGACGCCGTCGGCCTCGTCCAGGTCCACGCCCGACATCCGGGTCTGGGCGGTGAACGGGACCCAGGTGGCGTGCGTCAACTCGCCCTGGGCGCGGGCCCGCAGGCCGTACTCGGTCTTGGCCAGGACCACGATCGAGCGGCCCTCGGGGGTCTCGTCCGCGAGCGAGGAGAGCTGGGCGGCACCGGCCAGTTCGTCCGTGGACACGCCCGGGGCGGGCAGGAACTCGGCGGCCTGGCGGTTGCCCAGGGTGATGGTGCCGGTCTTGTCGAGCAGCAGGGTGTTGACGTCGCCGGCGGCCTCGACGGCGCGGCCGGACATCGCCAGCACGTTGCGCTGGACCAGGCGGTCCATGCCCGCGATGCCGATCGCGGAGAGCAGCGCGCCGATGGTGGTCGGGATGAGCGCCACGATCAGGGCGACCAGGACGATCATCGACTGCGGGGCGCCCGCGTAGGTCGCCATCGGCTGGAGGGTGACGACCGCGACCAGGAAGACGATGGTCAGCGAGGCCAGCAGGATGTTGAGCGCGATCTCGTTCGGCGTCTTCTGCCGGGCGGCGCCCTCGACCAGGGCGATCATCCGGTCGATGAAGGACTTGCCGGGCTCCGAGGCGATCTTCACCACGATCCGGTCGGACAGCACCTTGGTGCCGCCCGTCACCGCGGAGCGGTCGCCGCCGGACTCGCGGATGACCGGCGCGGACTCACCGGTGATCGCCGACTCGTCGACGGACGCGACGCCCTCGACCACGTCGCCGTCGCCGGGGATGACCTGCCCGGCCTCGACCACCACGTGGTCACCGAGCTGGAGCGCGGTGCCGGGCACCTCCTCCTCGGCCTGGGTGGCGGGCCAGTCGGTGAGCCGGCGGGCGACGCTCTCGGTCTTGGTCTTGCGCAGGGTGTCGGCCTGGGCCTTGCCGCGGCCCTCCGCGACGGCCTCCGCCAGGTTGGCGAAGATCGTGGTGAGCCAGAGCCAGACGGTGATCGCCCAGGCGAACACCGACGGGCTGGCGATCGCGGAGACGGTGGTGACCACCGAGCCCACCTCGACCACGAACATCACCGGGTTCTTGACCATCACCCGGGGGTCGAGCTTCTTCACCGCGTCCGGCAGGGACGCGAGGATCAGCTTCGGGTCGAGGAGGCCGCTCTGCACTCTGTGCGGCGCGGCGGGCTCGGCCTTGTCGTCGGCCGGTGCGGGGTTGAGCGTAGGGGTGGACATCAGGAGAGACCTTCCGCGAGCGGCCCGAGGGCCAGGGCCGGGAAGTAGGTGAGGCCGACGACGATCAGGATCACACCCGACAGCAGGCCCACGAACAGCGGCTTGTGGGTGGGCAGGGTGCCCGGAGTGGCCGGAACCGGCTGCTGCTGGGCGAGCGAGCCCGCCAGCGCCAGGACGAAGACGATCGGCAGCAGCCGGCCGAAGATCATCGCCAGGCCGAGCGCGGTGTCGTACCAGTCGGTGTTGACGGTGATGCCGCCGAAGGCCGAGCCGTTGTTGTTGGCGGCCGAGGTGAAGGCGTACAGCACCTCGGAGAAGCCGTGGGCACCGGAGTTGAGCATTCCGGCCCGCTCGCCCGGCAGGGCCATCGCCACACCGGTGCCGACCAGCACGAGGGTCGGGGTGGTGAGGATGTACAGCGAGGCGAACTTCATCTCCCGGCCGCCGAGCTTCTTGCCCAGGTACTCGGGGGTGCGGCCGACCATCAGGCCGGCGACGAACACCGCGACGACCGCCAGGATCAGCATGCCGTAGAGGCCGGAGCCCACACCGCCGGGCGCGATCTCGCCCAGCATCATGTTGAAGACCGTCAGACCGCCGCCGAACGGGGTGAACGAGTCGTGGAAGGAGTTCACCGCACCGGTCGAGGTCAGCGTGGTGGAGGCGGCGAAGATCGTGCTGGCGGCGATGCCGAAGCGCTGCTCCTTGCCCTCCATCGCCGCGCCCGCGGCCTGCAGGGCGGTGCCGTGGTGCGAAGCCTCGGACCAGGTCAGCAGGGCGGTCGAGGCGACCCAGAAGATGCCCATCACGGCGAGGATCGCGTAGCCCTGGCGGTTGTCCCCCACCATCCGGCCGAAGGTCCGCGGCAGGGCGAACGGGATCAGCAGGATCAGGAAGATCTCGACCAGGTTGGAGAAACCGGTCGGGTTCTCGAACGGGTGCGCCGAGTTGGCGTTGAAGAAGCCGCCGCCGTTGGTGCCGAGGAGCTTGATGACCTCCTGGGAGGCCACCGGGCCGCCCGGGATCTTCTGCACCTCGCCGCTGAGGGTGGTCACGTCGGTGAAGCCGTGGAAGTTCTGGATCACCCCGGTGGCGGCCAGGACCAGGGCGAAGACGATCGAGATCGGCAGCAGCAGGCGCAGGTTGATCCGGGTGAGGTCCACCCAGAAGTTGCCGACCCGGTCGGTCCGGTTCCGGGTGAAGCCCCGGATCAGCGCGGCGACGACGGCGATGCCGACGGCCGCGGAGACGAAGTTCTGCACCGCCAGGCCCGCCATCTGCGCCAGGTGGCCCATCGCGGACTCACCGGCGTAGGACTGCCAGTTGGTGTTGGCGACGAAGGAGATGGCGGTGTTCCAGGCCTGGTGGCCCTCCATCTGCGGAACGCCCAG
Source organism: Kitasatospora sp. NPDC001309 (assembly GCF_042896295.1). NCBI lineage: Bacteria > Bacillati > Actinomycetota > Actinomycetes > Kitasatosporales > Streptomycetaceae > Kitasatospora > Kitasatospora sp. NPDC001309. Next base: position 352,424 of record NZ_JBIAXC010000001.1, on the reverse strand, counting down.
GTTCAGCAGCAGGTAGCCCTGGAGCCGGATCAGGCCGTAGAGGAAGAGCACCGAGACGGCCGAGAAGGCGATCACCGAGCGCAGGTACACCGACCAGCGCTGATCGGCGTCACCGTCGACGCCGATCACCTTGTAGATGCCGCGCTCGACTCTGAGGTGCTTGGAGGTGGTGAGGACCTTGGCGATGTAGTCGCCGAGGGGGCGGTAGCACAGGGCCAGCGCGCCGACGAGGGCGAGGGCCTGCAGCCAGCCCGCGAGAGTGGATCCCATGTCAGAACTTCTCCGGGAAGATCAGCGCCACGACGAGGTAGCCGACGAGAGCGACGGCCACGACCAGACCTGCGATGTTCTCCGCGCTCACAGCTTCTCCACCCCCCGCGCGATCAGGGCGATGACGGCGAACACGGCGACCGTGACACCGACGTAGATGAGATCGGACATGGGCTCCACCAGCGTGGTTCGGGAGATGCCGCGACCGGGCCGAATGGCTTCCGTACGGCACCGGCGGACGACCGGCAGAGGAAGCAAATCAGCCGTCTAAGGCGCGTTAGGGCTCCCTGACGCCCTCCATACGGGTGAACGCAGTGCGTTGACGCGACCTTGACGTCCGCTTCACCGGGCCGAGACCGACGTGATCGGGCCGAGACCGTCGTGAGCCTGCCGGGGCCCCGGCACGCACGGGCCCCGGTACGGCCGCAGCCGTACCGGGGCCCATGGGTTCACCCGTCAGTCCCCTACCGCCCCCGCGGTCACATCCGCATCCGCAGGCGGCAGACCACCGCGTCGGTGTGCCGGCGCAGGGCGCGGTCGATCACGGCGCCGCGCCGGTTCTGCAGCGCGCGCTGCCACCAGTGGGCGGGCTCGACCTCGGGGATCAGCACGGTGAGCCGGTCGTACGCGTGCTCCTCGCCCAGCTGGTTGACGAAGTCGGCGATCGGCTGGCCGAGCCGCCGGTGGTCCTCCGCGATCTCCAGCAGGGGCACGCCGGGCTGCCACAGCTCCCAGTCCCGGCGCAGCGCCTCGGCGTCCGCCGGGTCGTGCACCACGGTCACCGCGAACACCTCGTCGCCCAGCGAGAGCGCCGCCGACAGTCCGTCCCGGGTGAGCCGGGTGATGGCCGTCACCGGGACCACCACCAGGCTGCGCTGACGGGTCACCGCGCCCGGCACCCGGCCGAGTTCCAGCCGCTCGCCGATCCGCCGGTAGCTGCGGTGGATCGCCTCGAACAGCACCACCAGCAGGGGCAGGGCCACCACGATGCCCCAGGCGCCCTCGGTGAACTTGGTGCCGGTCACCACGAGGGTCGCGACACCGGTCAGCACCGCGCCGAAGCCGTTCAGCGCGGCCTTCCACCGCCAGCCGGCCGGGCGGTTCAGGTACCAGTGCCGGACCATGCCGACCTGGCAGATGGTGAAGCCGACGAACACGCCGATCGAGAACAGCGGCACCAGGTCGTTGACGTCGCCGCCGGAGCCGACCAGCAGCGCGGCCGACACCGCGGCCAGGAACAGCACGCCGTACCGGTACACCTGGCGGTCGGCGCGCAGCGCGAAGACGTGCGGGAGGTGGTTGTCCCGGGCGAGCAGGTCCATCAGCACCGGCAGGCCGCCGAAGGAGGTGTTGGCGGCGAGGCCGAGCAGCACCACGGTGGCGAACTGGACGACGAAGAAGCCGGCGCCGTGGCCGAGCGAGGCGTCCGCGAGCTGGGCGAGCACGGTGACGCCGTCGACCGGCTGGAGGTGGAAGCGGCCGATCAGCACGGCCAGGCCGATCAGCATCACGCCGAGCAGGGCGCCGAGCGCGACCTCGGTGTGCTGGGCCCGCTTCACCCGCGGGGTCCGGAAGGAGGGGACGGCGTTGGCCACCGCCTCGACGCCGGTCAACGCCGAACAGCCGGCCGCGAAGGCCTTGAGCAGCAGCAGCGCGCCGACCGCGGTGGCGTTCTCGGCGAGCACCGAGGCGTGGCCGGCGGCGGCCGCCGTGCTGGCCGGGGCGTCCCGGAACAGGCCGACCACGATGATCGCCAGGATGGAGAGCACGAAGACGGCGGTCGGCACCAGGAACCAGCGCGCCGACTCGGCGATGCCGCGCAGGTTGACGGCGGTCACCAGGGCGAGCACGCCCAGGCAGAGCCAGACCCGGTCGTCGTACAGGCCGGGGATCGCGGAGGTCAGCGCCGCCACTCCGGCGGTCACCGAGACCGCGACGTTCAGGATGTAGTCGATGACCAGCGAGGCGGCCGCGGTCAGCGCCGTCCGGCGCCCCAGGTGGGCCTTGGCGACGGCGTACGAGCCGCCGCCGTCCGGGAAGGCCGCGATCACCTGCCGGTAGGAGGCGACCAGCACCGCGAGCAGGACGGCGATCGCCACCGTGACCGGCACCGTGAAGCCCAGCCCGTACGCGCCGGCCGCGGCCAGCACCAGCACGATCGACTCCGGGCCGTAGGCCACCGAGGCCATCGCGTCCAGCGACAGCGCCGCCAGGCCGCCGAGCGCGCTGAGCCGGTGCCGCTCGTCGCCCGCCCCGGTGTCCGGCGGTTCGTCGGCCGTGACGGCCGGGGTGGAGATGGCGCTGGACATCGGACGGACCTCCGCAGTCGGTAGTTGCTCCGAATCCTGCGGTTCGCGCGCCCGGGGCGCGCCCGTCCCCTACGCGTTCCTGACGCCGTCACCAGCGCCCTTGACGCGGCCTTGACGCCACCGCCGTACGGCGGAAGGGGGGCTTGGCGGGGGTGGGGTGAGCCGTGGTCCCGGCGGGCGCCGGTTGGGAAGACGATCAGCTCGGTCGAAGGACTCCCACCCCCGACCCCCCACTCTGCTGCCCACAAAACGTAATTGCAAGCTATGTGCAACAAGTGCCCGACAACCCCGCCCGGACGCCCCCGCCGTTCGATTCCGCCCGGACCGCACGAAAAAGGCCCCCGATCCGCGTTTCCGCAGATCGGGGGCCGTTTCTCTATCCTGTGGCTGGTGCAGGGTTCGAACCTGCGTAGCTTGCGCGACAGATTTACAGGCCGCTGACCAGGCACGCTCTGACCAGGCAACTCTTGCTCGCGACCCGGATCTGGTCCGCCACTGGTCCGGATCATGGTCTCGACGACCTCTCCCAGCCCCACTCCCCCAAGCACTTTACGGGCCGGTCCGGGCAGCGATCTCCGCTGCCCGGACCGGCCCTTCTGTGTTCCTGATCACGCTCCGCCAACCGGGTTGCCGACGCCGAGGTCGAGCCGCGCCTGCAAGTGGTAGGCGTTGAGCAACTCGACCAAGGCGGCGCCGTCCTGCACGCCGCCGTGCTCGCGGGCCGCGATCTCGGACTCCCACAGCGCGACGTTCACCGCCTTCGCCGCCTCCACCGCGGCCGGACTCGCCAGCAGAACGAGCGTCTCGAAGAGCGCCGACCGCTGAATCTCCGCCCGCTCCATCGTGGCCAGGAACTCCGCCCGCTCCGTCGACCCCGCCTCGGCGTCGACGGCCCGCTTGGCCACCGCGGCGATCTCCTTCACACAGGTCGCGTACTGCACGTAGGTGTCGAGCTTCCGCTCATCCCACCGCGAGGCCATCAGCCGACGATGCTTGACCCGCTCCGCCCACCCGGTGGCCACGAACGAGGTAAGCGCCCCCAGCAGGACCCCCACCAGCGTGACGATCTGAGTAATCACCGGCCAGAACCTACCGACGCCAAACACTCCGCAAAAGACCGAAGCCCTTGCGGCGGGCCTGCTGCAGAGCGCCACAGGCCGGCCACCCGCTCACCCGACTGCTGGCCGAGTCCGAGGGGGGTGTTTTTTGTTGTTCTGCACGGCCGGACGACCCCGGTTCGATACGGTCTGACGCAATCAGAGCTGAGGTTGGGGGCGGTTGTGGTTCCGGGTGTGGAGATCGCTGCCGGGTACGTGTTCGCGTGGCTCGTACGCAAGGCGAAGCTAGTCACTGGCCGGGCGGACGGAGAGGTAGACCGCGCGCTTGAAGCAGGGATGGACCGTCTCCATGACGCAGTAAGCCGCAAGCTCGGACAGGACCCGGCGCTGGAGCGCACTCGCGAGGAAGCCGAGGAGGGCCGGGAGGAGCTGTCGGAGCGGACCCGACGCCGGCTTCAGGACTCGCTGGAGGACGCCGTCGAGCGGGACGAGGACTTCGCCACGCTCTTGGAGAAGCTCGTTGACGAGCTGCGGGCGTTGCGGGGCTCGGGCGGGGCGGATCCGGCAGGTGGTGATCGAATCGAGTTCAACGGGGGCACGTTCAACGGTCCGGTACAGGGCAAGGGCACCCAGAACATCCACTACGGCACGCACTCCAAGTGACCGAAGGACTCCCCCGCACCAGGACTGGGTCTTGGGGCGATCACGTCGAGTTGAGCGGCGGTACCTTCCAAAGCCCTGTCCTGGGCAAGGGAACCCAGAACATCCACTACGGAGCGCCACGGCCGCCCAGATCCTGGCCGCACCAGGTCGGCACGATGCCACCACAGGCGGTCTGTTTCCAGGACCGGGCGGAGAGCGCCCAGTTGGTGACGGCACTGTCGGGCGGCGGGACTGCTGTGGTCGCGCAGCCCTCCCCAGCGGGGGTGGTCGTGGGGTTGGGCGGGGTCGGCAAGAGCCAACTCGCCGCGCACTACGCCCGCGCCCTCTGGCAGGCCGCCGACCTGGATGTGCTGGTCTGGGTCACGGCCACCACGGCCACCGCCGTCGTCGATGCCTACGCCAGGGCCGCCGAAGAACTGCTCGGTTCCTCCGCGCCGGACGAACCGGAGCGTGCGGCGGCGGCGTTCCTGGCCTGGCTCGAACCCAAGGCGGCTCAGCAGCAGTGCCGGTGGCTGGTAGTCCTGGACGATGTCGTCGACCCTGCGGGCATGACCGGCCTGTGGCCGCCGGCCTCTCCGACCGGCCGAACGCTGGTCACCACCCGCCGCCAGGACCCCGCCCTGACCGCTGGCCGGGCTCTGGTCACAGTCGGCGTGTACACCCCCGATGAGTCCCGCACCTACCTTGCCGACATGCTGGCTGGCCACGGCCTGACAGAGGCCCCCGAAGCCTTGGACGGACTCGCTCAGGACCTAGGGCACCTGCCGCTCGCCCTGGCCCAGGCTGCCGCCTACATCGCCGAACTCGCCGACATCGGTATGACTGTGACCGCCTACCGGCGGCTGTTCGCCGACCGCACCACTGCCCTAAAGGACACGGCCCCCAACCTGCTTCCCGACCAGCAGTCACGGACGGTGGCTGCGACCTGGACTCTGTCTGTTGAACACGCCAGCACGCTCCGCCCTGTCGGCCTCGCCCGCCCGATGCTCCACCTCGCCGCGCACCTCGACCCCAACGGCATCCCGGACGTCGTCCTCACCAGTGTCCCGGCCCGTAGCCACCTCGCCCAGTACGCGGACATTGTGGGCGGCGAAAACAGTGATCGAGAACAGCGGCACGGTCTCATTGCCCGGTTCCTCCGCAGGCGTGCCAAGCCCGCGCCCATCCCACCAGTGAGCGAGGACGCCGCCCGAGCGGCTCTGAGCGCCCTGCGCCGACTCAGCCTCATCGAGTACACCGCTGGCACCCCGCATGCTGCGGTCCGCACCCATCAACTTGTCCAACGCGCTGTCCGGGACACGCTCACCCCAGACCAGCATCATCAGGCCGCCCGTGCTGCCGCGGATGCTCTCATGGCGGCCTGGCCCCGGATCGAGCGCAACACCGCTCTCATCCAGGCCTTGCGCGCCAACACCGGATCCCTTGCAGCCTGCGCCGAGAACGCCCTCTATCTGTTCCACGTCCACGCCGTCCTTGCCCGCACCGGCGACAGCCTCGCTGAGGCTGGCCAGGTGGAGGCCGCCTGCGCTCACTTCCGTCACGTTGCAGAGCTGGCCCATAAGCGGCTCGGCTCTGACCACCCTGACACCCTTGCCGCCCGCGGAAGCCTCGCTTCTTGGCAAGGCGCGGCTGGGGACCCAGCCGGCGCTGCAGCGGCGTTCGCCGACCTACTGGCCGATCAGATGCGGGTGCTGGGCCCAGACGACCCCAACACCCTCACCATTCGCAATGACCTCGCCCACTGGCTAGGCGCTGCAGGGGACGCAGCTGGCGCCGCAGAAGCGCTCGCCGACCTACTGACCGATCAGATGCGGGTGCTGGGCCCAGACCACCCCCACACCCTCACCACCCGTGGAAACCTCGCCTCCTGGCGAGGCGAGGCAGGAGACGCAGCTGGCGCCGCAGAAGCACTCGCCGACCAACTGTCTGACCGGGCCCGGGTGCTGGGATCAGACCACCCGGACACCCTCGCCACCCGCAACAATCTCGCCTCCTGGCTAGGCGAGGCAGGAGACGCAGCCGGCGCCGCAGAAGCACTCGCCGACCTACTGACCGAATGCACGCGGGTACTCGGCCCAGACCACCCCCACACCCTCACCACCCGTGGAAACCTCGCCTCTTGGGTAGGCGAGGCAGGAGACGCAGCCGGCGCCGCAAAAGCACTCGCCGACCTACTGCCCGAATGCACGCGGGTACTGGGCCCAGACCACCCCAACACCCTCACCACCCGAAACAACCTCGCCTCCTGGCGAGGCGGGGCGGGGGACGCGGCCGGCGCCGTAGCAGAGTTCGCCGACCTGCTCACCGATCAGATGCGGGTGCTGGGCCCAGACCACCCCGACACGCTCGCCACCCGCAGCAACCTCTCTCACTGGCGGGGCAAGGCGGGGGACGCGGCTGGCGCTGTAGCAGAGTTCGCCGACCTGCTCGCCGGTCAGATGCGGGTGCTGGGCCTAGACCACCCCGACATCCTCACGACCCGAAACAACCTCGCCTCCTGGCTAGGCGAGGCAGGGAATCCAGCTGGCGCCGCAGCAGCGCTCGCCGACCTACTGCCCGAATGCACGCGGGTACTGGGCCCAAACCATCCCCACACCCTCACCATCCACAACAACCTCGCCCACTGGCAGAAGAGTGCCTCACCAGAAGGCAACAGAGCCCCAAAGCCCGACAACTAGGTCAGGGCGTCCGCGATGAGTTTCATCGAATCCACGGTCACCACGGCGCCAGCAGCAGCGAGTTTGGCATCTTTACCGGGCTTGTTCGCGTAGCCGATCGTGGGAACGCCAGCCGCTTCCCCGGCTTCAACGTCGCGGACCGCGTCACCGATGAAGATGCAGTGCTCCGGCCCGATGCCCGCGGCTTCCATGGCTTCGAGCAGGAGGCGCGGGTTCGGCTTCATGGAGGACGGGTCGCCCGGGGCGCGGCCGAAGACGCCGGCCACGTAGTCGCTGAGGCCGTGCTCGGTGAGGTAGGCCTCGATAGCCGTGCCTGCGTTGTTGCTGACCACGGAGACCAGGCGGCCGGAGCGGGCACACGCGTGGAGAACCGATTCTCCGCCCGGGGTCGGCCGAGCAACCTGGACGGCTTCGGTCTCCAGCGCGGCCAGCGCGGCGTCCGTGCTCTCCGTGAGATCGGGGCGGGCGCCCGAGAGCAGCCGGAGCAGGGCGAGCGGGTCGGTCTCCTCCTCCGCCCCGGCTGGGGCCTGCTCGCCCGCGGCGAGCAGGCCCTCACGGAGTCGGCGCGCGACCTCCGGGGCGGGGAGGCTGGCGAAGACCGAGCACACCGGGCCGTCGAAGTCGAGGAGCACGTGCTTCACCGGCCGCAGCACGTCGGCGAGTTGCTGAGGAGTGGCGGTCATGGCTGCCGCTCGTAGGCGATCGTGGACCACACGCTGTCGAACCACATCTGGGCCTGCTGGACGTACTGCGATCCGAGCGAGGCATCGTCCGGGCCGGCGGCGTGGTGGAACAGGGTGGTGTCCTTGCCGGTCACGTCGTAGAAGGTGTGGGCGGTGTCGTCGATGGCCACGGTGCGCTCGCGGAGCGGGTAGAAACCGAAGAAGGCCTCCGACCGGTTCAGGATGTACAGCTTGAACAGGCTGGATGCCCGGTGCACCTTGACCTGGACGCTCGCCTTCTGGACGAGGCCCAGCTCAGCCAGCATCTCCACAGAGTGGGCGATCCCGCCGGCGTTCGTCAGGGCGATGTTGCGGGCGCGCTGCCGGAGGGCGGCCTCGTCCTGGAGCCCGTCGACCAGGACCGGCACGGCCATCGGCGCCGTGGTGTCCGGCAGCAGCAGGCGGACCGTGATGGATTCCGGTGCCAGCCGGCCGGAGCGGACCTTGTCGAGCGGCTCCTGCAGCGCGTTGTGCAGCGTCTCGCTGGAGAAGCCGGCGAAGTCGAGGGTCACCTGCTGCTGTTCGAAGGCCGCTTCGAGGTGAGGCCGCAGCCCGACCGGGCGCGAGGTGCGCTCCCGAACGAATGAGCCACTCCCCTGCCGGGTGACGATCAACCCCTCGGTGCGGAGCAGGTCGAGCGCCTTGTCCACCGTGCCGCGCGCCACGCCGAAGTGCTTCGCCAGCTCGGGGCCAGAGGGCAGTTTGTCGCCGGTTTCGAAGCCCGGCTTCTTCGTGAGGATCGAGGCCCGCAGAGAGCTGCCGACCTGCTGATACGGGGGGCGAGAGTCATCCGGGTCTAGGGCCATGCGCCAATGCTAGGGGAGGTGCCCAACAGGCGCGAGAAACCCAACTCTCTTGACCTGCCTAAGCAGGTTGTCTATGTTGTGAGTGCCGCACCGAGTGAGACAGGGGCGACACAGAGGGGCCTCCTTTGGGCTGCTCTGAGCTGCACAAATGCGCCTATGGGGATAGGCGAAGGGGCCCGGGACAGATCGGGCCGAGGTCGACCGCGCCTTGGCATGCGGATGGCATGGACCGAGAGGTCCGCGTCTGCCCTGAAAGACGCACCCCCCCGCCAGCTCACCGCCGAACTCCTCGGCGCCGGACCGGCGCGGTCTCAGCGAACGAGTGTCTTTGGTCCCCGATCCGCCCCGTATCCATAACTGCGGGCGCGGGTCGGGGGTCATGGCTGCTCATGACGTGACGAGTAGCCGGCCCTGAATTCGGGGCCGCCGCGCTTTCCTTGGCCGGGCGCGCGGCAGCCCCTGGGGCCCACCTCCCACTGGAAGAGGTAGACCCATGAAGTCGATTGTTGCAGGTCAACACGCCCTGAGCACCGAGGAGTTCGCGGAGCTGGCGTTGGGCGTGGACGAGGAACTGTTCGCCGGCGTGGTCGGCGAGTCGGCGGTCGAGCGCCAGGCCCGGTTGGACGTGGCGTACGCGGTGCTGGCGGACCTGCGCCGGGAGGACCCGGAGCTGGCCGCCTACGCCGAGCAGCAGATGAAGATGGCGCCGGTGCCGTTGCGGTTCCGGGCGATCGTCCGCCGCACCGCCGGCTTCGAGCTGGTGGCCGCGTGAGCGGGCTGGGCGACTACCGCGCCGAGCGGCGGGCCGACCGCCAGGCCGACCGCGCCGACGCCCGAGCGGACCGCCGCGATGAGCGCGAGCAGAACCGGCTCGACGCCGAGGCGGCCCGCCAGCGGCGGGAGGCCGATCAGCGCGCCGCTGAGGAGGCCCGGGACCGGCGGCGGGCGGCGCGGGCCGAGCGGCTCGGCCGGGTGACCGGGTGGGTGACGGCCAACCCGGCGCGGGCGTTCGTCCGGTTCGTGCAGGCGTGCTCGATCGTGCCAGCCGTGGTGTCCCAGGTCGCCGCGCTCGACGGCGCGAAGGTGTACCTGCTGCTCGCAGTGCTGCTGGCCGCGATGCTGGAGGGCGGCGCGTGGGCGCTGGTCGCCATGGGCGCGCAGGCCGAGGGCGAGCGCTCCACCCGCACCTACCGCCTCGGCGCGTGGGCGGCCGGCCTGGTCGCCGGGGGCATCAACTTCGCCCACGGCTGGCAGCAGTACCCCGCGCACTACTGGGTGGCCTTCGTGCTGGCCCTGTCCAGCATCGGTGCCGTCTGGATGACCGACCTGCAGACCCACGGCGACCGCGGCCCGACCACTGCCGAGAAGAAGCAGGCGAAGGAACGGGCCGAGCACACCCGCCGCCGGGCCGAGCACCACCCCGAGGTTCGGGAGGTCGCCGACCGCCTGCTGTCCGCCGCCCCGTTCGGCGTGCTGCCGGCCGACGAGGCGTGGCGCATCGCGTGGGAGTACGTCCACGGCGTCACCGTCCCCGGCCTGACCGCCGACCTGCTCGCCCAGCGGCTCAACGCCCGCGCCCGGGTGGCGGAGCTGAGCGTCCTCCCGGCGCCCGCCGATCTGTGGCCGGGAATGCCCGACGACCCGTTCCCCGCCCTCACCCTCCCGCTACCCTCCGGGCCGTCCGACGGCATCTACCTCGACACCGTTCCCGACGAGCTGCGGAACGCTTCCCCGATCACGGTCGAAAGCCTGGAAGCCCTTTACGGAACGGGGTCGTACGCACCCGCACCCGATTCCGAGGCTCCCAAGGCGGGCCACCCGGACGAGGCGATCGGGAACGCTTCCGCGACTGCCGGGGAACGCCCCCTCGACCCGGCCGACATCGCCCGGGTCCGCGTCCTGGCCGACAACCTCGCCGCGCGCGGCGAGGAGCTCAGCACCAGGAAGGTCCGCGACGCCCTCGGCTGCCGCAACGACTACGCCGTGCGCCTGCGCCGCCACGTCGACGCCGAGCGCAACAACCCGCCGGCCGCCGCCTGAGCGTCCGCTGCGAGGACATCTCCCCCCTCCCCCAGATCCGCCCCACCACGTGCACAGCGAGGGCAGTGTCATGACCCTGATCAGCATCGCACCCCCCATCCCCCCGATCACCCCCGAAGACCGCGCCCGCGCCGCCGCCGGCGCCGACCGCGTGCTGACCGTCCAGGTCGGCAAGACGGGCGGTGCCCGGTGAACACCATCCGCAACGTGCCCGGTCTGGGCATCGCCCGCCTCGACCACGGCGGCCTCGCCTACCGCCTCGCCGAGCCGCTGACGATCGACGAGGTCGCCGGCCTGCCCCGCGAGGCCTGGTGCCACCGCCTGACGGTCACCGACGCCTGCGCCGGCGGCCGCTACGCCGCCGAGTTCCACGCGATCTGCGAGCTGGACGGCGAGCCGTTCGTCCTCGTCGGCCGGATCGGGGAGTGCACCTGATGCGCGGCTTCGGCAAGAAGCAGCCCGCTCAGCCCACACAGTCCCGCCAGCAGCGGAGGGCGAAGGCCGTCCGCGAGGCGGACCGCGCCGGGCACGCCGCCATGGACGCCAAGACCCGCCGCACCACGGCCCTGGAGGCCGACCCCGTCCGCGCCTGGTGGCGCTCCTCCTGACCCGCCGTCCGGGGCCCGGTCCCAGCCGGGCCCCTTCTCTCCCGAGAGGAGACAGCCGTGATCTACCTGCTCTGCCTGCTGCTGATCCTGGTCGACGTCGGGCTCGCCGTGTGGGGCCTCTGCGAGTTGGCCCGCCGGGGGTGGCTGCGGTGACGATCCCCCCGCCCCCGACCCAGCCGCCGACCGTCGGCATGCCCGACGCCGAGCCCGAGCCCGTCGCCGAGTGGTGGCGCAAGAGCGGTCCGTGGAACCAGCGCACCGCTCCCGAGCCCGAGGCCGAGCCCGTCGACCTCCGCAAAACCGCCCTCGGCGACTCCGGCGAGGACCAGGCCGACGAGGACCCGGTCGACGAGGCCGGCCCCGCCGACCCGCAGCATCTCGCCCCGCCGCCCGCCCCCGCCTACGACATGGACAGCCTGGTGAATCGCCTGGGCCTGCTGATCAGCGAGACGCCGGAGGAGCGGGCCGAGCGCATCCGCAACGAGCGCGAAGACTGGTACCAGCGGCAGGGGGAGACCCCCGAGCAGCGCAAGGCCCGGCACCGGGCCGAGCGGCTGGCCCAGCGCCGCAAGGCCTCCGTGCTGTGGCGCCAGCCCCAGTCCGAGCGCGCCCGGCGCTTCCGCCGCTGGTGCATCCTCACCACCGCCTCCGCCGTGGTCGGCTTCAACGTCGGCGCCGTCCAGCTGGCCGCCCACCTGCCCCTCACCGTCGCCGCGTTCGCCGCGGCCGGCGCCTGGGTCCTCGATCTGCGCATGCGCAGGTGGGGCCACGTCCGGGTGTCCGAGGTCCGCGGCCCCGGCGCCCTCACCGTGCTGGTCCTCGTCCGGGTGCCGCTCGCCTCCGCCTTGGTCGGCGCCCTCGGCCTGGCTCCGCTGGTCACCCTGCTCTCCAGCTCCCACCACTGACCGTCAGGAGACCACCATGGACACCCAGCTGCTCGGCTCGTTCGGCTCCGGCGGTCTCTGCCTGGCCATCGCCGTGTGGATCATCCTCGGCAGCCGGAAGGCCGAGAAGCAGGGCAAGCTCGCCAAGAAGCACAAGGACGAGCACACCGCCTGGCTGATGATCGTCTTCGGCATCTTCGCGGCGGGCGCCGGCCAGGCGTTCAGCGCACCGGGCACGGTCGGCGACGCCCTGACCCACGCCTTCACCTCGCAGAGCCAGGCGTTCGGCAACGTCGGCGCCGGCGCGGTCGCCGCGATCCTGACCCTCGCCCTGTTCGGCACCAAGCCCGGCCCGTGGAAGGACAGCATCCTCGGCGCCACCGTGCCGTCCGTCTACGCCGCCGCCGGCGGGATCTGGGCCCTGCCGCTCACCGTGATCGGCTCGGTCCTCAAGGGCCTGGTCGGTGCCTGATGAAGCTGCACCGCTACCTCGAAGGCGTCTCGGTCACCGCGTTCGGCCTGGGCAACAGGCTGATCATCCGGGCCGTCCGGCCCCACGTCGAGAAGGTCACCATCACCCGCCAGCAGGTCGGGGGAGCGCTCGCCCTCGGCCTCTTTCTCTCCCCCGTCCTGGCCCGGCCCGTCGCCCGGTACGCGCCGACCACGGTCACCGTCCTCCTCGTCCTGTGGGTGGTCGTGGCGGTCGTGGTCGGCAACACCGAAGCCGCCGCCGAACTGGCCGAGGCCGACCAGGCCGCGAAGGAGAAGCCGGCCAAGGCCAAGGCCGAGGAGCAGGAAGAGGCCGCCGCCAAGGCCGGGCCCGACGACTCCGACGACCAGGACGACGAGCTGCAGGACGCCCCCGCCGAGGCCGATCTGTACGCCCTCGTCCGGTACGTCGCCGGGATGTCCGACCAGGGCACTGCCGCGCACCTCTCCCACGTCCTGGAGGAGGGCCAGGCACGGGGCCTCTTCGGCGGCTGGAAGATCCCCGATCTGAGGGGTCACCTGGAGGGCCTGGGAGTGGGCCTGGTGGAGGGCAAGAAGCTCACCTTCAACGGGCGCCAGCGCAACCGCCTCGCAGTGCTGCTGGATGCCCTCCCGGAGGCCGCCCCGGGCACCGTCCCTGCGGTTGCCCAGAAGGCCGCCTGACCCCGCTCCCCCGCCCCCTCCTGACACCCCCTCTCGGGCGGTGGTAGGGCGGTAGGAACCGCAGGTCAGCGCCTGCGTACCGCCCTCCCGGCCGGCCCCCTACCTACCGCCCTACCGCGCCAATCCACACCCCTCGGCAACCTGGCGCTGCGGCCCCGCAATGGCCGCCGGCGCCGGGCTGCCTGATGAAAGGCAACACCGTGAACGACGACTACGACGAGTTCGACGCCGCCGACTGGGCGCCGGGCGAGTGCGACCACTGCACCGGCGGCGAGCCCATCGAGACGCCGCTCGGACTCATCTACTGCGCCTGCCAGATCGGACAGGGCGCCGCCCCCGAGGACTGCCTCTGCGGCCCCGAGGACGACTGACCGACCGCCCAGCACGAAGCCCCGCAGCAACCGTCGACCTTGCCGGGTAACGGGCGGTTGCTGCGGGGCCAATCCGATCCCCTCTCAGAGATCAGAGGACTCCAGCATGCCCGGAAACACCACCTCGCCGCAGCCCCGTTGCGAGGCCGCCCACCTCGGCGACGCCAGACCCTGCGAGGGCCCGCTCGACGCCGTGACCGTCCTCGACCGCCACGGCGACGCCGCCGGGGCCTGCGTGCACCACGGCGCGCGCCTGTACGCCAGCCTCGTCGACCCGCGCGTCCGCGTCGGCAGCGTCCCGGGCGCGGCCATCGAGGTCTACTACCGCGCCCAGACCACCTCCGCGTTCGCCTGGCTCGATCACCACCAGCTCCCCGACGAGGAGGAGCGGTGACCGAGAACTCCCTGAACGTGGTCCCGTTCCGCCCCGAGCCCGCCGACGTGAAGGCCGCCGAGCAGGCCGTCATCGGCGCCGCCCTGCTCGACCCCGCGCAGATCCCGGCGCTGGCCGCCCAGCTCGGCGACCCGAGCGCGTTCTACCACCTCGCGCACGAGACGATCTGGCGCGCCATCACCCGGATGGCCGGCGGCGACCGGCCGGTCGACCCGATGCTGCTGGCCGGTGTCCTGCGCGCCCAGGGCGACCTGGGCCGCGTCGGCGGGCCCGGCTACCTGCACGCCTGCGTCGAGGCGACCCCGACCGCAGCCAACGGCGACTACTACGCCGAGATCGTGCGCCTCGCCGCCGAGCGCCGCCGGATCGGCACCGCGACCAGCCGCCTCGCCAACATGGCCATGGCTGGCGAGGACCAGGCCGACCTGGACGCCGTCCGCACGGCCGCGCTCTCCATGCTCGCGGACCTCGCCGCTGGAGACACCTGGCTCGACCCCGTTCCGCTCGGCTCCCACGGAGCCCTGCCGACCTTCCCCGTCCAGGCCCTGCCCGAGTGGGTCGGCGCCTACGTCGCCGCGGTCGCCGAGTTCACCCAGACCCCGCCCGACGCCGCCGCGACCATGGCCCTCGCGGCGCTGTCGACCGCCGCTGGCGGGCGAGTGAACGTGGAGATCCGGCCCGGCTGGCGCGAGCAGTCCAACCTCTACCTGACCTGCGCGATGCCCCCGGCCAGCCGTAAGTCCGATGTCTTCGCGTTCACGATGGGCCCGGTCTACAAGGTCGAGGCGGAGCTCCAGGCCGGTGCCAAGGCGGTGATCATCGAGGCCGAGACCGCCAAGGACACCGCGCTGGCGGAGGTCGACGCCCTGACGGCCAAGGCCCGCAAGAACCCCGACCTCGACCGCACACGGCTCATCGCGGAGATCTCCGCCGCGAAGATGGTCGCCGAGGAGATCACCGTCCCGCCGACCCCGCGGCTGACGCTGTCCGGAGACATCACCCCGGAGACCGTCAACAGCCAGCTCTCCGTCCACCGGTGCCTGGCCGCGCTCTCGCCGGAGGGCGACCTGTTCGACAGCATGGTCGGCCGCTACAGCAGCAAGCCGAACCTGGGCGTGTTCCTCCAGGCCCACAAGGGCGAGCGCCTCCAGGCCGAGCGCATCACACGCGAGCAGCCCACGGTCGACAAGCCCGCGCTCACCATCGGCGTGACCCCGCAGCCCGCTGTCCTCCAGGAGCTCGGCACCGCCCCCGGCGCCCGCGACCGCGGCCTGCTCGCCCGCTTCCTGTACTCCCTGCCGCCCTCCAACCTGGGCTACCGCAAGGTCCGCACCGCGCCGATCCCCGAGCAGGTCGCGAACGCCTACGACCGCAACCTGACCCGCCTGCTCCGCGCCATGACCGACCTCACCGAGCCGGTCACCGTGCTCATGGACCAGGCCGCCGACCTCGCCGTCGAGCGACTCCAGGAGCGGGTCGAGGTCCAGCTCCGCCCCGACCAGCCGCTCGCCCACATCAAGGACTGGGCCGGGAAGTTGGTCGGCCACATCGCCCGGATCGCCGTCCTGCTCCACCTCGCCGACCGCATCGCCTCCGACCGGGACAGCAACGCCTGGCGTGCCGGCCTGGAGGCCGCCACCGTCGAGCGCGCCGCCGAGATCGCGGACTACTACACCGCCCACACCCTCGCGGTCTTCGACCTCATCGCGGCCGACCCCGCCACCGAGGACGCCCACGCCCTCCTCCAGTGGCTCCAGCGGCCGAAGAAGGACGGCACCCACCGCACCCACATCAAGGCCCACGACGCCGTCGCGTCGTCCCGGCGGTTCAAGAAGGTCGCCGACGTCGAACCCGCCCTGCACCTGCTGGAACAGCACGGCTGGCTCCGCACCGACCAGCCCACCGCCAGCGGTCAGCGCGGCCGGCCCCAGGCCGTCACCTACCGCGTCCACCCGGCCGTGAGCACCCCCACCGCCGCAGACGCGCCTGCGTAACCGTCAGGGATGTCAGGACAAAGCCCTGACCAGGTCAATCGCCACCGGACGGCCCGCCAGGGAACGTCAGGGCTGTCAGGGGATAACCGAAATCCCCTGACAGCCCTGACAACTCCTGACGCCCCGGCATGGGCCATATCCGCAGGTCAGCGAGTTCCCCTGACATCCCTGACGCTTTCCGGCCCCAGTCCCCCACATGGGCCGTGATGCACCACAACCACCATCCGCACCCGCCAACGGAGGGGCCGTCATGGCCGAGAAGGACCCGAAGCTCAAGCTCCGCGCTGTCCTCGAAGAGATCGACATGTCTCGCGCCGCGTTCTACCGGATGAGGGCCCGAGGCGAGGCCCCGAAGATCCTGAAGCTCCCGAACGGCCAGCTCCGCATCCGTCGCAGTGCCCTCGACGCCTGGTGGGCCGCGCAGGAGCAGGACGCCGCCTGATGCCCACCTCGTACAAGGTCAAGTTCTGGGACCACCGCCACCGCCCGGACCGGCGGGCCCCCTGGATGGTCCGCTGGACCGTCGCCGGGAGGGAGTTCTCCGAGTCCTTCCTGACCAAGACCGCGGCCGACGGCCGGAAGTCCGAGCTGATCTCCGCCCTGCGCGACGGGCAGCCGTTCGACGTGGACCGCGGCCTGCCGCTCTCCGAGCTCCGCAAGGAGAAGCAGATCAGCTGGTACGAGCTCGGCCGGAAGTACGTTGAGGCCCGCTGGGAAGGGGCCCCGGCCAAGACCCGTACGACCTGGGCCGACGCCCTCGCCACGGTCACGTTCGAGCTGGTGAAGTCGAAGGCCGGCATGCCGGACAAGCGGCTCGTCCGCCGGGCGCTCTACAGCTGGGCGTTCAACATGAACGCGTGGGAGGAGGAGCCGCCGGCGGACTGGGCCAAGGCCTTGGCGTGGGTGCAGAAGCAGTCCGTGCTGGTCTCCGCCTTCGAGGAGCCGCCGATGGTGCGCCGCCTGCTGAACGCCCTCGCGGTGAAGCTGGACGGCAAGAAGGCGGCCCCCTCGGTCATCCTGCGGAAGCGCCGCATTCTGGGGCACCTCTTCGGCTACGCCATGGAGGAGGGCTATCTGACCGCCAACCCCCTGCCCACCGTCCAGTGGCAGCCACCGGAGGCCGAGGAAGAGGTCGACCCGGGCCTGGTGGTCAACGAGGACCAGGCCGCCGTGCTCATCGAGGCGGTCGGGCGCCAGGGGAAGCGCGGCGCCCACCTCAAAGCCTTCTTCGCCTGCCTCTACTTCGGCTGGCTGCGGCCGGCGGAGGCCGTGTTCCTCACGCTCTCGCGCTGCCACCTGCCCGCCGAGGGCTGGGGCTACGTGGTGCTGGACGAGACCCGACCGCGGGTCGGCTCGTCCTGGACGGACGACGGGACGTCGCACGACAAGCGCGGGCTCAAGCACCGGGCCGAGAAGGCAACCCGCCGCGTTCCGATCCCGCCCGAGCTGGTGGCGATCCTGCGGGAGCACATCGCCGCCTTCGGCGCCGCGCCCGACGGGCGGCTGTTCCGGACGTCCCGGGGCGGGATGGTGCAGGAGAGCGGGTACGGGGTGGTCTGGCAGCGGGCCCGCGCCGAGGTGCTGTCGCCGGCCGACTGCGCGACGAAGCTCGGCAAGCGGCCGTACGACCTGCGGCACGCCGGGATCTCGCTCGGGCTGAACTCCGGAGTCGACCCGACCGAGGTCGCTCGGCGGGCCGGGCACAGCGTCGCGGTCATGCTCCGGGTCTACGCGAAGTGCCTGCACGGCACCGTCGAGTACGCCAACGAGCTGATCTCGAAGCGGCTCAACCGGAACCGCCCGGTGCCGCCGGCTCCGGATCCTGGTCCGTAGCTGGTCCGGATGCGCTGGTCAGGGCTGGGATTCGGGCGAAACGAGGTGAGACAAACCATCCAAAACGACCATCCGGCGTGACCAGCGTTCGAACACAACGAAACAGGCCCTGATCTGCGTTTCCGCAGATCAGGGCCTGTTTTCTATCCTGTGGCTGGTGCAGGGTTCGAACCTGCGTAGCTTGCGCGACAGATTTACAGTCTGCTCCCTTTGGCCGCTCGGGCAACCAGCCAGGATGGTGTCTCGCGGGGCTTCTCGGCCCCGTTCGACGTGGTAAACCATACCTGATCCGGGGGGGTGCTACGCCACTCGGTAGATCACCCGACGATCGAGGACCGCCGCGCGGCGGTCACGGGCGGGGCCGGGGTGACGCTGGATAGGCTTGGGCGGCGGGCGCCCGGTGGGGCGGGCCGTGTCAGTGAAGCCAGAGCATCAAGGAGACCAACACCCATGGCCGACTCCAGTTTCGACATCGTCTCGAAGGTCGAGTGGCAGGAGGTCGACAACGCGATCAACCAGACCTCCCGTGAGATCGCCACCCGCTTCGACTTCAAGGGCGTGGGCGGCGAGATCAGCCGCTCCGGCGAGAAGATCGAGATGAAGGCCAACGGCGAGGAGCGCGTGCGCGCCATCCTGGACGTGCTGCAGACGAAGTTCGTCAAGCGCGGCCTGTCGTTGAAGGCGCTGGACGCCGGTGAGCCGCAGCTGTCCGGCAAGGAGTACAAGATCTTCGCGGACATCAAGGAAGGCATCACCACGGAGGATGCCAAGAAGGTCGCGAAGATCATCCGGGACGAGGGCCCGAAGGGCGTCAAGGCCCAGGTCCAGGGCGACGAGCTGCGCGTCAGCTCCAAGAGCCGCGACGACCTCCAGGCCGTCCAGGCCCTGCTCAAGGGCAAGGACCTGGACTTCGCGGTCCAGTACGTGAACTACCGCTAGTCGACCCCGGCCGGCCCGCACCCCGCGCGCGGGCGGACGGCTGGACGGCAGGACGGCACGGCCCCGCTCCCGGATTTCGGGGGCGGGGCCGTTCGCGTCGGCGCGGCAGGCCGGTCAGAGCGCCGCGGCGAGTTCCTCGGCGATCGCGGCGGCGAAGGCGTCGACGTCGGCCTCGGTGGTGTCGAAGGAGGTCATCCAGCGGACCTCGCCGCTCTGCACGTCCCAGGTGTAGAAGCGGAAGCGCTTCTGCAGGGCCTCGGTGGCGGCCGGCGGCAGCACGGCGAAGATCTGGTTGGCCTGCACCGGGCGGTCGATCCGGATGCCGGGCAGGTCCCGGACGGCCGTGAACAGCCGCTGGGTCATCGCGTTGGCGTGGGAGGCGCTGCGCAGCCAGAGGTCGGTGCCCAGGAGGGCCTCGAACTGGACGGAGACGAAGCGCATCTTGGAGGCCAGCTGCATCGAGGTCTTGCGCAGGTAGCGCATGCCCTGGACGGCCTCCCGGTTCAGCACCACGATCGCCTCGCCGAGCAGCAGGCCGTTCTTGGTGCCGCCGAGGGAGAAGGCGTCCACGCCGGCGTCGGTGGTGAAGGCCCGCATCGGGACGCCCAGGGTGGCGGCGGCGTTGGCCAGTCGGGCGCCGTCGAGGTAGACCTTCATGCCCAGGCCGTGCGCGTGGTCGCAGATCGCCCGGATCTCCTCGGGCGTGTAGCAGGTGCCGACCTCGGTGGACTGGGCGATCGAGACGACGGCGGGGCGGGCCCGGTGCTCGTTGTCGAAGCCGTAGGCCTGGCGGTCGATCAGCTCGGGAGTGAGCTTGCCGTCCCAGGCCGGGACGGTGTGCAGCTTGAGGCCGGCCATCACCTCCGGCGCACCGCCCTCGTCCACGTTGACGTGCGCGCTCTCGGCGCAGACCAGGGCGTCCCGGCGGTCCATCATGGCCTGCAGCGCGACCACGTTGGCGCCGGTGCCGTTGAACACCGGGAACACCTCGGCGGACGGGCCGAAGTGGCCGCGGAACACCTCCTGGAGGTGCTCGGTGTAGACGTCCTCGCCGTAGCTGACCTGGTGGCCGCCGTTGGCGACGGCGATCGCCGCCAGCACCTCGGGGTGGACGCCGGCGTAGTTGTCGCTGGCGAAGGCGCGGAGCTCGGGGTCGTGTCGTCGCTGCGGGGTCATCGGGTGCTGTCCTCCACTGGCACGGGGTCGGGGGTCACGGGGGCCACGGGGCTCACGGGAGTCAGGGCGGTCACGGGGGTCAGGGCGGTCACGGGGGTCAGGGCGGTCACGGTCGGACCGGTTCGACGTCGAGCCGGTACTCGGCCATGATCCGGCGGGCCGCGGCCCGTACGCTCCGCTCGTCCGGTCCGGTCAGCCGGAAGCGGCCGGGGACGTGGAAGTAGCCGCCGGTGCCGTCGTACACGGCGCCGGGCTCGGGCAGCACCTCGGCGTACACCTGCGGCACCACGCCCGTCATCGGGGTGCGGTCCAGCACCCGGGCGGGCCGGACCGCGGGCTCGGGCATGACGACCCAGCCGGCGCTGGCGTGCTCGAAGCCGCGGCCGGCCGACTCCAGCGGGAGGCCGAGCACCGTGCGGAAGGTCTCCGCCATCAGGTCGATGCCGTGCACCTCCCGGTGGACGAAGGGCACCTCGGCGCCGCCCGGGCGCATGCCGACCTCCAGGAAGACCGGTTCGCCGCTCGGCCGGCGGATCACCTCCAGGTGGAAGCAGCCGGTCTCCAGGCCGAGCGCCCGGACGCAGGCGAGCGCGAAGGCGGCGAGCTCGTCCCGCAGCGCGCCCGGGTCCAGGAACACCGAGCCGAGCGGGCGGCCCTCGGTGAACTCCAGCGGGGTGTTGACGTAGCCGGAGACGCTGACGAAGTGCTCGCGGCCCGCCGCGAGCACCCCGTCGACGTGGTAGATCTCCGAGGAGACGTACTCCTCGCACTCGTACTCCTCGGCGTCGGTCTCCGCGAGCGCCGCCGTCAGGGCGGCGGCGTCGTGGACGATCCGGACGCCGGCCGAACCGGCCCGGGCCCGCGGCTTGAGGACCATCGGGAAGCCGACCGCGCGCTCCAGCTCGGCGGCGGACGCGCCGCCCGCCAGCGCGGCGAACCGCGGCACCGCCAGTCCGGCCGCGGCCACCCGCTCCTTCATCACCACCTTGTCCTTGAACGCCCGCACCAGGTCGGCCGAGGGGCCGGGGGCGCCGACCGCCTCGCGCACCCGGGCGGCCGTCAGCACGTCGTACTCCGACAGGCCGACCACGCCGTCGAAGGCGCCGTGCCGCTCCCGCAGTTCCCGTGCGGCCGCCAGGACGGTGGCGAACTCCAGGTCGGGCACGGTGACCACGCGCCCGGGCTCGATCGGGCCGAGCGCGGCCACGCCGTCGGGCGTGGTGACGACCGAGAGGTCGCAGGGGTGGCCGGCGCAGTACCGCCGGTACTCGGCGTCCTCGTCGTCGTAGCGGTTGACGACCAGGTAGTGCGGGTGTTCAGGCACGCGGGGGCTCCGAAGGGGTGGTGGGGATCAGCTCAGGGTTTCCGGCAGGCAGGCGGCGAAGTCGGCCGCGGTGACCGGGGTGAACCACCGCCGGTGCGCGGCGGTGGCCGGGGCCGGGCGCTCCGGGAAGGCGGCGAAGCCCGGGTCGCCGGTGCCGCCGAGCCGCCGCCAGAGGTCGGCGGCGAAGTCCGGCATGATCGGGAAGCCCAGCAGGGCCAGCCCCTTGAGCCACCAGTAGCCCTGGTCGGGGGTGCGGTCGGCGTCGGGGAGGGCGTCGATCCGGTCGATCCAGGAGTCCAGCACCGCGCCGGCCTCGGCCATCCGCACGGTCGGGCCGTCCAGGGCCCGCTCCAGCCGGTCCAGGTGCGCGTCGAGCGCGGCCAGCACCGGCGCGGGGAGCGCCGCCGGCTCGGCCGGCAGCCGCTCCCAGGCGGCGGCGATCCGGTCCTCCAGGACGCCGGCCAGCCGGTGGTTGACGGCGTCCAGGAACTCCTTGGGCTCGAAGCTGGTCTGCGAGGTCTCCGGGTTGACCAGGGCGAGGTGGTAGCGGACGGCGTCCGGGGTCAGCCCGCGGACCTTCGCGACGCCCGAGGCGGTGATCGCGTGCCGGCGGCTCGTGGAGAACTTCTCCCCGGCCAGCTGGTAGAACTCGTTGATCAGCACCCGGTCGTACGGCCGGGTGTCCCCGTGCACCAGGGCGACGGCGTTGATGCAGACCAGCGCGGACACCACGTTGTCGCAGCCGAGGCTGGTCACGGTGACCACGTCGGAGTCGGGCGAGAAGGAGTTGACCTCGGCGCCGATCCGCTGCCGGTGGATCTCGCCGAGCAGCCGGGCGAACATGAAGCCGCCGGTGTACGAGAACAGGCTGGACGGGACGCCGTCCTCGCCGCCGGCCAGCGTCATCCCCCAGGTCTCGGGGACGCTCAGCCGGATGGTGGCGCCGCCCCGGCCGAGCAGCGCCCGGACGGTCGAGCGGTACCGCTCGGCGAGGTCCAGGCGGTCGAACTCGGGCTCCAGTTCGGCCAGTCCGGCGGTGCGCAGGAAGCGGGTGGCGATCTGCCGCCACTGCCAGTCGGCGTCCGTGGCCAGCCGCGGGCGCGGCTCGACCACCTCCTCCGGACGGAAGTGCGCGCCGCAGCCCTCGCAGAAGTAGCTGGCCACCTCGGTGCCGCAGTCCGGGCAGCGGCCGAGCAGCAGCGGGCCGACCACGAAGCGGCCGGCGGCCGGCTCGTACGGGACCTTCTCGATCAGCGTGCTCACCGCGCCGCGGGCGTCCAGCCGGGCGACGCTCCCGTCGATCTCGCGCTGGAACAGGCCGTGCCAGGGCTCCTCGGCGGGGTTGACGAACTCGTCCATGCCGATCCGCAGCGCGGCGAGGTCGGCCTGCATGACCTCGTGGTAGTGGGCGACGATCTCGCCCGGGTCGACGCCGTCGACCCGGGCCTTCATGGCGACCCAGGGCTCGTAGGCGTCGGTGCCGGTCATGATCGCCGGACGGTCGCCGCGCATCCGCAGGAAGCGGGCGAGCGCGTCCACCCGCAGGAAGGGGCCGGCGATGTGGCCCAGGTGCAGGTGCCCGTTGGGCGTGGGCTCCGGGGGGACGAGCAGGTAGTGGCGGGGGGTGGCGTTGGTGCGCATCGTGGTCCTCACGGGCTGTCGGGAGGTCAGTCGAGGCCCAGCAGGGCGAGTGCGCCCTCGGCCATGGCCGGGGCGAGCCGGAAGCCGGAGCCCGCGCCACCGGTCGCCAGGACGACGCCGTCGAGGCCGTCCAGCGGGGTGATCAGCGGGGCGAAGTCCGGGAGGTAGAGGTCGGCACCGGTCCGGCAGCCGATGAACTCGGGCCGGAAGCACGGGAGTTGCTCGGCGAGGACGGCCTCGGCCAGGGCCCGGTCGGCGGGGTTCGGCGCCAGCCGGGTGCGCTCGGGCGGGCAGTCCCAGTCGGTGCTGGTGATGCTGTAGTACCAGTCCCGGCCCTCGCCGACGGGCAGCAGGAAGGCGTCCGGCTCGTCCAGCACCAGCAGCGGGCGGTGCCCGCCGGGCTCTCCGCCGCGCAGCCGGTAGGCGACCACCTTCTTGGTCCGGGCGCCGAGCCGCTTCGCCGTCGCGGCGAACGGGCCGGCCAGGGCGGCGGCGCCGGGGGCGGCCAGCACCCGGCGGGCGGTCAGCTCGCCGCCGTCCTCGGCGATCAGCCGGTAGCCCTCCGCACAGGGCTCGACGGCGCGCACCGCGAAGCCCTCGACCAGGTCCCGCCGCGGGCCGCCGGCCCGGGCTCCGGCAGTGAGGGATCCGGCAGTGAGGGATCCGGCGACGGGCGATCCGGCGGCGGGGCCCCCGGCGGTGAGGGGTCGGAGCAACTGCTCGACGGCCTCGGCTGGTTCGGAGAACGTCGCCTCGGCGGAGCGCCGCAGCTCGGTGCCCGCCCCGCCGACCTGTCCGCCGAACACGGCCCGCAGCTGCGCCTCCTGCTCGGACCGGCAGGGCGCCAGCGCGTCGCCGACCAGCTGGCCGTCGACCCCGGCCGCGCCACCGGCCGGCACCACCCAGTACGCGCGCCGCACCTCGGCGTTCAACGCCGGTGCGAGCGCGGCCAGTTCGGCCCGGATTTCGAGGCTGCGCCGGGCCAGGGCCCGCTGCTCCCCGGTCCGCCCGGCCGGGATGTCCACCGCGAGCGAGCGCACGGTCGAGCCGTCGTGCACGGCGCCCGCGCAGACCGCGACCACCGAGGCGTCCGGATGGCGCAGCGCGGCCAGGCCGACGGCGGTGGCGCCGACGATGCCGGTGCCGATCACCGCGAGGTCGTACGTCCCGTGCCCGCTCACGCGCCGGCCTCCCGCCACCAGATCGAGAGCACCGTCATCTCCTCGTCGGCGGTGTGCAGCCGGTGCTCCTCGCCGCCCGGGAGCGCGTACAGCCCGCCCGGGCGGGCCGGGTGCTCGCGGCCGCCGCAGGTGATCACCCCGTGGCCGCGCTGGACCAGCCACAGTTCCTGCGAGGCGTGGCAGTCGGCCATGGTGGCCGAGTGCGGGGGCACGGTGAACACCGCCAGGTTGACGGGCAACCGGCCGACGGCCGCGAGGACCTCGGCCGCGTCCAGGTCGGCCTCCAGGCTGGAGGTGCCGGTCTCGTCGACGTCGGGCGCGAGGTAGCGGACCTCGACGGACCGCCCCTCGGCCACGGCGTCCGGGCCGGCCGTCTCGTTCACCTGATGCATCGTCAGGAACCCCCGTTCGTACGGATGCTGTCGAGGATCGCCCGGCTGCGCCAGGCGAGCAGGCCGAGGTTGGGATCGGTGATGCCGAACGCGTGCCGGGCGCCGTTCTGCAGGTAGATCCGGTGGCCGTCCGGCCCGTCCCACTCCACCGAGTAGTCCTCCCGGACGACCGGGAGGCCGTCCTCCAGCCGCAGTCGCCCGGTCAAGGCGCCCAGGCACTGCGGCAGTTGCTGGACGTAGCCGGTCGCCAGCACGACCGCGTCGCAGTCCACCGCGGTCTCGGCCCCGTCGGACTTGAGCTCCAGGCGCAGCCCGTCGGCCCGCTCGGCGAGCCCGGCGACCTCGTGCCCGGGCAGCAGCCGGATCAGCTCCGGGCGCCCCTCGACGTGGCTGGTCAGGTAGACGATCCGGTACAGCTCGGCCAGCAGGCCCTCGTTGACGCCGTCGCTGGCGTACTTCTGCTCGGCCAGCAGGGCGGCCCGCTGCTCCTTGGGCCGTCCGAAGAAGTCCTGGGCGGCCTCCGGCAGGTACAGGTCGTTGGTGAAGGCCGACTCGTCCAGCGGCAGGAAGCCGGGCCGCCGGCTGACCCAGGTGACCCGCTCCGGGCGGGCCTGGCCGACCAGCAGGTGGCGGACGATCTCGGCGCCGCTCTGCCCGCCGCCGACCACGGCGACCCGGCGGCCGGCCAGTGCCTCGGCGTGCTGGACGAACTCGCTGGAGTGGAACACGGCCGGCCCGGTGGCGCCCTCCAGCACCGGCGGGAGGTACGGCTGCGGGCCCGCGCCGAGGACGAGGTGCCGGGAGCGGAAGGTGCCCCGGGAGGTCTCGGTCTCGAAGTGGTCGCCGTGGAAGCGGACCTCCGTCACGTCGTGGTCGTAGCGGACGGTGTCGCCGAGCTGGTCGGCCACCCAGCCGAGGTACTGGTTGAACTCCGCGCGGTGGACGGCCGGGAAGCGGGCGGTCAGGAACTGGTAGAACCGGCCCTTGGCGGCGAGGAAGGCCAGGAAGGAGAACCGGCTGGTCGGGTCGACCGGGGTGACCAGGTCCTTGAACGGCGAGTTCTGCAGGGTGGCGTCGGGGAGCAGCAGTCCCGGGTGCCAGGCGGGCCGTTCGCGGCGGTCCAGGTGCAGTCCGGTGGTGCCCGGGTGGGCTTCGGCCTGGGCGGCCAGGCTGAGGTTGGCCGGGCCGGCGCCGACCGCCAGGTAGTCGAGGAGCTCGCTCACCGTTCGTCCTCCGCTTGGGGGTTGATCCGGACGGCGGCGTCGACCGCGCCGCGCAGCGCGGTGGCGGCGGCCGGGGAGTCGGCGGTGAAGACCGCCTGGCCGAGCCGGCAGCGGAAGTCGTCCAGGTGCGGGTGGATCGGGTCGCCCGGGGCGAGGTCGAGCCGGACCTCGCGCACGCCCGGCAGGGCGGCCGCGGTGTCCAGGCCGGTGGCCCGGTCGAAGCGGGTCTCCCCGGGGGCGGTGAAGAAGTGGATGCCGGCGACCGCCGCGACCGGCTCGCCGAAGGCGCCGGTCTCCTGCGGGTCGAGGCCGAGCAGCCCGGCCAGCCAGACCCTGGGCAGGCTGACGCCGGTGGCGAGCTGGGCCAGTTCGGCGATCCGGTCGCCGCCCATCCGGGCGCCGATCTCGACCAGGGCCGGGCCCTGGGCGGTGAGCCGCAGTTCGCAGTGGAACGGCCCGACGCTCAGGTTGACCGCCCGGACGACGCCCTGGACGTACTCCTCGATCGCGGCCGAGGCCTCGGCCGACAGGGCGGCGGGCAGCTGGTGGCCGATCTCGGCGAAGTACGGCTCCGGCGCGAGGAGCTTCTCGGTCACCGCGACGACGGTGGTGGTGCCGTCGAGGACGTAGCCCTCGACGCTGTACTCCGGCCCGTCCAGGTACTCCTCGACCAGGGCCCGCTCGATCATCGGGCGGCCGAGGTCGACGAAGTCGTCGGTGCTGAGCCGGCGGTACGCGTCGGTCAGCTGGTCCAGGTCGTGGACCACCGACACGTGGAGGCTGCCGGACTGGTCCACCGGCTTGACCACGCAGGGGAAGCCGGTGAGCTCGGCGGCCTTCGCGAGGTGCTGGTCGGAGCTCACCTCCAGGAAGCGCGGGCTGCGCAGCCCGGCGGCCTCGACCGCCTCGCGCATCCGGGTCTTGTCCCGGACCTGCTCCACCGTCCGCACGTCCAGGCCGGTCAGGCCCAGTTCGGCGGCGAGGTGCGCGGCGTTGGGGACGTAGACGTCGCAGCCGGGGAAGACCGCGGACAGCGGGAGGCGCTCGTGCAGTTCGCGGACCGCGGCGAGCAGGGCGGGCAGGTCGTTGGTCTCGACGGTCACCAGTGCGTCGATGCGGTCGCGCAGGTGCGCGGGCATCACCCGGTCCTCGGTGTCCGCGCTGGCGACCACGACGCCGATCCCCAGGTCCAGGGCGGCCTCGACCAGCAGCACACCCCCCGAGAGGGCTTCGATCACGAGGATGCGCCGGTCCGAATGCTTGGTCATCGTGCTATGTCTTCCCGTTCGTGGGCCACGGTCGCCGTTCCGGCGTCGTGGTGGTGGGGGTCGTGAGGGTGGGGGTCGTGAGGGTGGTGGGGGTCGGCGGGGGCCGGGCGGCCGGCCCGGGCCAGCCCGGGCAGCAGCGCGAGGGCCAGGACCAGCGCCCCGACCGCGGCCACCCGCAGCAGGGTGGCCGGGTCGACCGAGGAGCCGGCCAGGGCGAGGGTCGCCCCGGCGACCGGCATCGGCGCCACCAGCAGCAGGCCGAAGGCGGCGACCGCGCTGCCGTACTCCCCGGTCGGCACCCGCTCGGCCCTGGTGGTGCGCAGGTAGACGCTGAACAGCGAGTCCAGGGCCAGGAACACCCCGAGGGCGACGCCGAACAGCGCCAGGTCCGGGGCCACGGACAGCCCCAGGCAGACCAGCGCGGAGGCGACGGCCAGGCCGATGCCGTAGCGCCACAGTCCGAGCCGGCCGATCAGCCAGGGGGCGATGCCGACCACCGCGATCGAGGCGACGCCGGCCGCCGAGTAGACGAAGCCGAGCGCGCTCTCCGAGACGCCGTACCGGGTGGCGACCAGGGCCGGGGCACTGCCGATCAGCAGGCTGAGCAGGTAGTTCAGCCCCATGGTCAGCAGCACCACGCTGCGCAGCACCGGATCCCGTACGGTCCGGCGCAGGCCGGCCAGCGGGGACGGCGCCGCGTCCGGGTCGGCCCTGCCGGCGGGCAGGGCGAGGGCGAGCAGCAGGCTGGCCGCGTAGCCGGCTCCCGCGGTGGCGACGAACACCACCGGCGGGAAGAGCAGCAGCAGTCCGCCGAGCGCGGGCCCGGCGATGATGGCGGCCTGTTCCAGGCCGGTCAGCACCGACTGGGTGCGGGCCGCCCGCTCCGGCGGGGTGAGCAGCCGCCCGGCCTTCTCGCCGGCCACGAAGGTCTGCTCGAAGAACGCGCCGGACAGCATGCCGAAGACCAGCACCACGGGCACCGCGGTGCTCGGCCGGAGCAGGATCAGCAGGCAGCAGACGGCCGCCAGGGCGAGCCGTCCCGCGTCGCTGACCAGGAAGATCTGGCGGATCGACAGCCGGTCCACCAGGTAGCCCGCACCGGCCAGCGAGAGCAGCCGGGGCGTCCAGGTCAGCACCACGGCCACACCCGACCAGGTGAGCCCGCCGGTCACCCGGTAGCAGAGCAGGGGGATCCCGAAGACCAGGAGGTTGTCCACCAGCCAGCCGATCGAGCGCAGCGCGAAGTAACCCACCGTACGGCCGGACGCCATGGAAGTTCCCCCGTGAACCTCGGAAATCGCCACCCCGGCCGGGCTGTTCGAAGCCCGGCATGAGCACGACCGTAGCCCGTCGAAAACGGAAAAGCTAGATCCATTTTCTGCGTCGACATGAAGATCTGTTCTCATCTGACGCTTCGACAGGAAGATCTGTTGGCAGACGTCGGGACGACGACAAGGCCCCGCTCCCGGACCGGGGAGCGGGGCCTCGCGCGGCGGCCGACAGGGGTCGGCCGGTCACGGCCGACCGATGACGGTCAGTCGGTGGCGGGGCGGGAGCGGGCGGCAGCGGTCAGCGCCTGCGCCTGGGCGCGCAGCGCGTCGAGCTGCTCCTGGAGGCCCGCGGGTGCGGAACCGGGGAGCTGCCGGGACGGGCTCGCGGCGGTGCCCGGGACGGTGGGCAGCGCCGGCACGCTCGGGAGTTGGCCGAGCAGGCCCTGCAACGCGGCGAGGAGCTGCTGGACGACACCTCCGACGTCGGGGACGGCCGAGGTCACCGTCGAGAGCAGGCCGGTGACCAGCTTGACGACGTCGCCGAGCGCCCCGAGGGCCGCGCTCGGGTCCGGCGCGGCCGGGACGGCGGGCAGGGTCGGCAGGGCGGGCAGGGCCGGGACCGTCGGGGCTCCGGGCACGGAGGGGGTGTCCGGCAGGGTGGGCACCGTCGGCACGGTCGGGGCGTCCGGAACGGTAGGCACCGTCGGCACGGTCGGGGCGTCCGGCGCGGTGGGCGCCGTCGGCACCGTGGGAGTGTCCGGCGCGGTGGGGGCGTCCGGCGCGGTCGGGGCCGTCGGGACGACGGGGGCGGAAACGGTGGTGCGGGGGGCCGAGGCTGCCTGGCCGGCGGCGGTGGCGGACGCCGTGGCGACCATGGTCAGCGCGAGGGCTGCGGTCAGGGTGGCGGCCATCCGGGTGGAACGCATGGGTACTGCTTCCTCTCAGTGCGAGTCAGGCGAGATCGCCTGACTCACACCGTGCGGTCGCCGCCCGGGCCCGGCCACCGCAGGTACGCCGAACGGCGGCGCGCCGGACGGCGGCTCAGCCCTGCGCCCATTCCGCGGTGCTGCGGTGCGCCCCCAGCCCGACCGAGTCGAACTCGTCCGCCCGCCCCGGTGCGACGGACCCGCCGAGCCACCGCAGGGCGCGCGAGATCGGGGTGCCCTCGGCCGGCGCGGGCTCGAACTCGCCACTGGCGAGCGGGCCCAGGACGACCCGGCCGTCGAACCAGCCGACGGCGCGCTGGGTCCCGCCGCCACCGAAGTACTCGGCCTCGACGCGGACGATCGGACCGGCCTTGGACCAGGCGGCGAGCCGGAGTTCGAACCCGTCGGAGTACCCGCCGAATCCCGCCCCACCGGATCCCGGCCCGCCGACGGACCTGGACACCGCGGTGTCGCCCTGGAGCGCGGACAGCACGGCGGGGGTGACCGGGATGAGCGCCAGCCCCTGGGCCAGCGGCACCACCCGGGCCGCCGGCACCTCCGCCGCCGCCACCGTCAGCAGCTCCAACATGCCGATCAGCGCTTGGAGTTCATACGACATGCCCGACATGCTGTCCCACCGCACCGACAGTCGGCCCGGAATTTATCGTTCCGTGCCCGCGCGGAGACCGTAGAGCAGGGTGAAGAGGGTCACGTCCACGGCGTCGTCGGCCGTACTCGGACCTTCTTCGGACAAGCCGTCGAAGATGTCGGCCAGTTGGGCGCGGAGCCGGGCCAGCCGGTCCGGGTCGAGCCGGAGGGTGAAGTGCGCGAACAGTCCGGCCGACGGGCCCGAACCGTCCTGCGGGCGGCTGAAATCCAGCCGCCCGTCGGCCACATGGGCGCGGAACTCGCCGCGGACCCGGTCGATCGCGGCCAGCATGGCGTCGTACGCCTCGGAGCGGGCCGGGGAGTCGGCGGTGAACATCTCCGGGGCGAGCCGGATGGAGTCCTGGGCGACCCGGTAGCGGCTCTCCACGATGCCGGAGACCAGCCGGGTGCCCGCCACCAGGACCAGCCCGGCCTTCTCCAACTGCTTGATGTGCCGGTAGAGCTTGGTCTGCGGCTCGCCGAGCTCGGCGGCGAGCTCCTTGGCGGTCAGCGGACGGTCCTCGGCGGTCTTCAACGCGCCGAGGATGGCGAGGCGCAGCGGGTCGGCCAGTGCCTTGAGCACCGCGACGTCGCCCACCTGGCGCTCCTTGACCCAGGTGGTGGGCTGCTGCTGCTCGTCCCCGTCGGCGGGTTCCTGTTCGTGCTCGGCCACGGGCCCACCCTCGCAGATCGGCCACTCCGCCCGCAATCACCGCTCGGTGAGCGCTCACCCTTGCGCAATCACTCACGCTCACGCCATCATTCACGTGAGCGTGAACGGTGTCGGAGAACGCGAACGATGGGGGTCGGTCCATGACGGAGCACACCACGGCGACGGCCGAGCGGACGGCGGTCGGGCTGGGGGCGGCCGAGCAGGCAGCGGCACCCGGACCGGCGGACCCGCCGCCGCCCGTCCCGCTGCGGCGCAACCTGCGGTTCCAGGCCCTGTGGGCCGGCACCTCCTGCGCGACCCTCGGCCTGATGATCGGCGAGACCGCCTTCCCCCTGCTGGTGCTCGCCCTCACCGGCTCGTCCACCGCCGCCGGAGCCTTCGGCGCCGTCCAGATGACCGCCACCCTGCTGCTCGGCGTGCACGGCGGCTCGGTCGCCGACCGGTGGGACCGCCGCCGGGTCCTGGTCGCCTCCGACGCCGTCCGGCTGCTGGCCCTGGCCAGCGTCCCGGTGGCCCTGGCACTCGACCGGCTGGCCCTGGCCCACCTGCTGGTGGTCGCCGCACTGGTGGGCGCGACCATCGCCTACAGCGGCCCGGTCCGGCTGCTGGCCCTGCGCTCGGTGGTCGCGCCGGAGCAGCTGTCGCAGGCGCTCGCCCAGGACGAGGCCCGGATGAGCGGCGCCGCGCTGGCCGGCCCGCCCCTGGCCGGGTTCCTGTTCGGACTCGGCCGCTCGGTGCCCTTCCTCGGCGCCGCGTTCGCCTCGCTGGTCGCGCTGATCACCGCACTGCTGGTGCGCTTCCCGGCCGGACCGGCGGCCGCGGCCGGGCAGCCGAGCCGCGCGGGCCAGGACGCGCAGGACGGGCAGGACGCGCAGGAGGAGCAGGAGGACGAGGGCGGCGCGCTGGCCGGCTTCCGCCTCCTCGCCGCCTCCCCGCTGCTGCGCCCCGCACTGGCCGTCCTGCTGGTGATCAACCTGACCGGGGCGGCACTGCTGCTGCCCGTCATGGTGCTGCTGCGCGAACACGGCACCAGCAGCGGCGGGATCGGTCTGGCGCTGGCCGGCGAGGCGGTCGGCGCGCTGGCCGGGGCGACCCTGGTCTCCCGGCTGCACCGGCTGGCCGGCCCCGGGGTGCTGCTGCTCGTGGTGGCCTGGACCGCCGTGCCCGTCCCGCTGGCACCGCTGCTGCCCGGCGGGGCGGTCACCGTGTTCGCCGCGCTGTTCCTGGTCGGCGCGGGCGTCCCGGCCCTGCGGGTGATGCTCGACCTGCTGGTCTTCCGTCAGGTGCCGGACCGGCTCCGCGGCCGGGTGATCGCCGCGACCATGACCCTGCTCACCGCCGGGATGCCGGCCGGCTCCTTCGCCGCCGGCCTGCTGCTGGACCGCTTCTCCCCCGCCGTCACGCTCGCCGCGATCGCCGCCCTGCTCGCCGCCGCCCTGCTGCCCGCCACCGCGAGCCGCACCCTGCGCCGCGCCACCTGGCCCGCCGCCGCGCCGGTGTGAGCCCAGGGCTGAACGCCGGTCACCCGCACGGCCGCCCGCCGCATGCGGCGGGCGCGGCAACCGGGTGAACTGGCCGGGTACGGCCCGCCGCCGGGGCTCCCTCCCCGGCGCCCCGCTCCCCCGCGCAGCCGACCGGGGCCGTACCGGAGGAGGACCGATGAGTGCCACGGACGCGCCCCCGCCCGGCCCCGGCGGCGAGGCCGGCCCCGGGGGTACGACCGGCCCCGGGGGTGAGGCCGGCCCCGCCACCCGGGAGCGCGGCGGCTCGGTGGCCGGCCGACTGGCCGCCGCGCCGCGGATGTCCTGGATCACCCTCGCCCTGATGACCACCAGCTCGGTCGCCAGCCTGCGCTCCGCCCCGACCATGGCGGTGTACGGGCTGGCCTGCGTCTTCCTCTACCTCGTCCCCGCGGTGGTGTTCCTGCTGCCGACCGCGCTGGTCTCCGCCGAGCTGGCCTCCGGCTGGGAGGGCGGCGTCTACCGCTGGGTCTCGGAGGGCCTGTCGAAGCCGCTGGGCTTCCTGGCCGTCTGGTGCCAGTTCGCGATGACGATCTTCTACTACCCGTCGCTGCTGGCCTACGTGGCCTCGACCATCGCCTACGTGGTGAACCCCCGGCTGGCCAGCAACGGCCCGTACACCGCGGTTGTGATCATGGTGCTGTACTGGACCGGCGTCTGGGTCTCCTCGCGCGGGACGAAGGCGGTCGCCGGACTCTCCTCGATGGGCCTGGTGATCGGCACCCTGATCCCCGGCACCCTACTGGTGGTGCTCGGCTTCGTCTTCCTCGGCGAGGGCAACTCCTCCGCCGCCCCGATGGACGCCTCGCACCTGTTCCCGCAGTGGACCGGGCTGGCCAGCCTGGTGCTGATCGTCAACAACTTCCTCAGCTACTCCGGCATGGAGATGAACGCGGTGCACGTCTCCTCGCTGCGCGACCCGGCCAGGGAGTTCCCGCGGTCGATGTTCACCGCCTCCGCGATGGTGCTGGCGATCTTCATCCTGCCGGCGCTGGCGATCAGTTGGGTGGTGCCGTCCAGCGAACTGAGCCTCACCGCCGGGGTGATGCAGGCCTTCGACGCCTTCTTCCAGTACTTCGACATCGGCTGGCTCACCCCGGTCATCGCGGTGGCCCTGATCGCCGCCTCGCTCGGCGGCATGCTGACCTGGCTGGCCGGGCCCTCCAAGGGCCTGCTGCTGATCTCCCGTCAGGAGGGCTACCTGCCGCCGTTCCTGCAGAAGCTCAACCGCGAGGGCGTCCAGCAGAACCTGCTGGTCTCCCAGGGCGTGGTCACCACCGCCATCGCCCTGCTCTACGCACTGATCCCGAACGTCTCCAGCGCCTACTGGATCTTCTCGGTGATCACCACCCAGGTGTACCTGATCGTCTACCTGCTGATGTTCAGCGCCGCGATCCGGCTGCGCCGCACCCAGCCGGACCACCCGCGCGGCTACCGGGCCCCGGCCCTGGTGCCGATCTGCGTGATCGGCCTGCTCGCGTCGGCCGCCGCGATGGGCATCGGCTTCGTGCCGTCCTCGCAGTTCGGCAGCGGCAGCGTCTGGTCGTACATCGGGATCGTCGGCGGCGGCCTGCTGCTCCTCGGGCTGGTCATCCCCCTCCTCTTCCTGCGGCTGCGCAGGCCGAGTTGGCGCTCGCCCGAGGCGGCGGCCGAGCTGGCCGCCCAGGAGGCGCAGGAGCTGCGCCGGACCGAAGGGGGTACGACGTCATGACCACCGGCCTGATGGCCTCCCGCCACCGCTGGATCTACCTCGGCTCGATCGTGCTGCTGGTCGCGATGCTGGTCACCGGCCTGCTGTCGTTCACCCAGCTGCACGCCACGAACCTGGCGAACGAGAAGGCCGGGGAGCTCGCCACGCGGCTGGGTTCGGCCGGCTACCCGGTGCCCACCCGGGACCAGATCACCCACACCCTCGGCGAGGACGGCGGCGCGGTCTGCGCCGACCCGGCGAACGCGCTCAACCAGGCGCAGTGGACGTACGGGATGTCCAACGGCGCGGGCGGGCCGGGCCAGCGCCCGGTGCTCTCCGACCGCGAGGTGGTCAAGGCCGAGGCGATCGTGCTCTCGGTCTACTGCCCGGACCGGCTCGCCGCCATCCAGGACAAGATCGACGACCTCGACCTGCGCGACACCGTGCGCAAGTAGGAGCCCCAGATGACCGACGAACTCGCCCGGCGGATCGACGGGTTGATGCCCCGCGCGTGGGCCGACCTGGCCGAGCTGGTGGCCATCCCGTCCGTCGCCGACCCCCGGCAGTACCCGCCGGAGAAGTGCCGGGAGGCCGCCGAGTGGGTCGCCGACGCCTTCACCGGGGCCGGCCTGCGCGACGTCCACCTGGAGGAGACCCCGGACGGCAGCCACGCCGTGGTCGGCCACCGCCCGCCCCCGCCCGGCGCCCCGACCGTGCTGCTGTACAGCCACTACGACGTCCAGCCCCCGCTGGACGAAGCCGCCTGGACCTCCCCGCCGTTCCGGCTCACCGAGCGCGACGGCCGCTGGTACGGGCGCGGCGCCGCCGACTGCAAGGGCAACATCGTCATGCACCTCACCGCGCTGCGGGCGCTCGGCGAGGACGTCCCGGTCGGCCTCAAGCTGGTGGTCGAGGGCTCCGAGGAGCAGGGCACCGGCGGCCTGGAGCAGTACGTGCCCCCGCACGCCGGGGAGTTGCACGCGGACGCCCTGCTGATCTGCGACACCGGCAACGCCGCCGTCGGCGTGCCCACCGCCACCACCTCGCTGCGCGGGGTGGTCACCGTGGTGGTCGGCGTCGAGGCGCTCACCGGCGACGTCCACTCCGGCATGTTCGGTGGCCCCGCCCCGGACGCCCTGGCCGCGCTGGTCCGGATGCTGGACTCGCTGCGCGACGCCGACGGCGGCACCCGGATCGAGGGCCTGGACTGCACCGGCAGCTGGAGCGGCGTCGGCTACGACGAGGGCGCCTTCCGGACCGACGCCGGGGTGCTGGACGGCGTCCGGCTGACCGGCTCCGGCACCGTCGCCGACCGGCTCTGGGCCCGCCCCGCCGTCACCGTCCTCGGCATCGATTGCCCGCCCGTGGTCGGCTCCGCGGCCGCCGTCCCGGCCACCGCCCGGGCCCGGGTGAGCCTGCGGGTGCCGCCCGGCACCGACGCCCGCGCCGCCCAGGACGCGCTGGTCGCCCACCTGGAGGCGGCCGCACCCTGGGGCGTCCGGGTCACGGCGGAACGGGAGAGCGCCGGCGCGCCGTTCCGGGCCGACACCGGCGGGCCCGCGTACGCCGCGCTCGACAAGGCCGCGCAGGAGGTCTACGGCAAGCCGCTGTCCTTCCTCGGCCAGGGCGGCTCGATCCCGCTCTGCAACGTCCTGGCCACCACCTTCCCGGCGGCGGAGCTCGTACTGATGGGCGTCGAGGAGCCGCGCTGCCTGATCCACGCGCCGAACGAGAGCGTCGACCCGGAGGAGATCCGGCGGATGGCCCACGTCGAGGCGCTGTTCCTCCGGCACTTCGCCAACAGCCGCTGACCATGGCGCAGTTGCGGGAAGTCGGCCACCATCGAAGGAGCCGACGTCGAACGACCCGCCAACGGACGACCCGACGCCGAAGGACCCCGAGGAGGAGCAACCGTGCCCCGTCCGTTCACCACCGAGGACCACGCCGCCCGGATGGCCCGGGCCACCGCCGAGGCGACGGCCGCCGGGCTGGCCGGCCTGGTGGTCGCCCCCGGCCCCGACCTGAGCTACCTGTGCGGCTACCGGCCCACCGCCGTCACGGAGCGGCTCACCGCCCTCGTCCTCGCCCCCGGCCGCCGCCCCGCGCTGATCGTCCCCAGGCTGGAGCGCCCGGACGCCGAGAAGGCGCTCGGCGCCCCGGCCGTCGAGCTGCTCGACTGGTCCGACGGCGAGGACCCGTACGCCACCGCCCGCCCGCTGTTCGAACCGGCCGGGCGCTACGGGATCTCCGACAACGCCTGGGCGATGCACCTGCTCGGCCTCCAGTCCGCCCTGCCCGGCAGCGGTTTCACCTCGCTCACCGAGGCGCTGCCGATGCTGCGCGCGGTCAAGGACACCGAGGAGCTGGAGCGCCTGGCCGCGGCCGGCGGCGCGGCGGACGCCGCCTACCGGGGCATCCTGGAGGTCGGCTTCGCCGGCCGCCGGGAGACCGACGTCGCCGCCGACCTCGGCGCGCTGCTGATCCAGTACGGCCACAGCCAGGTCGACTTCACGGTGGTCGGCTCCGGCCCCAACGGCGCCAACCCGCACCACGAGGCCGGGGACCGGATCATCCGCACCGGGGACACCGTGGTGCTGGACTTCGGCGGCCTCAAGGACGGCTACGGCTCCGACACCACCCGCACCGTGCACGTCGGCCCGGACGTCCCGGACGAGGTGCGGCAGGTGCACGACCTGGTCCGGCTCGCCCAGCAGACCGCCTTCGAGGCGGTCCGGCCCGGAGTGAGCTGCCAGGAGATCGACCGGATCGCCCGACGGGTGATCACCGACGGCGGGTACGGCGAGCACTTCATCCACCGCACCGGCCACGGCATCGGGATCACCACCCACGAACCGCCGTACCTGGTCGAGGGCGAGGAGCGGCCGCTGGTGCCCGGCATGTGCTTCTCGATCGAGCCCGGCGTCTACCTGCCCGGCCGGTTCGGGGTGCGGATCGAGGACATCGTCACGGTGACGGCCAACGGCGGACGACGCTTCAACAACACCCCGCATGAGCTCGGTGCCGTCGCCTGACCGGGGCGGCGAGGCCGCTCCGCCGGACCGTTCGTCCCCGTCACGGGACCTTCGTCCGCCAAGATTTGACCCAACCGTGCGATTTTCTTACGAGCCGGTCATCGTTCGCCCAGAGTCCTCCAAGCTTGCGTTGCTAGTTTCGCTGAACATGACGAAGCTGCTGAGCCCGGCCCCGCCGACCCCGGTGCGGGCCGGACGTCTGCGTCCCGTGACCGAACGCAACCGCCGGGGAGGCCTGGCCAGACTGCGACTGCTGGCCTGGCCGGCCTACCTCACCGCCTTCGTCTGGTTCCTGGCCACCCAGGGCATGGCCTTCGCCAACGACGTGGTCTTCCTCTGGCTGATCGGCGCCCTGCTCACCGCCGCCGTCCACAGCGGACACGGCCCCCGCGGCTTCCTGCTGGTGCTGCGCGACTGGGTCCCGGTGATGGCCGTGGTCTGGGCCTACTCGCTGCTGCGCGGCTACGGCGCCCACACCCCCTGGGCCCCGCACTGGCTGCCCCAGCTGCGCTTCGACGAGGTGCTCGGCTTCGGGGAGACCTGGACCGTACGGCTCCAGCACGCGCTCTACACCCCCGGCTCGCCGCACTGGTACGACTACGCGGCGACGACCGTCTACCTCTCGCACTTCCTCGTCGTGTTCGTCCTGCTCGCCGTCCTGTGGCGGCGCTCCCACCAGCGCTTCCGCCAACTGCTCGCCTGCTACTTCACGCTGACCTTCGCCGGCTTCGCGACATACCTGCTCTACCCCGCCGACCCGCCGTGGCTGGTCGGCCAGCAGGGCAACATGCCCGAACTGCACCGGGTGGTCTGGGAGACCATCTCGAACACGGGCCTGCCGCAGGCCGACTCGCTGCTGGAGAACGGCAGCCAGTTCGCCAACGACGTCGCCGCGATGCCCTCGCTGCACTCCGCCTACCCGGCGATGCTGCTGTTCCTGTTCTGGCCCACCGCCCGGCCCTGGCTGCGCGCCCTGCTGGTCGCCTATCCGCTCGCCATGGCGTTCACCCTGGTCTACGGCGCCGAGCACTTCATCATCGACATCCTGGCCGGCTGGACGTACGCCGCCGTGGTGGTGTTCGGCCTGCGGTGGCTGCGCGACCGCCGCACCGCGCGGACGGCGGCCAGGGCAGAATCGGCCGGGTGCACTCCCAATCCGTGAGGGGAATCCCGACACCGATGAAGCCGACCCCCGAGCAGCTGCGGGCCGCCCAGGACACCACCATCCCGGACGTCACCGGGCCCGGGCTGCGGGTGCTGTTCTGCGGCATCAACCCTGGCCTGTGGTCCGGGGCCACCGGGCACCACTTCGCCCGGCCGGGCAACCGCTTCTGGCCCGCCCTGCACCGCTCGGGCTTCACCGGGCGCCAGTACCGCCCGGACGAGCAGGACGAACTGCCCGCCCTCGGCCTCGGCATCACCAACGTCGCCCCGCGCACCACCGCCAAGGCGGACGAGCTCACCGCCGAGGAACTGCGCGCGGGCGGCGCGGCGCTGCGCGAGCGGGTGCTGCGGCTGCGGCCGCGCGTCCTCGCGGTGCTCGGCATCGGCGCCTACCGGACGGCCTTCGGGCAGCGCCGGGCCGCGATCGGACGCCAGCCGGAGGGCATCGGCGACACCGAGGTGTGGGTGCTGCCCAACCCCAGCGGCCTCAACGCCCACTACACCCTGGACGCGCTGGCGGCCGAGTTCCGCGCCCTCCGGGAGAGCCTCGACGACTGATCGGGCCGACCGGGCCGACCGGGCCGACCGCCCGAGCCGCCTGGGCCGACCGGCCGGGGCGACCGGTCAGGCCGCCGTCAGCCCGGCGGGCAGCGGCAGCTCGCGCAGTTCGCGGATCAGCGCCCGGACGGCCGCCGTCCCGGCCAGCTCGGGGGTGGTGACGTACCCGACGAAGCGGCTGGGCGGCCGCGGGCCGAGGTCGGTGACGGCCAGCCCGGGCGGCGCGCCGAGCAGGGCCGTCCGGGGCATCACCGCCATGCCGAGGCCCTGGGCGACCAGCGAGAGCGCCACCGTGTCGTCCTCCGCGTCGACGGTCGCGGGCGGCAGCCAGTCCTGCCGCCGCCACCAGTCCCTGGTGTACGAGCCGCAGTTCTCCGCCCAGTCCACCAGCGGCAGCCGGCGGGGCTCCGGGTGGCCCTGCGGGTGGGCGAGGGCGTACGACTCCCGGTACAGCCGCACCGCGACCAGCCCGGGCACGGACGGCGGACCACCCGCGTCCAGGGTGGCCAGCCCGAGGTCGGCGCGCCCGTCCGCGACCTCCCCGGCGGTGCCCCGGCCAAGCTCCCGGACGATCCGCACCCGCGGGGTGAGCCCCGGGTGCTCGGCGGCGAGCCGGGCCAGGACGGGCGGCAGCAGGTTGGCGGCGGCACTGCGGAAGGCCGCGATCCGCAGCGTGCCGGTCAGCGGCCCCGCCGGGCCGGCACCCGCGCCCCGCACCTCGGGGCCCATCACCGCCAGCAGCCGCAGGATCCGGCGGGCGTAGCCGACCGCCCGCGCGCCGGCCTCGGTGGGGCGCGCGCCGTGGCGCCCGCGGTCGAAGAGCACCGCGCCGAGCTTCCGCTCGCAGGCGCGCACGGCGTGCGAGACGGCGGACTGGGTGGTCTCCAGGCGCGCGGCGGCCGCCGTGAAGCTCAGCTCCTCGTCGACGGCGACCAGGACGCGCAGCTCGTGCGGGGCGAGTTCGGTCATGCGGCGAACCTACCTCCCATCGAATCCGCTCATGGAAGGCGCCGGTCCATCGCCGCCGGCCCCTGCCCGGCCGCGCCCCCGCTTCCTACGGTGGTCAACGTCCCCGCCGACCTCCCCGTACGGAGCACCGCCGATGTCCCGTCCCACCGCCCGCGCCGTCCACCTGGTCTCCCGCCCCTCGGGCGCGCCGAGCGCCGAGAACTTCGCCTTCGTCGAGGTGACCGTCCCGGCGCTCGCCGCCGGCGAGGCCCTGGTCGAGAACCTCTACCAGTCCGTCGACCCGTACATGCGCGAGGAGATGGACGAGGGCGGCTGGCAGCTGCACGCCCCGCTGGAGGGCCGCACCCTCGGCCGGGTGGTGGAGTCCCGGGCCGACGCGCTGCCGGTCGGCGCCCTGGTCTCCCACCGGCAGGCCTGGCGCACCCACTCGGTGGTGACCGGCGACCGGGCCGGCCTGCTGCCCCACTTCGCGGGTGTCCCGCTCACTGCCCACCTCTCGATCCTCGGCGGCACCGGGCTGTCCGCCTGGGTCGGCCTGACCAGGATCGCCCGGCTCCAGCCCGGCGAGACCCTGTTCGTCTCGGCCGCGGCCGGCGGCGTCGGCACCGCCGCCGGCCGGATCGCCCGACTGCTCGGCGCCGGCCGGATCATCGGCAGCGCCGGTTCGGCCGCCAAGGTCGCCCACCTCACCGAGCACCTCGGCTTCGACGCCGCCTTCGACCACCACGACGGCCCGATCGCCGACCGGCTGCGCGAGGCCGCCCCGGACGGACTGCACGTCTACCTGGACAA
Source organism: Kitasatospora sp. NPDC001309 (assembly GCF_042896295.1). Lineage (NCBI taxonomy): Bacteria > Bacillati > Actinomycetota > Actinomycetes > Kitasatosporales > Streptomycetaceae > Kitasatospora > Kitasatospora sp. NPDC001309. Next base: position 312,255 of record NZ_JBIAXC010000001.1, on the reverse strand, counting down.
CGTCGGCGGCACGCACCTGGAGGGCGCGATCAGCGCGATGCGCGACCACGGCCGGATCGCCTGGTGCGGCGCCGTCGCCCAGTACAACAACCCGCTGGACCCGCCGCCCGCGCCGCGCAACCTCTACGACGTGGTCGGCAGGAGCCTGCGTCTGGAGGGCTTCCTGGTCCGCGACCACCTGGACGCCCGGCCCGAGCTGTACGACCTCGCCGTCCCGCACCTGCGCTCCGGCGCCCTCGTCCCGGACGAGACCGTCGTGGACGGCTTCGACCACGTGGTGGACGCCTTCCTGGGCGTGCTGCGCGGCGCCAACACCGGCAAGATGATCGTCCGGATCTGACCCCGGGGCCCAGGCAGGGCGGCGGCTAGGGCCGGACAGGCCCTAGAGGGGGGTGACGGCCTTCAGCACCACCAGCAGCGCCACCGCCGCGTTGAGCGCGCACAGCGCCGAGGCCGCCGTGCCGACCGCGGCCACCATCGCCGCCAGGCCCGCCGGGGTCTTGGCCGGCGGCCAGTTGCGGGCCGTCGGCACCGGGCCGAGCAGCGCGGCCACCCGGCGCGGCACCGGGCCGGGCGCCGGGGCCGGGGCGGCGAAGGCCGCGAAGCCGGGCACCGGGGCGGCGTGCGAGACCAGGGCCGCCCGGGCCACCGCCCGGGCCGTGATCCGCCGGTCGCCCACCGCCTGGGCCGACTCCTCGTCCGCCCAGCGCTCGGCACTGAACGCCACCGCCGCCTGCAACGGCCGCAGGAAGGGGTTGACGCAGGCGGCGAGCTGGGTGGTCAGCAGGTAGCGGTGGTGGCGGTGGCGCAGGTGCGCCCGCTCGTGCGCGAGCAGCGCCTCCCGCTCGTCCTCGGCCAGCCCGGCCAGCATCCCGGTGGAGACCACCACCCGCCCGGGCGAGCCGGGCAGCGCGTAGGCGTACGGGCTGCGGTCCGGCAGCACCGCGAGGTCACCGGCCTCGGCCGGCGCCTCCGGCAGTCCGGCCAGCGCCCGCCGGGCCCGGGAGCGGACCCGCAGGTGCCGCACGACCGTCCGGGAACAGGCGAAGCCGACCAGCACCAGCAGCCACATCGCGGCGGTGCCGACCGTCTCGTGGTACGGCAGCGCGTGCCGCACCTCCGGGTCGGACCAGCTGTCCGGCAGCGGGTTGCCGGGGATCTGCGCGGTGCCCACCACGCCGATCAGCCCGAGGCAGAGCACGCTGCACACCGCCATCACGGCGCTGATCACGGTCATCAGCCGGGCGGCACCGCGCGGGTGCAGGTGCTGCTCGGTCAGCCGGGCGATCGGCACCGCGGTCAGCGGCAGGATCAGCGGGAGGAAGACGAAGAAGCCCACGGGTCAGCTCTCACGGTCGGCCGCTGCGGGCTCCGCGGACGCGGCGTCCAACAGCGCCCGCAGCAGTTCCTCGTCGTGCGGCAGCAGCGCGGTGACGAAGCTGGCGAGGACGGCGTCCCGGTCCGCCTCGCCGTCGAGCATCCGGCGCATCCGCAGCGCGGCCAGCCCGGCGGCGTCGGCGGAGGCCTGCCACAGGTAGGAGCGGCCGGAGCGGCTCCGGGAGACGGCGTTCTTGGCGTGCAGCCGGGACAGGATGGTCATCACCGTGGTGTACGCCAGGTCGCCGTCGATGCGTTCCTGGACCCACCCCGCGGTGGCCGGGCCGGGCGCCCGCTGGAGCACCGCCAGCACCTGCGCCTCCAGCTCGCCCTGACCACGCCGTCGGGTCGGCGCGTCCCCGGACGCCGGGGCGTGCCTCTCGTCTGCCATGACGGCCCACTCCCTCCGGATGCCGCTCCCCGGACCGACGCGGGGCGCGGGGCCATCCTAACGAGCCGACGCCTCCTCAGGACGGCCCAACGCGAGGGTTCGGGCCCGCACCACCGAACGGCCCGGGGCGAGGACCCGGCAACGGCCCGAGAGACAGGCCCTACGCCCGGGCCCGCTGGGTGACCGCGATGCAGCCCAGCACCACCACGGCCGTCACCGGCGCGGCCACCGGCAGCTCCTCCCCGAGCAGCAGCACCGACCAGACCAGCGTCAGCAGCGGCTGGGCGAGCTGCAGCTGGCTGGCCCGCGGCACCCCGATCGCCGCCATCCCCCGGTACCAGCACACGAACCCGCCGAGCTGGGAGACCGCCGCGATGTACGCCAGTCCGACCAGCGCCTTCGCGCCGAGCCGGACGGGCTCGGCGGACAGCCCGTAGGCGGCGGTCAGCAGCATCACCGGCGCCGCGGCCACCACCGCCCAGGCGATCACCCGGGCGCCCGGGAGGTCCCGGGAGAGCCGCCCGCCCTCCGCGTACCCGGCCGCGCAGACCAGCACCCCGGCGAACAGGTAGAGGTCGGCGACGGTCGGCCGGCCGTGGCTCTGCAGCAGGGTGAAGCCGAGCACGGCCGCCGCCCCGGCCAGCGCCGCCGCCCAGAACGCCCGGGACGGCCGGCGGCCGGTGCGCAGCGCCGAGGCCACCGCCGTGGCCAGCGGCAGCAGGCCGATGACCACCGCCGAGTGGGCGGTCGAGGAGGTCCGCAGGGCGAGCGTGGTGAGCAGCGGGAAGCCGATGACGCAGCCGGCCGAGACCACCAGCAGGCCGGGCCACTGCCGGGCCGTCGGCAGCGGGGCGCCGGAGGCCAGCAGGTAGAGCCCGGCGAGCAGCCCGGCCAGGGCGCCGCGCAGTCCGGTCGAGGTCCACGGGCCGAAGCCGTCGAGGGACCACACGGTGGCCGGGAAGGTGAGCGAGAAGGAGGCCACCCCGAGGGCGGCGAGGGCCGTTCCGGAGGCGGTGCCGGGGGCGCCCGCCCCGGGTGCTATCGCCGCGGGCCGGGTAGCGCTATCTTGTGCCGTCATGAACGAGCGTAGCAGCGTGGCCGAACTCGCCGAAAGCCTCCGGCGGGAGGTCGAGCGCTACCCGGAAGGGCGAAAGCTGCCGTCCAGCCGGGCCCTGATGGAGCGCCACCAGGTCAGCCCGGTGACGGTCTCCCGCGCCATCGCGGTGCTGGTCGCCGAGGGGCTCGTGGTCTCCCGGCCTGGCGCCGGGGTGTTCCGGGCCGCGGCCTTCGCCGCGGCCCCCGACTCCCCGGCAGCCCCGGCCGCCCGGCCCGGCGACCTGTCCTGGCAGGAGGTCGCGCTCAGCGCCGACTCCGGCCCGCGCGACCTGCTGGCCGCACCGGTGTTCGCCACCCTCCAGGTGCCGCCGCCCGGCGTCATCGACCTCAACGGCGGCTACCCCCACTCCTCGCTGCTGCCCGAGCGGCTGCTCGCCGCCGCCCTCGCCCGGGCCGGCCGCCGCCCGGGCGCCTGGGACCGGCCGCCCACCGACGGCCTCACCGAACTGCGCGGCTGGTTCGCCCGCGACATCGGCGGCCACGCCGGACCGATCAGCGCCGGGGACGTCCTGATCACCTCCGGCGGGCAGGGCGGCCTGACCGTGGCGATGCGCTCGCTGGCCGCGCCCGGCTCGCCGGTGCTGGTCGAGTCGCCGACCTACTCGGGCATCCTCGCGGTGGTGCGCGCGGCCGGGCTGCGGCCGGTGCCCGTCCCGGTCGACGCCGACGGCGTCCGCACCGATCTGCTGGCCGACGCCTTCGAGGCCACCCGGGCCCGGGTGTTCGTCTGCCAGCCGCTGTTCCAGAACCCCACCGGCGCGGTGCTCTCGCCCGCGCGCCGGGCAGAGGTGCTGCGGATCGCCCGGGCCGCCGGGGCGTTCGTGGTCGAGGACGACTTCGCCCGGCTGCTGGTCCACGCGGACGCCCCGGCGCTGCCGCGCCCGCTGGCCGCCGACGACCGGGACGGGGTGGTGGTGCACCTGCGCTCCCTCACCAAGGCCGCCTCCCCCAACCTGCGGGTCGGCGCCCTCACCGCGCGCGGCCCGGCGCTCGCCCGGCTGCGGGCCACCCAGGTGGTGGACAGCTTCTTCGTGCCCCGGCCGCTCCAGGAGGCGACCCTGGAGCTGGTCTCCGACCCCGGCTGGGCCCGTCACCTGCGCACCCTCGGAGCCGAACTGCGCGACCGCCGCACCGCCGCCGTGGCCGCCCTGCACCGGGAACTGCCCGGTGTGCTCGGCGCCCACCGGCCCGGGGGCTACCACCTGTGGCTGCGGCTGCCGGACGGCACCGACGACGCCGCCCTGGTCGCCGCCGCCCGGCGCCGGGGCGTCCAGGTCACCCCCGGCCGGCCGTACCACGCCGCCGAACCCCCGGCCCCGAACCTGCGGCTGAGCTACGCCGCCGCCGACGGCCCCGCCCAGGTCGCCGAGGGCATCCACCGACTGCGGACGGCCTACCAGGAGTCGACCGGCTGACCGCGTTTCGACCCCGACCCCGACCCCGACCCCGACCCCGGCCCCGGCCCCGCGCGGCGGCCGCTACGCCCGGTACCCGGCCATCCGCTCCAGCCGCGCGATCCGCTCCGCCATCGGCGGGTGGGTGGAGAACAGCCGCGCACCGGCCTCGCCCGGCCGGAACGGGCTGGCGATCATCATGTGGCTCGCCGTCTGCAGCTGGGGCTCCGGCGGGAGCGGCAGCTGGCGGGTACCGGCGTCGAGCTTGCGCAGCGCACTGGCGAGGGCGAGCGGGTCGCCGGTGATCCGGGCGCCGTCGGCGTCGGCCTGGTACTCGCGGGAGCGGCTGACGGCCATCTGGATCAGCCCGGCGGCGATCGGCCCGAGGACCATGATGGCGAGCATCCCGAACAGCCCGGGGCCGTCGTCGTCCTCGCTGCGGCCGAACGGGATCAGCCAGGCGAAGTTCACCAGGAACATCACCACCGAGGCCAGCGCCCCGGCGACCGAGGAGATCAGGATGTCCCGGTTGTAGACGTGGCTGAGCTCGTGTCCGAGCACCCCGCGCAGTTCGCGCTCGTCCAGGATCTGCAGGATGCCCTCGGTGCAGCAGACCGCCGCGTTGCGCGGGTTGCGGCCGGTGGCGAAGGCGTTCGGGGCCGGCGTCGGGGAGATGTAGAGCCGGGGCATCGGCTGCCGGGCCGAGGTGGAGAGCTCGCGCACGATCCGGTACAGCCCGGGTGCCTCGAACTCGCTGACCGGCCGGGCCCGCATGGCCCGCAGCGCGAGCTTGTCGCTGTTCCAGTAGGCGTAGGCGTTGGTCCCGAGGGCGACCAGCAGGGCGATCACGAAGCCGGTCCGGCCGAAGAAACCGCCGATCACCAGGATCAGTGCCGAGAGGCCACCGAGCAGGACGGCGGTCCTCAGTCCGTTGTGCCGGCTGTGCACGTCAGGCCCTCCAGTGGTGCGGTGGGGAAGCCCTTTCTGCCTCGTCCCTCTTGCCCGCTCAACGGGCGGGCCCCGGGACCTTGTTCCCTTGTGACCGACGCGACACCCGGTCGGCGGCTCAGAACAGCGAGCCGCCGGCCACTTGGAGGACCAACTGCGGGGCGACCGAGAGCACCACCGCCGCGGAGGCGGTGAGCCCCAGCGTGGCGGTCAGGCCGACCGGCAGCCGCCGCTCGGCACCGTCCTCGGCCGCGACGGCGGACGCGTCGGCCGGGGCGAACAGCCGGGCCGTCCACAGCAGGTAGTAGTACAGGGCGACGACCACGTTGACGGCCATCACCACGGCCAGCCACCCCAGCCCGGCGTCCACGGCCGCGCGGAACACCACGACCTTGCCGAACAGGCCGATCACACCGGGCGGCAGCCCGGCCAGGCAGAGCAGGAAGAAGGCCAGCGCCAGCGCCGTCCACCGGTTGCGGGCGAACAGGCCGCGGAAGTCGTCCACGCTCGTCCCGGCCCGGCGGCCGACGGCGGCGACCACCCCGAAGGCGCCGAGGTTCACCACGCCGTAGATCAGCGCGTACGCGGCGGTCGCGCCCAGCGGATCGGCCCCGGTGGGCGCGTAGCCGGCCGCCGCGAGCGGCACCAGCAGGTACCCGGCCTGACCGACCGAGGACCAGGCCAGCAGCCGCACCGCGCTGTACCGGGTGTCGAAGCGCTGCCGCAGCGCGCCGACGTTGCCGACGGTCATGGTGACGGCGGCCAGCACCGCGAGCACCAGGCCCCAGGTGTGGGCGTACGGGCGGAACGCGACGGTGGTGGCGAGCGCCAGCCCGGAGAGGCCGGCCGCCTTGCCGACCACCGAGAGGTAGCCGGCCACCGGCAGCGGGGCGCCGGTGTAGGTGTCGGGCACCCAGAAGTGGAAGGGGACGGCGGCGACCTTGAAGGCGAAGCCGACCAGCGTCAGCACCGCCCCCGCCTCGGCCAGCGCCTTGAGCTGGGCGGGCGCGTGCTCCAGCCCCTGGGCGACGGCGCCGAGGTGCAGGCTGCCACTGGCCGCGTAGACGAAGCCGATGCCGAGCAGCATCACGGCGGTCGCGGTGACGGAGGAGACGAAGAACTTGAACGCGGCCTCCGCGCCCCGCCCGTCCCGGCGCAGCGCGACCAGGGCGAAGGCGGGCAGCGAGGCGACCTCCAGGGCGATCACCATGGTCGCGAGGTCGCGGGAGGCGGGCAGCAGGGCGGCGCCGGTGGCGCTGGAGAGCAGCAGGAACCAGTACTCGCCGCGGGGCAGCTTCTGGTCCTCGACGGTGTGCATCGACAGCAGCGCCGCGATCAGCGCGCCGCCGAGCGCCAGCAGCTGGAAGACCAGCGCGAAGTGGTCGGCGACGTAGGAGCACCCGGTGGTGTCAGTGGCCCCTGCTACGTTCCGGAGGCAGAAGGTGGCCCGGGGTGATCCCCCGGTGAGGGGGAGGAGGGCGAGCAGGGCGAGGGCGAGTCCGGCCGCGGCCAGGCGGCCGAGCCAGCGCTTGTGCCGTTCGGGCAGGAAGAGGTCGGTGACCAGCACCGCGAGGGCGGCCACGGCGGCGATCAGCGGGGGCGCGATCGCCACCCAGTCCACGGACTGGATCAGGCTGCCCGGGTTGGCTACGGCGAGGGAGGTCACAGTGTGCTGCCCCGTGGAGTGAGGTCCGAGTGCGGCGGTGTGGGCTGCGAGCACGGTCAGCCACCCCCGAGGAGGTGCTTGACGGCCGGGTCGGAGAGCCCGAGCAGGAGGGCGGGCCAGAGTCCGGCCACCAGGGTGAGCGCGGCCAGCGGTGTCCAGCTGACGGCCTCGTACGGCCGCAGGTCGGGCACCTCGGGCACCGGCGCGGGCTGCTCGGGGTCGCCCATGCAGACGCGCTTGACCACGATCAGCAGGTAGCCGGCGGTGAGCAGGGTGCCGAGGCCGGCCAGGACCATGTAGGTGACGAAGGCCGGGCGGGACAGCCCGGCGGCCGGGTCGAAGGCGCCGAACATGGCGAGCAGCTCGCCCCAGAAGCCGGCCAGGCCGGGCAGGCCGAGGCTGGCGACGGCGGCGAAGGCGAGCAGCGCGCCGATCCGGGGTGCCCGGCCGTACAGGGCGGCGCCGGTGGCCCCGGCGAGGGTGTCCAGGTCCGCCGTGCCGTAGCGGTCCTTGACCGCCCCGACCAGGAAGAACAGCAGGCCGGTGATCAGTCCGTGGGCGATGTTGGCGAACAGCGCGCCGTTGACGCCGACCGGGGTGAGGGAGGCGATGCCGAGCAGCACGAAGCCCATGTGGCCGACGGAGGAGTACGCGATCAGGCGCTTGAGGTCGCCCTTGGCGCCGGGGCGGGCCAGCGCGAGGCAGGCCAGCGAGCCGTAGACGATGCCGACGGCGGCGAAGGCGCCCAGGTAGGGGGCGAGCGTCGCGGTGCCGTCCGGCACGACCGGGAGGAGCACCCGGACCAGTCCGTAGGTGCCCATCTTGAGCAGCACGCCGGCGAGCAGCACCGAGCCGACCGTCGGGGCGGCGGTGTGGGCGTCGGGGAGCCAGCTGTGCAGCGGCCAGGCGGGGGCCTTGACCGCCAGCCCGACCATGATCGCCAGCGCGGCGACCACCTGGGTGGTGTGGCTCAGGCCGTTGCCGTGCCCGGCGGCCAGCGCCTGCATGTCGAAGGTGCCGGCCTTGCTGCCGATCAGCAGGAAGCCGAGCAGCATCACGGCCGAGCCGAGCAGCGTGTAGAGGATGAACCGGTTGGCCGCCGGGGTCCTCGCGCCGCTGCCCCAGCGGGCGATCAGGAAGTACATCGGGATCAGCACGATCTCGAAGGACAGGAAGAAGAGGATCAGGTCCAGCACCGCGAAGGTGGCGAGCATGCCGACCTCCAGGAGCAGGAACAGCCCGACGAAGGCCTGCGGCGAGGGGACGCCGTCCCCCTCCGGCAGCCGCTTCTCCGAGTACAGCGCGCAGAGGAAGGTGAGCAGCGCGGTCAGCACGACCAGCGGCAGCGAGACGCCGTCCACGCCGAGGTGGAAGCGCACGTGCAGGGCCGGGATCCAGTCCAGGTCGGTGGTGGCCTGCATCCGGGCCGGCGCGTCGTGGTCGAAGCCGGCCGCGAGGAGGACGGAGAGCAGCAGCACCGCGCCGGTGAGGACGGAGTTCAGCCGCAGCGCCCGGCGGCCGGCGACGGCCCGGTCCGGGCCGAACACCGGCGCCAGGGTGAGCGCGGCGCCGAGCAGTGGCAGCACCAGGAGGGCGATGAGGACCGCGTTCATCGGGGGCTCCCAGCTTCGGCGGCGGACGGGACGGAGGGGACGGGGGTGGGGAACGACAGCACCGGCTACACCGCCACCAGGACGGCCAGCAGGACGACCCCGGCCAGCAGGGCGCTGAGGTAGGTCTGGGCGTTGCCGGTCTGCGCGAGCCGGACGGCCCGGCCCAGCAGGTTGGCGCCGATCCCGCTGCCCTGCACGTAGCCCTCGACGACCTCGCGGTCGAGGAAGCGGACCAGCCGGGCCGCCGCGACCACCGGCCGGACGAACAGCAGGTGGTAGAGCCGGTCGACGCCGAAGCCGTGCCGGGCCGGGCCGAACAGCGGGCCGAGCAGGGTGCGCCCGGGGTCGGCGACGACCACCTCGGCGGCCGGGGCTCCGGCCTGCTCGGGCACCCTCCCGGCGGCGGCCGGGGCCGGCCGGCCGGTGGTCAGCCGTGCGGTGGCCGAGCGCCAGGCGCCGTACGCGGCGAGCACGCCGACCACGGCGAGCCCGGTACCGGTGACGGCGGTGACGCCGGTGGGTCGCAGCGAGCCGCCGTCCAGCAGCGCGGGCAGCCAGTCCGAGCGCAGCCCGGCGACGCCGAAGCCGATGGTCGGGACGGCCAGCACCCACAGCGGCCAGCGCATCGCGGGCGGCTCGGCGGTGGCCGGGTCGGCCTCGTCCGGCTCGGGCGAGTACGGCGCGTCGGCCTCGGGGGCGGCCGGGGCGGCCTGGGCCGCCCGAACCGGTGCGGCCGCGCCGGCCGGGCTGTGGAAGGTGACCAGGAACAGCCTGGCCGCGTAGGCGCCGGTGAGCAGCGCGGTGAGCGCGGCCGAGATCAGCACGATCCAGCCGGCCGCCTGCGGCACCGCCGAGGCCGGGCCGAGGCCGTTGGTCAGCGCCTCGCCGTTGGCGGCGTGCTCGGCGGCGGTGAGCACCGCCTCCTTGCTGAAGAAGCCGGAGAACGGCGGCAGCCCGGCCAGCGCGAACAGCGCGATGCCCATCGTCCAGTGGGCGTCCGGGACGGTCCTGCGCAGGCCCGGGATCCGGGACATCGCGGAGATCGAGTTGGTGTGCGCGGCGTGGATCACCACGCCGGCGGCCAGGAACAGCAGCGCCTTGAACGCACCGTGGCTGACCAGGTGGAACACCGAGGCCTCGCGGTCCCCGCTGGCCAGCGCGCCGGCCATGTAGCCCAGCTGGCCGACGGTGGAGTAGGCGAGGACCCGTTTGAGGTCGTCCTGGGCGAGCGCGCAGAGCGCCGAGCCGATCATCGTCACGGCGGCCATCACCGCGAGCACCACCAGGGCCGCCCCCGACTGGAGGAACACCGGCAGCAGCCGGGCCACCAGGTAGATGCCGGCCGCGACCATGGTGGCGGCGTGGATCAGGGCGGAGACCGGCGTCGGACCGGCCATCGCGTCCGGGAGCCAGGTGTGCAGCGGGAACTGGGCGCTCTTGCCGGCCACACCGGCGAGCAGCAGCAGCGCGACCAGCGTCGGGTGGCCGAGCCGGCCCTCGGTCGCGGCCGACAGCACGTCGGTGATCCGGAAGCTGCCGGCGTCCGCGGCGAGCAGGAAGATCCCGAACAGGAACGGCACGTCACCGAGCTTGGTGACCAGGAAGGCCTTGAGCGAGGCCGACCGGGCGTCGGCGCTCTCCCAGTGGTGGCCGATCAGGAAGTACGAGCAGACGCCCATGACCTCCCAGCCGACCAGCAGCACGACGAGGTCGCCCGAGTAGACCACCAGGAACATCGCCGCGGTGAACAGCGAGACCAGCGCCGCGTAGGACGGGTAGCGCCGGTCCTCCTTGAGGTACGCGGTCGAGTAGACCTGGACGCAGGTGGCGACCAGGCCGACCAGCACCGAGATCAGCGAGGTGAAGCCGTCCAGGTGGACGGAGAGCGCGATGTCCGGACCGCCGGTCGGGGTGAGCCGGGTGGCGGCGTCCAGGGTCCGGCCGGTGCCGAGCTGGAGGGCGACCACCAGGGCGAGCACGGCCGAGACGGCGACCGGGACGATCGCCAGCGGCCGGGCCAGCCCGGGCGCCTTCTTGCCGACGGCCAGGGTCGCGGCGGCGCCGAGCGCGGGCAGCGCGGGGACGAGGACGGGCAGGGCGAGGTTCATGCGGTGGCCCGGCCCTTCAGTGCCTCGGCTGCGACCGGCTCGTCCTCGGCCGGGGTGTGCGGCTCGGCCGGGTCGCCGAGCGCGGTGGCCCGGTCGATGTCCGCCGTGCCCCGGGCCCGGAACAGCAGCAGGACGATGGCGAGCCCCAGCCCGATCTCGGCGGCGGCGACGGTGATGGTGAACAGGGTGAGCGCCTGCCCGGCGTGCAGCGAGTCGCGCAGCCAGGCGTCGAAGGCGACCAGGTCGAGGTTGACGGCGTTGAGCATCAGCTCGACGGACATCAGCACCAGGACGGCGTTGCGCCGGGCGAGCACGCCGTACACGCCGACGCCGAACAGCAGCGCGGCGAGGACGACGGGGTAGGCGAGGTGCATCAGCTCTCCTCCGACGCGGACGACGAGGACGACGCGGGTGCCGAGGGCTCGGGCTTGGGCGTGGTCGCGGCCACGGTCCCGTTGGACCCGACCGGCCGTCCGGCCCGCAGCTTGCCCGCCCGCGGCGCCGGCACCCGGCGCCCGGACCCGCGCGACAGCACGATCGCGCCGACCAGCGCCGCCAGCAGCAGCACGGACAACGCCTCGAAGGGCAGCACCCAGTTGCGGAACAGACTGGCGCCGGTCACGGCGGCCGAACCGCCGCCCGCGCCGAGGTCGATCCAGGAGGTCCGGAAGGCGTCGACCACCAGGGTCACCAGCGTCCCGGCCGCGGCCAGCGCCACCACCAGGGCGACCCAGCGGTTCTCGGAGTCCGCGTCCGGCGAGCGCCCGATCGGCGCCCTGGTGAGCATCAGCCCGAACAGCACCAGGACGACCACCGAGCCCAGGTAGATCAGCACCTGCACCCAGGCGATGAACTCGGCCGTGAGCAGCAGGAACTCCACCGCCAGCCCGCCGAGCGCGACCACCAGCCAGAGCGCGGCGTGCACCAGCTGCTTGGTGGTCACGGAGACCACCGCCGAGCCGAGCACCGCGATGCCGACCAGCAGGAAGACGACCTCCTGCCCGGTCGGGGACAGGAACGAACGGGCGGCCGGCTCCAGGGAACCGGTCGCCGCGAGGAACGTGGCAGCGGCGTTCACGCGTCGTCACCCTTCTCCTCGGTGGCCTCGGCAGCGTCAGCAGCCTCGGCGGCCTCGGCGGCGGCCTCGATCGCCGCGACGGCCGCGGCGGCCAGCTTGTCCGCCGCCTTGCGCGCGGTGGCGATCTCCTTGGGCTCCTCGGCCGCCGGGTCCAGCGCCGGCGGCGCCGGGACGGTCCACATCCACTCGCGGAGCTTCTCCCGCTCGTGGGTCAGCTCGTGGATGTCGGTCTCCGCGTACTCGAACTCCGGCGACCAGAACAGCGCGTCGAAGGGGCACACCTCGATGCAGATCCCGCAGTACATGCAGAGCGAGAAGTCGATGGCGAAGCGGTCCAGCACGTTGCGGGTGCGGGCCCGGGCGTTCGGCTCGGCGGCCGGCAGCGTCTCCTTGTGGGAGTCGATGTAGATGCACCAGTCCGGGCACTCGCGCGCGCAGAGCATGCACACCGTGCAGTTCTCCTCCAGCAGCGCGATGACGCCGCGCGAACGCGGCGGTAGCACCGGCTGGACCTCGGGGTACTGCGCGGTGACGGTCTTCCTCGTCATCGTCCGCAGCGTCACGGCCAGGCCCTTGGCGAGGCCGGCACCGGGGAAACTCATGCGATCGCCACCTTGATGATGCCGGTGAGGGCCAGCTGGACGAGCGCGAGCGGGATCAGCACGATCCAGGCGAAGCGCATCAGCTGGTCCTCGCGCAGACGCGGGTAGGTGACCCGCAGCCAGATGACCACGAAGGCCAGCGCGAAGGTCTTGAGGAGCATCCAGAGCCAGCCGAGCTGGTCCGCCATCGGCCCGTGCCACCCGCCGAGGAACAGCACCGCCGTCAGCGCCGACACCACCAGGATGCCCACGTACTCGGACAGCAGGAACAGCGCGAAGCGCAGCCCGGTGTACTCGGTGTACGCGCCGAAGATGATCTCCGAGTCGGCGACCGGCATGTCGAACGGCGGCCGCTGGAGCTCGGCCAGACCGGCCGTGAAGAACACGAAGGCGCCGATGATCTGCCAGGGCAGCCAGTACCACTGCCAGGCGTCCAGGATCCCGGGCAGCGACAGGGTGCCGGCGGCCATCGCCACCGAGGCCGCCGCGAGCACCATCGGCAGCTCGTAGGACATCAGCTGGGCGGCCGTGCGCAGGCCGCCGAGCAGCGAGAACTTGTTCGCCGAGGCCCAGCCGGCCATCAGCTTGCCGATCACGCCGACGCCCATCACGGCCAGCACGAAGAACAGCCCGGCGTCGATCGCCTGCCCGACGAAGCCGTTCGGGCCGACCGGGATCGCCAGCAGCACGAAGAGGTACGGCAGCAGCGAGACGGCGGGCGCCAACTGGAAGACCCGGCGGTCCGCGTCGGCCGGGACGATGTCCTCCTTCTGGGCGAACTTCACCCCGTCCGCGACGAGCTGGGCCCAGCCGTGGAAGCCGCCCGCGTACATCGGGCCGAGCCGGCCCTGCATGTGCGCCATCACCTTGTGCTCGGTCTGGCCGATGAGCAGCGGGAAGACCAGGAAGACGACCAGGGTGGCGACGCAGCGGAGCACCGTGTCGAGCAGGTTCACGCGCCGTCTCCGTCCTGGTCGGCCGCTCCGGCCGAGTTCTCGTCCTTCGCCCCGCCGGGCTCCTGCTCGCCGGGCCCGCCCGACGGCTTCTCCTCGTGGGCGGGCACCGGGTGGTGCCAGGGCGCGTCGGAGGACCGGGGCCGGGCCGGGGCCTGGGGCTCGGCCGTCGGTTCGGCCGTCGATTCGGCCGTCGGTTCGGCGGCGGTCTCGGCCGCCTGGCTGACCGAGCCGGCGGACACCGACCGGGTCCGCCGCGGCCGGTCGGTCCGCACCGGTGGAGCGCCCTCGGCAGCGGGCACGCCGGGAGCAGCCGAGGCCTCCGGAGCCGCCGCCTCCTCGCAGCCCGCCTGGCTCGCCGAGCCCTCGGAGACCGACCTGGTCCGCCGCGGCCGGTCCGCCCGCACCGCCGGAGCGCCCTCGGCGGCAGGTGCGCCCGCGCCGGCCGCAGCCCCAGCCGCAGCCGCGGCCGCGCCCGCCCGAGGCGTACGCGCCGCCGCGCCGGCCGCCCGCGCACCGCGCGCGGGCCGCTCGGCCACCGGCGGCAGGGTGCCCTTGAGCGGCCCCCACTCGTTCGGGTCCGGCACGCCGGCCGGCTGCATCTTGCGCCGGGCCGGTCCCGCGCCGTGGTCCGACTCGCCCGGCTCCTTGGCGCCCGGCCAGTCCTTGGCGACCCGCGCCGCGAGCACGAACTCCTTGCGCAGCGGGTGCCCCTCGAAGCCGTCCGGCAGCAGCAGGGTGGCCAGGTGGGGGTGCCCGGGGAAGTCGATGCCGAACATCTCGTGGGTCTCGCGCTCGTGCCAGGCGGCCCCGGCGTACACCGCGACGGCGCTCGGCAGTGCGGCGCCGTCCCGTGGCACCCGGGTGCGCAGCGCGAGGTGCCGCACGCCCGGCGCCTCGACGGCGGCCAGGTGGGCGACCACGGAGAAGCCCTCGGCGAGCTCGTCGACGGCGCTCAGCCAGTCGAAGAAGCCCAGGCCCAGCACGTCGCGGGCGGTGGTGAGCGCCTCGGTCCAGCGCTCGGCCGGCACGTCGACGGTGATCAGGCCGTACGCCTCGGCGCCGGTCGCCCACTCCCCGACCGACGCCGCGTACTGCTCCGCCGTGAGCGTCTCGACAGGTCGCTCGCCGCGCTCGCTCACGACACTCCTCCATCGTTCGGGGGCCCCGCCACCAGCGGCCGGCGCAGTGCCGCCGCGGGCGCGGTGTAGCGGCCGGGCAGGGACTCGGCGGCGATCTTCTCCTGGAGCTTGAGGATGCCCTGGAGCAGCGCCTCCGGCCGCGGCGGGCAGCCGGGCACGTAGACGTCGACCGGGATGATCTGGTCCACGCCCTTGGTGACGGAGTAGGAGTCCCAGTACGGGCCGCCGGAGTTGGAGCAGGCCCCGAAGGAGATGACGTACTTCGGCTCGGGCATCTGCTCGTAGAGCCGCTTGACGGCGGGCGCCATCTTGTCGGTGACCGTCCCGGAGACGATCATCAGGTCCGCCTGCCGGGGGCCGGGCGCGAACGGGATCACACCCATCCGGATGAAGTCGTGCTTGGCCATGGACGCGGCGATGAACTCGATCGCGCAGCAGGCCAGGCCGAAGTTGAAGCACCAGAGGCTGTAGCGGCGGCCCCAGTTGAGCACGACCTTGACCGGGTCCGGCGCGAGCCGGGCCAGCGGGCCGATGCTGCGGCGCCCGACGGCGCCGGGGGCGGCCGGGTCGGGCAGTCCGAGCGGGACGGGACCGCCCTGGCCACCGTGCGAGTGGGTGTGCGTCACGTCCATTCCAGAACGCCCTTCTTCCAGGCGTAGAGCAGTCCGACCGCGAGGAAGCCGATGAAGAGGAACATCTCGATCAGCGTTCCGGCGCCGTACCCGGCGGTGGCGAAGACGGTCGCCCACGGGAACAGGTAGATCGCGTCGACCGCGAAGATCACGTAGAGGAAGGCGTACACGTAGTAGCGGATCTGGGTGTGCGCCCAGTCCTCGCCCACCGGGTCCACCCCGCACTCGTAGGCGAGGAGCTTCTCGGGCGAGTACACCACCGGCCGGAGCAGCCGGTTGGCGGTGAACGCCACGGTCACGAAGAGCACCCCGATGACGGCCAGCAGGCCCATCGCGGCGTACGCGTCGAAGTAGCCGCCGCCGACCGACGGGTCGGCCGCGACGGCAGCCACCTGCTGCCCCTCCATGCCTTCGCCTCCACCTCGGCCGCGAACCCGCCCTCAAGACAGTTCTACGACTTTTCCTCACACGGTCTTAACCATGGCCAATGCGTGAGTCTAAGGGGAGGGCTCCACTCCCCCCGAAACCTGCCCGCTCCGCAAGACGTCCCGTGGACAACCCGGTGAACGCCCGGAGGCCCTCCGGGGTGGGGATAACCCCCGCCCCGGAAGATGTATCACCCCCATGGCACATCCCCTCCCCCGTTCGGGATGCTGGGGGCCGCCAGCTCGAACGAGGGGACGGATGATCCGATGAAGTCGCTGAACCGCGCCGTGGACGCCATCAAGGAGCAGGACGCTCGGATGGAGCGCCCGCCGCTGTACGGCGCGCGGATGTGGCGCCAGGTCGGACACCTGATGCTCAACTTCCCGCTGGGCATCGCCGGCTTCGTGCTCTCGGTGACCGCGCTCTCGGTCGGCCTGGGCCTGTCGGTGACGGTGATCGGCCTGCCGGTGCTGGCCGCCGGCCTGGCCGGGTCCCGCGCCCTGGGCGCCCTGGGCCGCAGCCGGGCCCGCTCGGCGTACGGCTCCGCGATCGACGACCCGCAGCCGGTGAAGCAGCGCCGCCCGGGCCTGGTCGGCTACACCATCGCCCACCTCACCGACCTGCTGAACTGGCGCTCGGCGCTCTACAACGTGCTGATGCTGCCCTGGGGCATCCTGAGCTTCACCCTGACCCTGGTCTCGGTGATCACGCTGTGGCCGGTGCTGCCCTTCGTCGTGCGCGCGATGGCCGCGGTCGACCGGATCCTGATCGAGTCGCTGCTCTTCCCCGGCGCGCTGGCCGAGCGGGTGCGCGAGCTGGAGGACGACCGCGGCACCGTGGTCGAGACCGCCGCCGCAGACCTGCGCCGGATCGAGCGGGACCTGCACGACGGCGCCCAGGCCCGGCTGGTCGCGCTGGCGATGGACCTCGGCATGGCCAAGGAGCGGCTGCGGGAGGTGGAGACCCAGGAGGACATGGCGGTCGCCGCCCGGATGGTCGACAACGCGCACGGTGAGGTGAAGCTGGCCCTCCAGGAGCTGCGCGACCTGGCCCGCGGCATCCACCCGGCGGTGCTCACCGACCGCGGCCTGGACGCGGCGCTGTCCGCGGTGTCGGCCCGCTGCACCGTCCCGGGCGGGGTGAAGGTGAACGTCGACCTGGCCGGGCCGGACGGCGAGCCCGAGCGCCCGGACTCGGCGGTCGAGGGCATCGCGTACTTCACCGTCAGCGAGCTGCTGACCAACGTCTCCAAGCACGCCGGCGCCACCAGCGCCTCGGTCGACGTCTGGCGCTCGGACGACCAGCTGATGGTGCTGGTCCAGGACGACGGCCGGGGCGGGGCGGCCCCCTACCCGGGCAGCGGCCTGGCCGGGCTGGCCGAGCGGATCCGGGCGGTGGACGGGGTGTTCCTGGTGGAGAGCCCGGAGGGCGGCCCGACCACCGTCACCGTCGAGCTGCCCTGGCGCACCCGCACCGCCCGCCGCTAGGAGGCGCCCCGGACGCCCGGGAACGCGAAGGGGCGCCGGGACCCGTCGAGGCAGTGGACGGGTCCCGGCGCCGGTCCGGTGCGGCGGCCGCCCCGCGGAACCCTTGCGCGGTGGACGGGCCGGCCGGCGTACCGGGGTCGGGGGGCGGGTGCGCTAGGAGCTGCTCTCCAGCGTGCCGAGGGTGACGTCGGCGGTCGCGGCGTTGCCGTCCCTGGTGTAGCCGACGGTGACCTTGTTGCCCGGGGTGAGCGAGGCGAGCGCGGTGGTGAGCGCGTTCAGCGAGTCGACCGGGGTGTCGCCGAGCTTGGTGATGACATCGCCGGCCTGGAGCCCCGCCGAGGCGGCCGGGCCGCCCTGGCTGACCGCCACGATGACCGCGCCGGCCGGCTGGAACTGCTGGTTGAAGCTGGTCCGGGCGGTGACGCCGAGCGCGGCCCGCCCGGAGTTGGTGACCTTGCCCTGCTTGATCAGCTGGTCGGTGATGTTGGTGATGGTGGACGCCGGGATGGCGAAGCCGATGCCGGGGGCCGCCGCGCCGTTGGTCTGCGGCTCGGTCGCGGCGAGGGTGTTGATGCCGATCACCTGGCTGTCCAGGTTGACCAGCGCGCCGCCGCTGTTGCCCGGGTTGATCGCGGCCGAGGTCTGCACCATGTTGCCGATGGTGGCGCCCGGCGAGCCGCCGCCGCGGGGCTCGGAGACGGTCCGCCCGGTGGCCGAGACGATCCCCTGGGTGACGCTGCTGGAGAGCCCGAGCGGGCTGCCCATGGCCAGGGTGATCTGGCCGAGCTGGACCTTGCTCGAATCGCCGAAGGCGGCCGGCTTGAGGCCGCCGGGCGGGCTGCTGAGCTTGATCACCGCGAGGTCGGAGTCCGGGTAGCTGGCGACCAGGGTGGCGTCCAGCGACTTGGTGGAGTTGGCCAGCGTCACGGTGAAGGTGGTCGCCGAGCCGACCACGTGGGCGTTGGTGACGATGTCGCCCTTGTCGTCGTAGACGATCCCGGAGCCGAGGCTGTCGCCGGTGGTGATCTGGACCACCGAGGGCAGCACGTCGGCGATCACCTTCTGGTACGCGTCCTGCAGCTGGTTGGCGCCGCCCGGCTGGGCGGCGGGCGCGGCGGAGGCCTGCTTGCTCGCGCCGGGGGAGGAGGCCGAGGACGAGGAGGAAGAGGCCGAGGAGGAGGACGAGCTGCTGCACCCGGCCAGCGCCAGGGCGAGCGCCGTGACTGCCGCGACCCCGCCGGACGCGAGCAGCCGCCGGTGCGCCGCCTTGGGACCGGTCGGCCGGGGGCCGGCCGGCAGCGGTCGGTTGTGTTCCTTCTTTCGGCTCACCTGGCTGCCTCCGATTCGTCACCGCGCGGGCGCGGGCATGAGAGCACGGAAATCTTTGTCAGCATTTCACCGATTTGTCCGTTTTGCCGTCCCGACTCGCCCGAACACCGGCGACCGAAACCGAACGCCTAGGATTGCCGCATGACTTGGTTGATCACCGGCGGTGCCGGATACATCGGCGGACACGTCGTCCGCCAGCTGCTCGACGCCGGTGAGCGCGTCGCCGTCCTGGACGACCTGAGCACCGGCGACGCCTCCCGGGTGCCGGCCGGCGTCCCGCTGATCGAGGGCTCCACCCTGGACCGCGCCGTCCTGGACGCCGCGATCCGCGAGCACGGCATCGAGGGCATCCTGCACTTCGCCGCCAAGAAGCAGGTCGGCGAGTCGGTCGAGCAGCCGTTCCTGTACTACCGGGAGAACATGATCGGCCTGCAGACGGTCCTGGAGGCCGCGGCCGAGGGCGGCGTCAAGCGCTTCCTGTTCTCCTCCTCCGCCGCCGTCTACGGCATGCCGGACGTCGACCTGGTCACCGAGTCGACCCCGTGCGCCCCGATGAGCCCGTACGGCGAGACCAAGCTGGCCGGCGAGTGGCTGGTCGCCGCCGCGGGCAAGGCCCACGGGATGTCCACCGTGGCCCTGCGCTACTTCAACGTGGCCGGCGCCGCCTCGCCCGAGCTCTCCGACACCGGGGTGTTCAACCTGATCCCGATGGTCTTCGAGCGGCTGACCGCCGGCGAGGCCCCGCGGGTCTTCGGCGACGACTACGCGACCCCGGACGGCAGCTGCGTCCGCGACTTCATCCACGTCTCCGACATCGCCTCGGCGCACGTCGCGGCCGCCAAGCGGCTGGCCGCCGACCCGGCCGGCGAGACCGCGCTGGTGCTGAACATCGGCCGCGGCGAGGGCGTCAGCGTCAAGGAGATGATCGAGGTCATCGGCAAGGTGACCGGCTACGACACCACCGCCGACGTGACCCCGCGCCGCCCCGGCGACCCGGCCCGGGTGGTGGCCGCCGCCGACCTGATCCACCGCGAGCTGGGCTGGAGCGCCGGCCACGACGTCGAGGCCATGGTCTCCTCCGCGTGGGAGGGCTGGTGCAGCCGCCACCCCGGGGCCCGCAGGGCCTGACCGGTCGGTGACCGGACCACCGGACGGCGGTGTCCGCCCCGCTCAGCGGGCGGGCACCGCCGTGCCGTAGTAGGCGTCCAGCGCGTACACGCAGCGGTCCTTGGAGCCGACGAAGACCCGCCCGCCGACCGCCACCGGGGAGCCGGTGAGCTCGCCCTTGGTGCCGAGCTCCCAGCGCAGCTGACCGGTCGCCAGGTCCAGGGTGTGCAGCGAGTGGTCCCGGCTGCCCAGGTGCACCAGGCCGTCGGCCACCGCCGGGGAGCCGACGATCTCGCCGCGCGTGGTGTAGCGCCAGCGCTCCCGGCCGGTCGCCGCCTCGAAGGCGTACAGCACCTCGCCGCTGCCGACCAGCACCATGCCGTCCCCGACCACCACCGGCTCGGCGCCCTGGCGGCTGCCGGTGACCCCGCGCCAGCGGTCCAGGCCGGTGGCCGCGTCCAGCGCGTAGACGGTGCCCAGGTAGTCGGCCACGTAGACCGCGTCGCCGTCCAGCGCCGGCGGGGTGAACAGCACCACCGGGGCGTCGAAGCGCCAGCGCTCGGTGCCGCTGGCCGCGTCCAGCGCGTACACCCGGGTGCCCGCCGTCACGTACAGCACGCCGCCGCGCTCGACCGGGTGCGCGGGCACGTCCTCGCCGACCTGGAAGGACCAGCGCAGGCCGGCCCCGCGCGGATCCACGCAGCGCAGCCGTCCGGCGCCGAAGTAGTAGGCGGCGCCGCCCACCAGGACCGGGCCGGACTGCGGGTTCTCGTAGTCCTGCTGGGCGTCGTCGGCGCGCCACAGCTCGGCGCCGGTGGCGGCCGCGCGCAGCTGGACGCCGCCGCCGCGCACCCCGCAGCAGAGCACGCCGTCGGCGGCGGAGAGCGAGTAGACCCAGCCGTCCAGCGAGGTGCGCCAGCGCTCGGTGCCGTCCGCGACGTCCACGGTGTACAGGTGCGGACCGTCCGCGGCGTGCACCCGGCCGGCGTCCACCGCGAGCGCCCAGGCGACGTCCCGGGTCTTGTAGCGGCGCTCGCCGGAGCCGATGTCCAGCGCGTGCACCTCGAAGCTGGAGACGAAGAGCGTGCCGTCGGCGACCACCGGGGTGCCCCAGACGTCGTTGGACATCCGGAACCGCCAGGGGCGCCAGCGGGCCGCCGCGGCGGGCGGCGGGGTCGGAACGGGCGGCGGGGTCGGCGCCGCCCGGCGGACCCAGTCGGTGGTGGCCGGGGCGGTGCTCGGACCGGGCTGCTCGTGCTCGGCCCGCGGCCCCGGGCCTATCCGCACCGAGGCGCCGGACAGCTGCACCTCGACGGCCATGCCGCCGGTGGGCGCGCGGTGCTTGTTCTTGGAGGGGATCTTCGCGGTCGGGATCCCGTCGTCCTGGCCCCCGGGGCGCGGCCCGGCGTGCACCGGCCCGGTCGGCGGGGCGTGCCCGGCCCCGGGGTAGGTGCGCGGGTCGTCCGGGCCGGGGTGCGGCGGCGGCACGTGCGGCTGCTGCGGCGGGCCCTGGGTGTGCGGCGGCCGCGGCGGCTCGGCCGGGCCGGGGTACGAGCGGGGCTGGGCGCTCGGGCGGCGGCCGCGCTTGCGCTCGATCAGCTCCAGCGCGTGGGGCGGCAGCCAGTCGCCGACCTCCCCGGCGGCGTCGTCCCGGGAGAACAGGTGCGGGGCCAGCTCGGCCTGGATCTGCGCGGGGGTGGGCCGGCGCTCGGGCGCCTGCTGCATGCAGGCCCGGACCAGGTCCATCAGCTCGGGCGCCATCCCGGTGAGGTCCGGCTCCTCCCGCAGCAGCTGGAACACCGTCTCGACCGGGTTGGAGCCCCGGAACGGGGGGTGCCCGGTGGCGCAGAAGACCATCAGCGAGCCGAGCGAGAAGACGTCGCTGGCGCCCCGGACGGTCCGGCTGTCCCGGGCCTGCTCCGGGGACATGTAGGCGGGGGTGCCGACCGCGACGTTGGTCATGGTCAGCCGGGTGCTGGAGACCCCGGCCGCGATGCCGAAGTCGATCACCTTCGGGCCGTCCTCGACCACCAGCACGTTGGAGGGCTTGAGGTCGCGGTGGATCAGTCCGGCCGCGTGGATGGACTGCAGCGCCTCGGCGATGCCCGCGACCAGCCAGCGGGTGGCGTCGACCGGCAACGGGCCGCACTCCTCGACCAGGTCCTCCAGGGAGGGCGCCGGGATGTACGCGGTGGCCAGCCAGGGCACCCGGGCGTCCGCGTCGGCGTCCACCACGGCCGCGGTGTAGAAACCGCCGACCGTCTTGGCCGCCGCGATCTCCCGGGCGAAGCGGACCCGGAACAGCTCGTCCTCGGCCAGCTCCCCCCGGACGGTCTTGATGGCCACCCGGCGCCCGGAGGCGGAGCGCGCCAGGTAGACCAGCCCCATCCCACCCGCGCCGAGCCGCCCCAGCACCTCGAAGGGCCCGATCCTCCTCGGATCGTGCGCCGTCAGCTGGTCCACTCCGCAGCCACCTCCCCGTCGTCCGCACCCGCCGCGTGGTGCCGGACCCGATTCTCCAATGCCGCCCCGCGCAACTCCAACCTCCCCCACCGGGAGACGGCCACCGCCCCGGACGGACAGTCCGCTGGTCAGCGGTGACGGAACGGCCGGATCCTGACGCCCGATCCGGCCCCGGCTTGCGCCCCGGAGCCCGGACCGTCCACGTCCCGACCCCCCTCACCGGTCACGCTCTGTCACCCGACCACCCCTCAGCGGACTCGCCGTCACGCTATGGGGTCAAAAGCACACGGGGGGGCTTCAAGAGCGCCTTCGGACCCCGGTGAATATCCGTCCGAAGTGGTTCAGGCCGCTATAGCGACCCCCGTGCGGAGTAATAGTCGCATCACCGAATCGCGCCAAGATCGTGCCACGGTAAGCTGACGGCATGACAGGACAAGTTCGCACCGTCGACGGTCGCGTCGCCGGGCGACGCGGACAGGAGACGCGGCAGAAGCTGCTCGACTGCCTCCGCGAGATGCTCAGCACGTCGCCCTATCGGGACGTCAAGGTCATCGACGTCGCCCGTATGGCGGGTACCTCCCCCGCGACCTTCTACCAGTACTTCCCGGATGTCGAGGGCGCAGTCCTCGAAATCGCCGAGGAAATGGCCAAGGACTCCGACACCCTCAAAGAGCTGGTGGCCGGAAAGTCCTGGGCAGGGAAGTCCGGACCGACCACTTCGGAAGAACTGGTCGACGGATTCCTCGCCTTCTGGCGCAAGAACGACGCCATTCTCCGAGTGGTCACGCTCGGTGCCGCAGAAGGGGACAAGCGGTTCTTCAAGATCCGCATGACCGTCCTCAACTCGGTCGCCAAGCCGCTCGCGGAGGCCGTCAAGGAACTCCAGGCGAAGGGTCAGGCCGACAAGTCACTCGACCCGAACGCCGTCGCCGGGGCCCTGGTCTCGCTGCTCGCCTCGGCGGCCGAGCACCAGAAGGCCTTCACCTCCTGGGGCGTCAAGGTCAAGGACCTCAAGCCCAACCTCGCTCCCCTGGTGTACCTGGGCGTCACCGGCAAGAAGGCGCCCAAGTAGGACCCTCCTCCGACCCACCATCCGCTCCCGCGCGCAGCCCCGGCCTCCTGTCCGGGGTACGACGGACGGCGGCCGTGTCCTCGGGGGAGGTCCGCCGACGTACCGCACGCGCGCCAGACATGCCGGTGGGCGGGCACCCCTCACACAGGGTGCCCGCCCACCGTGCATGTCGTATCTTCGCCCGCTCGCCTCCGGGGCGCTTTCGTCCGGTGCCGACGGTCGGCGCTCCCTCGCTCCTCCGTCGCTCCCTCGCGCTCTCCCTTTCGGCACCGGCGCGCCCCTTCGGCTCGGGGCGGGGTCGCCCGCCCTTCGGCTCAAGGGCGGGTGGCTTACGGGCAGCGGACCACTTGGCCGGCGTAGGCCAGGCCGCCGCCGAAGCCGAAGAGCAGGACCGGGTCGCCCGGGGAGAGCTCGCCGCGCTCGACCAGCTTGGAGAAGGCGAGCGGGATCGAGGCCGCCGAGGTGTTGCCGGATTCGACCACGTCCCGGGCCACCACCGCGTCGCCGAGGCCCAGCTTGGCGGCGATCGCGTCGATGATCCGCAGGTTGGCCTGGTGCGGGACGAAGCCCTTGAGCTCCGACGGGTCGATCCCGGCCCGCTCGCAGGCCTGCCGGGCCAGCGGGGCGAGCTGGGTGGTGGCCCAGCGGAACACCGACTGGCCCTGCTGGCTGATCACCGGGTCCCAGCCGGTGATCACCACGGCGTCGCCCCGTTCCGGCTCGGAGCCCCAGACCACCGGTCCGATGCCCGGCTCGGCGTCCTCCTCCTGGGCCTCGACCACCGCGGCGCCGGCGCCGTCGCCGAAGATCACGCAGGTGGAGCGGTCGGTCCAGTCGAGGGTGTCGGACATCCGTTCGGCGCCGATCACCAGCGCGCGCCGCGCCGCACCGGCCCGGATCGCGTGGTCGGCGGTGGCCAGCGCGTAGGAGAAGCCGGAGCAGACCGTGTTGATGTCGTAGGCGGCGGGCGCGCGGACGCCCAGCCGGGCAGCCACCGCGGCGGCGGTGTTGGGGCTGCGTTCGATCGCGGTGCAGGTGGCGACCACCACCAGGTCGATCTCCGCCGCCGTCCGGCCGCTGTTGGCCAGCGCCTTCTGCGCGGCCTCGGTGGCGAGGTCGACCAGGGTCTCGCCCTCGGCGATGTGCCGGGTGCGGATCCCCACCCGGGTGCGGATCCACTCGTCGTCGGTGTCGACGAATGCCGCCAGGTCGTCGTTGGAGAGCACCTTGGGAGGCTGGTAGTGCCCGAGTGCCACAATGCGCGAACCGCTCATGCTGCCATGGAACCGGGTTACCCGCTGGTCAGCCGGGCACGACCGGCTACAGGATCCGCAGCTGTGATCTGTAGGGGCTCCACAAGGCCCTTGGGGCGCCTGGGCCCGGGCGTCCGCCGAGGTCAGGCGGCCAGCGAGGTGGCGTCGCCCATCACGATCACCGGATGGGCGGCCGGGTCCAGGGTGCGGATCAGCTGGGCCATCTTGTCCTCGGGTATCGACACGCAGCCGTGGGTCGGGCCGTCGTGGTCGACGTGCAGCCAGATCCCGCCGCCCTTCTTGCTGCCCATCGGGCGGCGCATGTCGAGCGGGGAGCTGCCGGCGACCCGGTTGTAGTTGATCGCGACCACGTAGTCGAAGGAGCCGGCCAGCTGGTCGCCGAAGAAGCCCGTCCCGGAGACCACGAAGCTGGCGTCCTTGTCGTACGGGAGCTTGCTGCCGGGGTTGGCGTTGCGGCCACCGGCGTCGGTGAGGTCGAAGACGCCGATCGGGCTGCGCAGGTCGCCCTCGTTGTGGTCGGTGGTCCAGCCGTTCTTGCCGTTGTGGCCCTGCCAGGTCTCACCGGCCAGCCAGCGGCCCTCGGGGGTGCGGGTCCACAGCGTGACGCTGTTCCTGTCGGTGTCCTTGCCCTGGCCGGTGGCGACCACGACCTGGGTGGTCGCGGCGGGGATCTTCGCGGTGAAGGCGGCCCCGAGGCCGGGTATCGCGGTCAGGGAGCCGTCCGGGCGGGTCTCGCTGCGGCCGGCGGCCGCGGGGGCGCTCTGCCGGTCGGCGGCGGCCTGGACGGCCGCGGGGGCGGGCGTGACGGGGTGGTCGGGCTTGCTGACGCCCTCCGGCCCGGGGCCGTCGGCGGCCGCGGCGACGGACTTGGCGCCGTCCTGGCCGACGGTGTACCAGCCGGCGGCGGCCGCGACCAGCAGCGCGGTGCCGGCCATGACGGCCTTGCCGTGTCGTTTCTGCTTCGCCTTGCGCCGCCGGCCCCGGGAGGCGGCCCGGCCACCGGGCGCGGGGGCCGCGGCGGCGATGGGCGTGACGGAGGCGAGGGGCGCGAGGGGCTCGACCGGTTCGGGCTGCTCGTACTCCGGCTGCCCGTACACCGGCTCCTGGTAGGCGGGCTCCTGGTAGACCGACGGCTCCTGGTGAGCGGTCCCCTGGTAGGCGAGCTCCGGCTCGACGACGTACGGCTGGAAGGGCTGGAACGGCTGCTCGTACGCCCCGGAGTACCCGTCGGCCGGCTGCCGGTACTCGCCGTAGTACTCCTGCGCGGCGGGCTGCGGGACGGCCTGCGGGTACGGCTCGTACGCCTGGTACGGCGCCTCGTGCGACTGCTGCGGCACCCCGTACCCCGGCTCCGGCATCGGCTCGTACGGCGGGTACTCGGTGGCGCGATGGGAACCGGACATGCCGTCGATCCTGCCAAACGCCCTACCCGTTGGTAAACCCGGGGCGCGTGCGGGAGCCGTGAAGACGCCGCCGCCCGGAGCGCGGGTGCGGTCCGGGCGGCGGGGAAAGCGCAGGTCAGAGGCGCATCGCCTGCGGGGTCTCGCGACGCGTCAGGTCGGGGCCGTCGTACTCGCGGATGATCTCGTAGCGGGTGTTGCGCTCCACCGGGCGGAAGCCGGCGTCCCGGATCAGGCCGAGCAGGTCCTCGCGGCCGAGCTTGTTCGGGGTGCCGAAGTTGTCCGCGTCGTGGGTGATCTTGTACTCGACCACCGAGCCGTCCATGTCGTCCGCGCCGTGGCTGAGCGCCAGCTGGGCGGTGGTGACGCCGTGCATCACCCAGAAGACCTTGACGTGCGGGACGTTGTCGAAGAGCAGCCGGGAGACCGCGAAGGTCTTCAACGCCTCGGCACCGGTGGCCATCTCGGTACGGGCCATCAGCTTGTTGCGCACGACGCCGTCCTTGGAGTCGTGGAAGTCGTGCTGGTAGCGCAGCGGGATGAAGACCTGGAAGCCGCCGGTCTCGTCCTGGAGCTCACGCAGCCGCAGCACGTGGTCGACCCGGTGGCGGGGCTCCTCGATGTGGCCGTACAGCATGGTGGCCGGGGTCTTGAGGCCCTTGGCGTGCGCCAGGCGGTGGATCCGCGACCAGTCCTCCCAGTGGGTGTCGTGGTCGACGATGTGCTGGCGGACCTCCCAGTCGAAGATCTCCGCGCCGCCGCCGGTCAGCGACTCCAGACCGGCGTCGATCAGCTCGTCCAGGATCTCGTCGGCGGGCAGGCCGCTGATCTTCTCGAACCAGTGGATCTCGGTGGCGGTGAAGGCCTTCAACGAGACGTTCGGCAGCGCCGCCTTGAGCTCCCGCAGCGAGCGCGGGTAGTAGCGCCACGGCAGGGTGGGGTGCAGGCCGTTGACGATGTGCAGCTCGGTGAGGGAGTCGCTCTCCATCGCCTTGGCGAGACGGACGGCCTCCTCGATGCGCATCGTGTAGGCGTCCTTCTCGCCCGGCTTGCGCTGGAACGAGCAGTACGCGCAGGAGGCGCTGCAGACGTTCGTCATGTTGAGGTGGCGGTTGACGTTGAAGTGGACGACGTCGCCGTTCTTCCGCGTGCGCACGTGGTGGGCCAGCCCGCCCAGCCAGGCCAGGTCGTCGCTCCCGTAGAGCGCGATCCCGTCCTCGCGGGTCAGCCGCTCACCCGCGTAGACCTTCGCCTCCAGCTCGCGCTTGAGCCCTGCGTCCATGCGGTGACCCGCCTCCTCAGACATTCGATTCCTTGCCGGAGACGAGGTTACGCCTATGCCGACGGAGGCCGGGCGAGGGCGTGCCCCTAGGCGCTGAGCAGCTCGGCGAGCAGACCCGGGTCGATGTTGCCGCCGCTGACCACGGCGGCCACCGTCCGGCCCCCGGTCTCGGCGGCGCGGTGGAAGTAGGCGGCCGGGGCGACCGCGCCGGAGGGCTCGGCGACCAGCCGGCCGCGGCGGGCCAGCAGGGCGACGGTGGCGCGGATCTCGTCCTCCGTGACGGTGACGATGTCGTCGACGTAGGCGGTGAGGTGCTCGTACGGCAGCACGCCCACCGAGGGGGTGCGCAGCCCGTCCGCGAGCGTCCGGTAGGTGTCGGCGACCGGCCACTCCACCCGGCGCCCGGAGCGCAGGCTCTCCTGGGCGTCGGCGGCCAGCTCCGGCTCCACCCCGATCACCCGGACGCCCGGGCGGGTGAGCTTGAGCGCGGCGGCCGTCCCGCTGATCAGGCCGCCGCCGCTGACCGGCACCAGCACGGTGTCCAGCCCGGTCGGGGCGTCCTCGGCGATCTCCAGGCCCACCGTGCCCTGGCCCGCGATGATGAACGGGTCGTCGTACGGCGGCACCCAGACGAAGCCGAACCGCTCGGCCAGCTCGCCGGGCAGGGTGTCCCGCTCCCCCGGCGGGACGAGGATCACCTCGGCGCCGAACGCGCGGGTGGCCTCGACCTTCACGGCGGGCGAGGTGTCCGGCATCACGATCACGGCCTTGAGGCCGAGCAGCTGCGCCGCGTAGGCCACCGCCTGCGCGTGGTTGCCGCTGGACTGGGCGACCACGCCGCGGGCGCGCTCGTCCGGGGTGAGCGCGGCCAGCCGGTTGTAGGCGCCGCGGGTCTTGAAGGCCCCGGTCGGCTGGAGGTTCTCGGGCTTGAGCCAGAGCCGCCGCCCGTCCTCGGACGCCCAGGGGGCGGGGACCAGCGGGGTGCGCACGGCGACCCCGGCGATCCGCTCCCGGGCGGCGTGCAGCTCCTCCAGACCGACCAGTGCCATGCCGTCACTCTCCTTCGGGGGGGAGCTCGCTCACCCGGTTCTCCCACTTCGTGGAGAGTACGACGGTGGTGCGGGTGCGGGCCACGCCCTTCGTGCCCGAGATCCGCTTGACCACCGACTCCAGGCCGGCCACGTCGGCCACCCGGACCTTGAGCATGTAGGAGTCGTCACCCGCGATGAACCAGCAGTCCTCGACCTCGTTGAGGTCCTTCAGCCGGAACGCGACGTCCTCGTGGTCGGCGGCGTCGGTCAACTGGAGACCGATCAGGGCCGTGACGCCGAAGCCGAGCGAGGCCGGGTTGACCGTCGCCCGGTAGCCGGTGATCACACCGGCCTGCTCCAGGCGGTTGATGCGGTCCGTGACGCTCGGGCCGGAGAGTCCGACCAGTCGGCCCAGCTCGGCGTAGGACGCACGGCCGTTCTCCCGGAGCGCCTGGATGAGCTGTCTGTCCACCGTGTCCATATACCGTCCGCGTCCTTCCGAACCTCACCAGACCCACAGATCATTATCCGGATTCAAAGGCGCCGTGCGCTGAACGACCCGGATATCGCAGAGAAGATACTCTCCCGCCCTCGCTCTCCTTACTCCCCCTCAGCCCGAGCGGCCTCCCCGTCGCCCGGTTTGCGGGCGGCCGCGCCCAACTCGCCCTCCCAGCGCAGGTACAGGGAGTGCGGCACGCCGACGGCGTCCAGCACCCGGCCGGCCACGAAATCCACCAGTTCGCGCACGGTGGAGCCGCCGGCGTAGAAACCGGGCGAGGCGGGGAGCACGACGGCGCCCTGCGCGTCGAGTTCCACCAGGTGCTTCAACGTCACCCCGTTGAGTGGTGCCTCGCGCACGCAGACGACGAGCGGACGGCGCTCCTTGAGGGTGACGCTGGCCACCCGCTGGAGCAGGTCCTTGCTCAGGCCGAGCGCGATCCCGGCCACCGCGCCGGTGGTCGCGGGGACCACCAGCATCCCCTTGGCCGGGTACGAGCCGCTGGACGGGCCGGCCGCGAAGTCCCCGGCCGGCCAGTAGCGGACGTCGTCCAGGCCCTCGTCCGTGCCCAGCCAGCGGGCGAGGTCGGCGCGCCAGTGGGCGTCCCGGAAGGAGATGCCGGTCTCGTCCAGGATGGTGAGCCGGGCGGCCCGGCTGACGATCAGGTCCACCGCCTCGCCGGCGGCGAGCAGCGCCCGGATCACCGAGGCCGCGTACGGCGTCCCCGACGCTCCCGAGACCCCGACCACCCACGGCTGACGCTTCGCAGTTCCCATGGAGGCAATTCTGTCCCGCCCCCACCTGCGGCTCCGCCCCGGGCACCGCGGACCGGGCCCGCGCGGGCCCGCCCCCTGGGAGGATGGGCGCATGGCAGCGACCCTCGTCGACCTCACCCATCAGGTGACCACCGCGATGCCGGTCTACCCCGGCGACCCGGCCGTCCTGCTGGCGCCCGCGCTCACCACCGCCACGGCGGGGGTGAACGTGCTGGCCCTGCACCTCGGCTCGCAGTCCGGGACGCACGTGGACGCGCCGTACCACGTGGACGTCACCTGGCCGACCCTGGACGGGCTCCCGCTGGAGCGGTTCACCGGCCCGGCCGTGGTCGCCGACCTGCGCGGGCTGGAGCCCCGGACGGCCGTCACCCCCGACCTGCTGGCGCCCGCGCTGGCGCGCTGCGCCGAGGGCACCGTCCTGCTGCTGGCCACCGGCTGGGCCCGGCACTGGGGCACCGACGCCTACCTGGCCCACCCCAGCCTGACCGCGGCCGCCGCCGAGGCGATCGTGGCCGCCGGGGTGCGGACGGTCGGGGTGGACGCGCTGAGCGTGGACCCCACCCCCGACCCGGGGCCGGAGGACCCGGCGGTCGCCGCACTGCTCGCCGACCTCACCGACGAGCACGACGGGCCCGACCCGGTGGAGGAGCCGACGCTGGCCGCCCACCGGGTGCTGCTGGGCGCGGACGGCGGCGGGGTGATCGCGGAGAACCTGACCGACCTGCGGGCGCTGCTGGCGGCGCAGGAGGCCGGCCGGCCGGTGGAGGTGTCGCTGTTCCCGCTGCGCCTGGTGGCCGCGGACGGGGCCCCGGTGCGGGCGGTGGCGCGACTGGGCTGACCGGCCCCGACCCGGGCCGCACTTGGTCTAGACCAACTCCGATGGCGCCACTAGGCTTTCCGGCCATGGCTGAGATCATCGGAGTGGTCGAGCGACTCTGGCGCTACCCCGTGAAGTCCACCGGGGGCGAGCGGCTCGACTCCGTCGACGTGGACGTGCGCGGCCTGGCCGGGGACCGCCTCTACGCCGTCCGCGACGCCTCCGGGAAGCTCGGCTCGGGCAAGAACACCCGCCGCTTCCGCCGGATGGACGGGCTGCTCCGGCTCTCCGCCCGCCTCGGCCGCCGGATCGACGGCCCCGAACTGTTCGACCCGCTCGGCCGCCCGGTCGACCACCCGACCGCCTTCCTGCGCGCCTACCTCCAGCGCGAGGACGTCGAACTCGCCCGCGAGGACGCCGTCCCGCACTTCGACCGACTGCCCGTCAGCGTGCTCAGCACCGCCACCCTGGACTGGGTCCGCGAGGCCGTCCCCTTCGCCGTGGTCGACGAACGCCGGTTCCGCCCCAACATCGTGCTGCGCACCCCGCCGGGCACCCCGCCCTTCGTCGAGGACGCCTGGCTCGGCCGGCAGGCCCACGGCGGGGCACCGGACAGCGCCCGGCTCGCCTTCGTCTCCGCCAGCGAGCGCTGCGCGATGAGCGGCGCCCCGCAGCCCGGCCTGCCGCACGCGCCGGAGATCCTCAAGGCGATCGTGCACGCCCACGACGGCCGGCTCGACGCCCTCGCCGAGGTCGCCGCCCCCGGGCGGCTGCGGCTCGGCGACCGGCTGGTGCTGGACTGAGTCCTGGTCACGGTGCCACGATGCCGACACCAGCGCCGATATAACCGCAGGTCAGAGCGGTCTCGAAGATTCCCCGAAAAAGTTTCGAACTCACCTGCAACCCCCGCGACCCTTGCACGTCTATGTGAGTGAGCGGCGGGGAAACCCGCCGGAGCGGACCGCAGGCGACACCGGGGACACCGACCCCGGACCTCAGGTCCGACCCGTACCGAACTGATCGACCAGCAGCGCAAAGCTGCCGGTGAAACACCCTGGGGGGTATTCAGAATGTCCGTCGTGCGTGCACGCCGTTCCCGCTCCGCCGTCGTCACCGCCGCCACCCTGGGCGTGCTGCTCGCCACCGGCGCCGTGGTCGCCGCCCCGGCCGCCTACGCCGCCGACGCCCCGGCCGCCACCGCCTCCGCCGAGCCGACCGCCCCGAAGACCTCGACCGAGGCCGGCAAGCCGTCGCTGACGGTCAACGCGCCCGCGTCCTTCGGCAACGGCGGGGAGCCGGTCGAGTTCACCGAGACCGTCACCAACCCCGGCGCCACCGACGCCTCCTACAAGCTGTGGTTCGACGCGAGCAACCCGGCGGCCGCCTCCCGCACCCAGCTCACCATGGACTACCGCGACGC
This sequence comes from Kitasatospora sp. NPDC001309, assembly GCF_042896295.1. NCBI lineage: Bacteria > Bacillati > Actinomycetota > Actinomycetes > Kitasatosporales > Streptomycetaceae > Kitasatospora > Kitasatospora sp. NPDC001309. The sequence continues at coordinate 280,852 of NZ_JBIAXC010000001.1, read as the reverse complement.
GGACGGCGCCTGGAAGCCGGTCGACCTGGCCTTCACCAACTCCGGCGGCCACTTCGCCGGCGGGATCCCGACCGCTCTGACCGTCGCCGGCGGCGCCACCAAGACGGTCCAGCTGCGTCTCGGCCTCCCGATCAACAACAACTGGGGCAGCCACGACCTGCCCATCAAGCTCGACTCCACCGTCCTCGACGAGTCCGGGCACACCGTTCTCGCCGAGAGCACCAAGGACGTGACGGCCAAGGCCATCACGGTGCAGGTCAAGGACGCCCCGACCACCGCCGTCGCCGGCGGCGCCCCGGTCGAGTTCGACGTCACGGTGACCAACCCCAGCGCCGCGCGCTACACCGACGTCGCCAAGGTCATCGAGGCCGACAAGCGCAGCAAGCTCCAGGTGCAGAACGCGGACGGCAGCTGGGAGACCGTCACCGCGGCCCCCGACCAGTTCGGCCGGGTCCTCTACCGCCTCACCGCGGACAAGACCCTCGCCCCCGGTGCCTCCTTCACCCGGCACGTCCGCCTCTCCTTCACCGCCGACGCCCCGATCGGCACCACCTACATCCACCCGTGGGCCATGCTCGGCGAAGGCGGGGCGTTCGCGCCCGTCGTCTGCGGCCCGCAGTTCGTCGCGATCAACCTCACCGCCGGCCCCAGCCTGTCGGTGCAGGAGCCGTCGTCCATCGGGAACTCCGGCAAGCCGGTCGAGTTCACCGAGACCGTCACCAACCCGGGCGGCACCGACGCCACGTACACGCTCAAGCTGAACGTCAGCAACCCGGCCGCCCGCAGCGCGGGCCGCTTCGCCGTCGACTACCGCGCCGCCGACGGCAGCTGGAAGCCCGTCACGCTGAACTTCAGCCAGGGCGAGAGGACCTTCAACTTCAGCGGTGAGATCCCGGGCGTGTCGGTCGCCGCCGGTACCACCAAGACCCTCCAGCTGCGCCTCTCCGCCCCGGTCAACAACGACTGGCCCAACGCGCACGGGGACGTCACGCTCTACTCCGCGATCGTGGACGGCGCGAACACGGTCGTGTCCGAGAGCACCAAGAACGTCGAGATGAAGGGCCTCGGCCTGGCGGTCAAGAACGCGCCGAGCACCGCCGCGATCGGCGGCGCCCCGATCGAGTTCGACTTCACCGTGGACAACCAGAGCGCCTCGGACTACGACAACCTCTCCCCCGTCGTGGTCGTCGACCGGTACACCAAGCTCCAGGTGCAGCAGGCCGACGGCAGCTGGGCGGACATCACCGGCACGCCGAGCGCCCAGTCCGGCGGTCCGGTGGTGTACCACCTCACCGCGGACAAGAACCTCGCGGCCAAGTCGTCCTTCACCAAGCACGTGCGCCTGGCCTTCACCGCCGACGCCCCGATCGGCCGGGTCTCCGTCACCCCGGCGGTCATCCTCGGCGAGCAGCCGGCCGGCAGCCCGTACGCGGACGCGTGGGCCAGCACCCAGGGCTTCTCCCTCGACCTGACCGCCACCCCGGCGGAGTACGCGGGCAAGGGCGCCGACAAGGGCAACGGCACCGCCGTCAAGGCCGGTCTCACCACCGGCACCGGCACCGGCACCACGGCCGACAGCACCGGCACCGGCACCACGACCGACACCCAGCTGGCCGGCGGCTCGCTCGCCCACACCGGCTCGGACGGCATGCTGGCGTCCGCCGCGGCCGCCGCCGGCCTGCTCGCCAGCGGCATCGGCGCCCTCTTCTTCGCGCGTCGCCGTCGCAACGCCTGATCCCGCTCCGAGAAGCACCCGAGCCCCGGCTCCCGGCACCGTCCGGCGGCCGGGGCTCGGCCGTTCCGGCCGCCCCTCAGCCCCGGGCCCGGCTCGGGCAGTCGAGCACCAGGCACTGCAGGGTGCCGATCACGGTTCTCCTCGGGGTCGGTTCAGGGGTTCCGGTGGCCCGGCCCGGGCAGGGCGACCGCCCGTAGGTAGGCCTCGACGAACAGGTCCAGCACCTCGTCCGGCGACGGCAGTCCGGCGCCGAACGCGGGCTCCAGCACCGGTCTCATCAGGACGTGGTTGAGCAGCGGGCCGAGCATCAGCTGGGCCAGCACCGGGAGCGGCAGCGGGCGCAGCCGCCCCGCCTCGGCGTACGGCAGCAGCAGGCGGGAGAGGCCGTCGAACATCCGCGGCAGGTGGGCCTCCATCATCCGGGCGGCGGGGCCGTCCGGGCGGCCGAAGAGGTCGGCGAAGACCGCCGGGACGACCCTCGGCTCGCGGTCGAAGGCCGCGGCGAAGGTGTGGTGGATCGCCCGGACGGTCTCCTCCAGGCTCTCCGGCGGGTCCGCGGCCAGTGTCTCCAGGTCCGGCAGCGGGCCGTACTGGAGGAAGACGGCGGTGAACAGGCCGTCCCGCCCCTCGAAGACGGTGTGCAGGCTGGGCAGTGAGCAGTCGGCCCGGTCGGCCACGGCGTCCAGGGTCACTCCGGCGAGGCCGCGTTCGGCGACCAGCCGGCCCGCCGCCTCGATCGCCCGTTCCCGCACCGGCGGCCGTCCGCCCGGGTCGACGCCGGCCTGCCGGACGGCCTCGTCCAGCGGGGCCCGGGAGCCGCCGAGGCGGCGCAGCAGGGTGCTGCGCGACATTCCGGCCGCCGAGGCGATCGCCGTCAGCGGGACGTCCGCGACGTCCCGCCCCCGTGCCTTCGCGGCCGCCAGGGCGGCCGCCACCAGTTCGTTCATGTGAGACATCGTACTACTTGACACCTGAGACGGTTCCAGAGACGCTCTATAGGCAAGTTCCACCCAGGAACGGCAAGGGATCGAAGGGGAGAGAGCCATGAGCGTCGTCATCTCCGGGGGCGGACCGGCCGGAATGGTGCTGGGCCTGATGCTGGCCCGAGCGGGCGTCGAGGTGACCGTGCTGGAGAAGCACGCCGACTTCCTGCGGGACTTCCGCGGCGACACCGTCCACGCGTCCACCGTGCGCCTGATGGACGAACTGGGCCTCGGCCGGAAGTTCGCCGCCCTGCCGCAGAGCCGGCTCGGCAACCTGGTGGTACCGGTGCCCGGCGTCGGGGACGTCGCGCTGAGCGCCTTCGACCGGCTGCCCGCGCCGTACAACTACATCGCCATGATGCCGCAGTGGGACCTGCTCAACTTCCTGGTCGAGGAGGCGAAGCGGGAACCCACCTTCACCGTGCGGATGAACACCGAGGCCACCGGACTGCTCCGGGAGCACGGCCGGGTGGTCGGCGTCCGCTACCGCACCCGGGACGGCGAGGAGGGCGAGCTGCGCGCCGACCTCACCGTCGCCGCCGACGGCCGGCACTCCACCCTGCGCCGGGAGGCCGGCCTGGTGCCCGAGGAGTACCCGGTGCCCTTCGACGTCTGGTGGTTCCGGCTCCCCCGGCACGCCCACGAGCAGGCCGCGCCGCCCAGCCTCACCCCCGGCTTCGGCGAGCGCGAGCTGGCCCTCAGCTTCACCCGCGACGACTACTTCCAGATCGCCTACTTCAAGTCCAAGGGCTTCGACCCCGAGCTGCGCGCCGAGGGCATCGAGCGCTTCCGCGCCCGGATCGCCCGGCTCATGCCGCAGTTCGCCGACCGGGTCGACCAGTTGGCCGGGACGGACGAGCTCCACCTGCTCGACGTCAAGCTCAACCGGCTGGACCGCTGGTACGTCGACGGGCTGCTGCTGATCGGCGACGCCGCCCACGCGATGTCCCCGGCCGGCGGCGTCGGCATCAACCTCGCCATCCAGGACGCCGTCGCGGCCGCCGCCCTGCTCGCCGAACCGCTGCGCCGCGGCCGGCCGACCGTCGCCGCGCTGGCCCGGGTCCAGCGGCGCCGCTGGTGGCCGACCGTGGTCATGCAGCGCCTCCAGCGGGTCCTGCACGGCATCATGTTCGTCCCGGTGCTCACCGGCCGGCGCTCCGGGCCGCCGACCGCCTTCGCCGCGGTCGCCCGCCGGGTGCCCGCCGTCCGGATCGGCCTGTCCCGGCTGCTCGCCATCGGGCCGCGCCCCGAACACGCCCCAGCCTTCGCCCGCCGGCCGTCCGCCTGACCCTCCGCCCGGCCGGCCGCTCGAGCCCGGGCCCGAACGGCCCGCCCCGGACCGGCCGTTCGGGCGGGCGGTTTCCGGGGAACGACCCCCGGCATGACGATCCCTCATCGCCTGACCGGTACGGGCGCCCACCCCGTCCTCGTCCTGCACGACTGGTTCGGCACCAGCGCGGGCTGGGGCCCCTTCCTGGACTACCTCGACGGCAGGGCGTTCAGCTACGCCTTCCTCGACTACCGCGGCTACGGCGAGCGCAAGGACGTGACCGGCGCCTACACCCTCGCCGAGATCGCCGCCGACGCGCTCGCCCTCGCCGACCAGCTCGGCTGGGACCGCTTCTCGCTGGTCGGCCACTCGATGGGCGGCAAGGCGGCCCAGCAGGTCCTGGCCGAGGCCCCGCTGCGGGTGCGCAAGCTGGTCGGCCTGTCGCCGGTTCCGGCCGGGGCGTACCCGCTGGACGAGGCGGGCGAGGCGCTGTTCTACGGCGCCGCCGAGGACCGCGAGAAGCGGTACGCGATCCTCGACCTGGTCACCGGGCAGCGGGCGGGCCGGGTCTGGCTGGACCGGATGGTCGACCAGTCGCTGCGGCTGTCGACCGTCGAGGCCTTCGACGGCTACGTCCAGGACTGGACCACGGCCGACCTGGAGCACCGGATCAGCGGGAACCCCGTCCCGGTCAAGGTCATCGTCGGCGAGCACGACCTCGCGCTGACCGCCGACGTGATGCGCGGCACCTGGCTGGAGCACTACCCCAACGCCGAGTTGGAGGAGCTCGGCGGCACCGGGCACTACCCGATGTACGAGGCGCCGGTGGCACTGGCGACCGCGATGGAGGCCTTCCTCCACAACTGAGCCGCGGAGCGCTACCGCGAACCGGCGGCGAGTAGGCTCGGACGGGACGAGAGGAGAGCCCCGTGAGCCCGCATGACCCCCCGGGGCCCGGCCGGGGCCGGACCGGGGCGACGTCTCAGTACCGGCGGTAGACCTCGCGCCGGTTGCCCACGGCCACCACCCACACGACCAGCAGCCCGTCCTCGATCGTGTAGACGACCGGGTAGTCGCCGACCCGGAGGCGCCAGTGCCCCGGATGACCCTGGAGCGGCTTGATGTCGAAGGGCTCCGTGCCGCCGCTGTCGAGCGCCCGCTGGAACTCGGTGAGGCGGTACATGATCCGCAGGGCGTCGGGGCGCGGCACCTTGAGCATGTCGCGCTGCCCCTGGGGGGTGAAGCGTGTCACGTGGCCCATCGGGTCACCCCTGCTGGGCGCGCAGCATCGCGGCCATCTCCTCCAGGGAGACGGACCCTTCGCGCCCCTCGGCCTCGGCCTCCTTCGCGAGCCCGCTGAGCCAGGCGTCCTCGGCCTCCTCGGCCAGTCGGCTCAGGCGCCGGTACTCGTCGATGTCGATCACCACGGCTTCCTGCTTCCCCCGCCGGGTGATGATCGTCGGGGTGCCGTCCCTACGGGCCCGGTCGATGACGTCCGCCAGGTGGCTGCGCACATCGGCCATGGATTCCACGACAGACTCACTCATGGCACGAATGTAACAGATGTACATCTGTTCCAGAGAGGATCCGGGGCCGGCCGGGGCCGGGCCCGCAGGGGTCAGATGCCGAGGCCGCGGATGACCAGGTCGACCAGGGCGAAGAAGAACAGCGAGATGCCGACGAAGCTGTTCGTCTGGAAGAAGGCCCGGTTGAGCCTCGACAGGTCGTTCGGCTTCACGATGGTGTGCTCGTAGACGAAGGCGCCCGCGACGACGGCCAGGCCGACCCAGAACGCGGGGCCGGCGTCGGTGAGCACCGCGAACCAGCCGAGCAGCAGGGTGGTCAGGACGTGGCAGACCCGGGCGCCGCGGATGGCGGCCGGGACGCCGAAACGGGCCGGCGGCGAGCCGACGCCGTGCTCCCGGTCGGACTCGACGTCCTGGCAGGCGTAGATCAGGTCGAAGCCGCCGATCCAGATGCCGACCGCGACCCCGAGGACCACGGCCTCCCAGGACCAGGTGCCGGTCACCGCGAGCCAGGCGCCGACCGGGCCCATCGCCTGGGCCAGGCCGAGGATCGCCTGCGGGAAGTTGGTGAACCGCTTGCCGTACGGGTAGACGACCATCGGCACCACGGCCACCGGCGCGAGGGCCAGGCAGAGCGGGTTGAGCAGGGCCGCCGCGCCGAGGAAGACCACCAGGGCGACCGCCGAGCCGGCGTACGCGGTCCTCAACGAGACGGCGCCGGTGACGAGTTCACGCCCGGCGGTGCGCGGGTTCCGGGCGTCGATCTCGCGGTCGATGATCCGGTTGGCGGCCATCGCGAAGGTGCGCAGGCCGACCATGCAGACGGTGACGACGAACAGTTCGCCCCAGTGCACCCGCTTGTCCGCCAGGAACATGGCGGTCAGCGCGGCGATGTAGGCGAAGGGCAGCGCGAAGACCGAGTGCTCGATCATCACCAGGCGCAGGAAGGCCTTGGTGCGCCCCGGGGTCTCGACGGCGGCGGTGCTCACAGCCCGTACTCCTTCCAACGACGGGTCACCAGTGCGGCCGTGGCCGGGTCCGAGGAGACCATCTCCGGCCAGCCGCCGTCCCGGGTGTAGCCCTCCTCGGGGAGCTTGCGGGTCGCGTCGATGCCCGCCTTGCCGCCCCAGAACTGCTGGTAGGAGGCGTGGTCGAGGTGGTCGACCGGGCCCTCGACCACGGTGAGGTCGCGGCTGTAGTCGACGTTCCCGAAGGCCCGCCAGGCCACTTCCTGGTAGTCGTGGACGTCGCAGTCGGAGTCCACCACGATGATCAGCTTGGTGAGCGACATCATGTGGGCGCCCCAGATCGCGTGCATCGTCTTCTGGGCGTGCTTGGGGTACTTCTTGTCGATCGAGACGATCACGCAGTTGTGGAAGCCGCCGGCCTCGGGCAGGTCGTAGTCGACGATGTCCGGGATGATGATCTTCAGCAGCGGCAGGAAGAACCGCTCGGTGAACTTGCCCAGCGGGCCGTCCTCGGTCGGCGGGCGGCCGACCACGATGGACTGCAGGATCGGCCGGCGGCGCATGGTCACGCAGTCGATCGTCAGCGCCGGGAACGGCTCCTGCGGGGTGTAGAAGCCGGTGTGGTCGCCGAACGGGCCCTCGGGGAGCATCTCGCCGGGCTCCAGCCAGCCCTCCAGGACCACCTCGGCGTCGGCCGGGACCTGCAGCGGGACGGTCTTGCAGTCGACCATCCGGACCCGCTCGCCCGCGACGAAGCCGGCGAACAGGTACTCGTCGATGTCGCCGGGCAGCGGTGCGGTGGCCGCGTAGGTGACGGCCGGCGGGCAGCCGAAGGCGATCGCCACCGGGAGGCGCTCGCCGCGCTTGGCCGCGACGGCGTAGTGGTTGCGGCTGTCCTTGTGGATCTGCCAGTGCATCCCGATGGTGCGGCGGTCGTGCCGCTGGAGCCGGTAGAGGCCGAGGTTGCGGACCCCGGAGTCCGGGTCCTTGGTGTGGGTCAGGCCCAGGTTGAAGAAGGAGCCGCCGTCCAGCGGCCAGGTGAACAGCGCGGGCAGCTCGTCCAGGTTGACGTCGTCGCCGGTGAGCACGACCTCCTGGACCGGGGCATCGCCGGACTTCACGTTCCGGGGCGGGACGTGGGCCATCGAGGCGAGCTTGCCGAAGGCGTCCCGGAACCCGGTGAAGCCCTGCGGCAGTTCGGGCTTGAGCAGGCCGGCGATCTTCTCGGAGATGTCCTCCGGGCCCTTGAGGCCGAGCGACTTGGCGAGGCGCCGCTCGGTGCCGAAGACGTTCATCGCGATCGGCATCGACGAGCCCTTGACGTTCTCGAACAACAGCGCCGGGCCCTTGGCCTTCTGCACGCGGTCGACGATCTCGCCGATCTCCAGGTGGGGGTCCACCTCCGCCTTGATGCGCTTGAGGTCGCCCTCGCGGTCGAGGGCTCGGAGAAACGAGCGGAGATCGTCGTATGCCATGCCAGTCAGTATCCGCCACCCGATAGCCTGGCTTGCGTCAAGGGCCCCGGGAGGCGCCCGCCGCTCCGGCCCTCGCGGGGGAGATCACAGCCGTGCTGAGGATTCTTCTGACCATCGTCCTTCCGCTCGCGCTGTGGGTGTGGGCGTTCATCGACTGCCTGGTCACGCCCGAGGGAGAGGTCCGGCACCTGCCGAAGCCGATCTGGCTGATCATCGTGCTGCTCTTCCCGCCGCTCGGCCCGATCGCCTGGCTGGTGGCCGGGAAGCGGCGCGGCTTCCTGCGCACGGGCGCGCCGGACGGAGGACCGGGACGGACGGACGCGGACGGCCGGAGCGGTTCCGCCGCCCCGCGCCGCGGCCGGCCGGTGGCCCCGGACGACGACCCGGAGTTCCTGGCCTCCCTCGGGAACGGGTCCGCGAGGAACGGGTCCGCCGAGAACGGCCCCGAGAAGAAGGACGCCCCCTCGAAGGGCGGGTCCTTGCAGAAGGACGACAAGGACCACGAGGACATGCTCCGGCGGTGGGAGGCCGATCTGCGCCGCCGGGAGCAGGAGCTGCGCGGCGGCGAGGAGCCCGAGGACGGGCGAAAGAGCTGATCGGAGCGGGTCCGCCGCTCCCCCGGACAGCCCACCCGGGCACCCACGGGTGGGCTGCGGCCTTTTTGGCGCTTCCCTACGACCGGGAAGCGTCCGGCCTTGATCGCCCCGTTCCCGGCGCCACGGTCCAGCCGTCCTCGAGCGGTACTCCGGACGGCCGCCCCACACTGCTGGAGGACGGTCCTGACCTGCGTTTTCCTTCATGCTCAGATCATCGGACCATCATCTGCCCGACAACCCCCGGTATTCGAACGGCCACCGAGCGCACAGCCCTCGGGACGACCGCTTCTGTACAGGCCTGACAGCTAAACGAACTCGACCTTGTACGGAATCGACGCCGAAACCAGCGCACGGCCCCTCGTACAGTCATAAGTGAAGAAGTTGATTCGCAGCTGGGGGTACAGCAGACGCTGGCTGTCGGACAGTTCCCTCACCCTTGGAGTGGTTCGAGATGACGGTTGTGCATGAGGCGCCGGTCGGCGGCGAGGTCCCCGAGGTCCCGGCCGATGCCAAGGGGCGGGTCGCCGAGCTCCACGAGCTCCGCGCGCAGGTGCGCCGCGGCCCGAGCGACAAGGCCACCGAGGCCCAGCACGCGAAGGGCAAGCTGACCGCCCGCGAGCGCATCGACCTGCTGCTGGACGAGGGCTCCTTCCGCGAGGTCGAGCCGCTGCGCCGGCACCGCGCCCAGGGCTTCGGCCTGGAGGCCAAGAAGCCGCACACCGACGGCGTGGTCGTCGGCTGGGGCACCGTGCACGGGCGCACCGTGTTCACCTACGCGCACGACTTCCGGATCTTCGGCGGCGCCCTGGGCGAGGCCCACGCGCAGAAGATCCACAAGATCATGGACATGGCCATCGCGGCCGGTGCCCCGCTGGTCTCGCTGAACGACGGCGCCGGCGCCCGCATCCAGGAGGGCGTCACCGCCCTGGCCGGTTACGGCGGCATCTTCCAGCGCAACACCAAGGCCTCCGGCGTCATCCCGCAGATCTCGGTGATGCTCGGCCCGTGCGCCGGCGGCGCCGCGTACTCCCCCGCGCTGACCGACTTCGTCTTCATGGTCCGCGAGACCTCGCAGATGTTCATCACCGGCCCCGACGTGGTCCAGGCCGTGACCGGCGAGAAGATCAGCCAGAACGGCCTGGGCGGCGCCGACGTGCACGCCGGCGTCTCGGGCGTCTCGCACTTCGTCTACGACGACGAGCAGTCCTGCATCGAGGAGGTCCGCTTCCTCCTGTCGCTGCTGCCGCAGAACAACCGCGAGATGCCGCCGTCGGTGGTCAGCGAGGACCCGGTCGAGCGCCGCAACGACAGCCTGCTGGACCTGGTGCCCGTCGACGGCAACCGCCCGTACGACATGCGCAAGGTGATCGAGGAGATCGTCGACCACGGCGAGTTCCTGGAGGTCCACGAGCGCTGGGCCACCAACGTGCTCTGCGTGCTGGCCCGGGTCGACGGCCACGTCACCGGCATCATCGCCAACCAGCCGCAGTCGCTGGCCGGCGTGCTCGACATCAACGCCAGCGAGAAGGCCGCGCGCTTCGTCCAGATGTGCGACGCCTTCAACATCCCGCTGGTCACCCTGCTGGACGTGCCCGGCTTCCTGCCCGGCGTCGACCAGGAGCACGGCGGCATCATCCGGCACGGCGCCAAGCTGCTGTACGCCTACTGCAACGCCACCGTGCCGCGCATCTCGCTGATCCTGCGCAAGGCCTACGGCGGCGCCTACATCGTCATGGACTCCCGCTCCATCGGTGCGGACCTGTCCTACGCCTGGCCGACCAACGAGATCGCGGTGATGGGCGCCGAGGGCGCCGCCAACGTCATCTTCCGCCGCGAGATCAACGGCGCTGACGACCCCGACGCCATGCGCGCCGAGAAGATCAAGGAATACAAGAGCGAGCTGATGCACCCGTACTACGCGGCCGAGCGCGGCCTCGTGGACGACGTCATCGACCCGGCGGAGACCCGCCAGGTGATCGCCTCCGCCCTGGCGATGCTCCGTACCAAGCACGCCGACCTGCCCAGCCGCAAGCACGGCAACCCGCCGATGTAGCAGCGGCACGGTTCGCAGCAGCAGGCCGTACCGAGCACACCACACACCACAGCAACCGGGGGAGAAACCAAGGACATGACCGCTTCCGCCGAACCCCTCGTCCGCATCGTCCGCGGCAGCCTCTCCGACGAGGAGCTCGCCGCCCTGACCGCCGTCCTGATGGCCCGCGCCGCCGTGGCGCAGCAGGCCGCGGCCGCCGCCCAGGTCGAGCCCATCGCCAACTGGCAGCGCCTGGAGCGCCGCCCGGCCTACTACTCGCCGGTGAGCTGGCAGCAGGCCGCCTGACGCCTCCGGGCCCCGGGCCCCGAGAGTCCGACCTCGACGGCCGGTCACCCCCATCGGGTGACCGGCCGTCGGGCTGCCCGGCCGTGCTCCGCCGGCCGCCGCGGCGCGGGCACCCGGGGCCCCCGGCGCCGTTCGTGCCCGTCCGACCGGGCGCGGAGCGGCTCGGTAGGATACCTACCGGACGGTTCACGCCCGTCGCCCCGTCGGCCCCCATAGGATCGGCCGCTGCCGAGGTACAGAACTTTCCAGGGAGGCTGCGATGGCCAGGCAGGCCCGCGCGCTGGCAACCCGCCAGGCGGTACTCCTCGCGGCGGCCGAGGTGTTCGACGAGCGGGGCTACGCCGCCGCCACGATGGCCGAGATCCTGGACCGGGCCGGTGTCACCAAGGGCGCGCTGTACTTCCACTTCCGCTCCAAGGAGGAGCTGGCGCTCGCCGTGATCGAGGGCCAGGGCGCCTGGATCGCCACCTGGGAGCCCTCCTCGGACAGCCCGGTGCAGACCCTGATCGACCTCGGGTACGCGTTCGCCCGCGCGCTCCAGGAGGACCCGCTGGTGCGCGGCAGCATCCGGCTGACGATCGAGCACGGCAGCTTCACCCAGCCGCAGATCGCCGCCTACCAGGGCTGGATGGACCTGGTGGGCGCACTGCTGGAGCGCGCCCGGGAGGCCGGGGACCTCCACCCGGGGGTCGACCTGGTGGCGGCCTCCGGGGTGATCACCGGCGCGGTGACCGGGATCCAGCTGAGCTCCCAGGTGCTGGCCGACCGGCAGGACCTGATCAAGCGGATGGCCGACCTGTGGACGCTGCTGCTCCCGGGCCTCGTCCAGCCGCACGCCCTGGCCCGGCTGAGCGTCGCCGAACGCCGCTGAGCGCCGCTGAGCGCCGCACCGCACGACTGGGCGCCGCCCGGGGCCGGCGGCCCAGCGCGCCCCGGTCGGACCCGACCGGCCCCGGTCAGACCCGGTAGCCCGGGCAGTCGTCCGGCCCCACCAGGGCCGGCAGGGCGGCCGCCCAGAGCTGCCGGACGGCCTCCGGAGCCGGTCGGCCGGGCTCCTCGGCGGCCAGCAGCACCTGGCCGGCCACCACCGCGGTGAGCAGTTCGGCGCAGGCCCGCCGGTCCGCCCCGGGGCGCAGCTCCCCGGCCCGTTCGGCGCGCTCCAGCAGCCGCTGGACGACGGCGGCGAGGCTGCGCCAGGCGGTGCCCGGTCCGGCGCAGCCGTCGGCCAGCCGCAGGCCCTGGCGGCCGAGCCGGACGCCGGCCCGGACCACCACGTCCTCGCGCAGCAACCGGGCCAGCTCGTGCGAGAAGTCGATCAGTGCCTGGACGGCCCGGTCCTCGGTGCGCAGGGCGCGCAGCGCGGCCGCGCCGATCTCCCGTCCGGCGGCGGCCCGCACACCGTCGGCGAGGGCCTGCTTGGAGACGAAGTGGAAGTAGAGGGCGCCCTTGCTCACCCCGGCCCGGCGACTGATGTCGACCAGGCTGGCGGCCTCGAACCCGGCCCCCGCGAAGGTGTCCGCGGCGGCGAGCAGCACGGCCCGCCTGGTCCGCCCCGCGCGTTCCTGCTTGACCACTGATCCCCCCGGACTCCGCCGGACGCGTTCCCCGCCCCACCCGGCCGCTGTCGGCGCGCCCTCGGTCGGAGGCGACGCCTCGCATGCGGAGGGCACTGGCCGAAACCGCATGGTTGGTATCTAATCTAGCGCCTGTGTCGACCCCGCCGTCCAGCGGGGACCACCCCCCGCCCAAGGTCTGCCGTCCCCAGTTCAGGCATTCCCGCAGACCAGAGGCCAGGTAGCGTGGTCGGTCCGGGTCTTGCGACGGGCCACCCCCGGCCGTAGAAGACAAACCGGGTGGTATGTATGTTTTGCTGTGGGGCGTCCGTGGCGGGCGCTCGACCGACACCCTGGAGCTGGGGCCAGTCATGCCATTGATCGTAGAGCCGGACGCCCACGGCCCGTACGCCCACCCCGGCACCGGCTACGGCACCCACTCCGGCACCGGCCACTCCGGCACCGGCTACGACTTCCACGACCGGACCGTCTCCCGGCACCTGGTGCACCGCGCCTCGGTCTCCGAGGTGTTCCTCACCGGCTGGCAGGCCACCGGCCCGTACGACTTCCTGCTCGGCGCCCAGTGGCCCCGGCTGCACGGCTTCTACCGGCTGCCCGGGGACCGCTACCACGACCCGGTGCTGATGGCCGAGACCGTCCGGCAGGCCGGGCTGCTGATCGGCCACGCCGGCTTCGGGGTGCCGCGCGACCACCACTTCGTCATGGAGGAGCTCGGCTACGCGCTCGGCGAGGCCGGCCTGCCCGGCCTCGCGGTCACCGCCGACCCGGCCTCGCTGATGCTCACCGTCGGCTGCCAGGACGTCCGGATGCGGCACGGCCGGCTGGCCTCGCTGCGGGTGCACGCCGAGGTCACCCGGGACGGCCGGCGGATCGGCCACGGCGACGGCCAGCTGCGGGTGGTCACCCCCGCCTCGTACCGGCGGCTGCGCGGCCCCGGCCGCGGCGCCGCCACCCCGCCGCGCCCGCCGGAGCCCGCCGCGCCCGAGCTGGTCGGGCGGGCGCAGGCCGCGGACGTGGTGCTCAGCCCGACCCTGCGGCCGGACACCTGGCTGCTGCGCGCCGACGCCGGGCACCCGGTGCTGTTCGACCACGGGCTCGACCACGTGCCCGGGATGCTGGTGCTGGAGGCCGCCCGGCAGGCCGCCCAGCGGCTGCACCACCCCGAGCCGGTGGTGCCGGTCGAGCTGGTGACCGCCTTCGACCACTACATCGAGCTGGACCGGCCGTGCTTCGTCCGGGCCGTCCGCGAGCGGACACCGGACGGCCGCCGCACCCCCGTCCTGGTGCGACTGCTCCAGGACGGGCGGACGGCGGCCGAGTGCCGGCTGCTCACCGAGCCGGTCGACGGTCCGCGGGTGCCGGTCCGGCGGGACGCCTTCGAGGGCCGCCCCACCGCGACCGGCCTGCTGCCGCTGGCGAGCTGAGGCCCGGCGCGAGGTCAGGTGGGCCGGGGTCCGGCGGGCCGGGGGTCAGGCGGCCACCAGCGCGGACGGCCGCCGCCCGGCGTGCATCACGCTGAGGTTGGCCGCCAGCCGGACCGGGTCCTGGGCCAGCCAGAGCCGCAGCGCCGCGCCCAGGGCCGCGCTGGCCGACTCGATCCGGACCTCGGTGATCTGGGCGATCCGGGCCGCACCGGGCACCAGCAGGTCGGCCAGTGCGGTCGGCAGCCAGACGGTCAGCGCGCACGGCGCGGGCGTCGCGAGGGCGCCCAGCAGCCGGTAGGCGTCCCCCGGCGCGCTGAGCGTGGGGATGATGTCCAGCAGAGCGTCGGCCACCACTTCGGACACGTCGCTCCGGTGTCCCTGGGCGAGCCGTCGGAGCAACATGCGCTCGGCGGCGGTGATTCGGACGGTCAGCATGACCTCGTCGCACTCCATTGCGCGATCTCCTCCTCGTTCCTCCCCGTACCGGCACGGACGGCCGGCACGTCGTACCCCTCTTGCACCTCGGCCCGGCGATCTCGTGCGGAAAGCCGGGCCGGTGGGTGCGTGCCTCCGGTCAGATCCCCGCGTACGAGTGCTTGCCGGTGACGAAGATGTTCACGCCGTAGTAGTTGAAGAGCCAGCAGGCGAAGGCGGCCAGTGCCAGGTAGGCGGCCTTGCGGCCCTTCCAGCCGGCCGTCGCGCGGGCGTGCAGGTAGCAGGCGTAGGCGACCCAGGTGATGAACGACCAGGTCTCCTTCGGGTCCCACTCCCAGTACTTGCCCCAGGCGGCCTCGGCCCAGATCGCGCCCGCGATGATGGTGAACGTCCACAGCGGGAAGACCAGGGCGTTGATCCGGTACGACAGCTTGTCGAAGGTGGACGCGGCGGGCAGCCGGCGCCAGATCGAGGCCGAGGTGCCCAGCGGGCCGGTGGTCAGGCCGGCCGCCATCCGCTTGTCGAACGAGTCCTTGCCCAGGTAGAGCAGGGTGGCGATGAACGCCGCGTAGAAGGCGCCGCCGCAGAAGATCGCGGTGGAGACGTGGATCGCCAGCCAGTACGAGTGCAGCGCCGGGACGAGCTGCTCGGAGTCGGTGTACAGCACCTGGGTGGCGATGCCGAGGGTCAGCAGCGCCGCGACGGCGACCGGCAGGCCGAGCCAGCGGACGTTCTTCCGCGCGGCCAGCAGCACCAGGTAGGTGGCGGTCATCGTGAAGGCGAAGGCGCAGGAGAACTCGTACATGTTGCCCCACGGCCAGCGGGACACCGAGAGGCCGCGGGCGACGATGCCGCCGCCGTGCAGCAGCAGCCCGAGGACGGTCAGCGAGACCGCGATCCGGCCGGCCAGGTCGGCCTTCTCGCTGGTGCCGGCCGCGCCCGGGCCGTCCACCTCGTCCTCGCCGCGCCCGCCGGTGACCACCGTCGCACCCTCGCCCGCCAGGACGGTGCGGGTCAGCGTGGTGGTGCCGCCCTTCGCCCCGGCCACGGTGACGGTGACCTTCTTGGCGGCCTTGGGCTCCGCCGCGGCGACGGTCTCGGCCAGGTTGCCGGACTGCTCCTTGGAGCGGACGGCGACCGCGCCCTTGCTACCGAACGTCCACTCGAACATGTGGGCGAACATGGCGATCGTGTAGACCGCCATCGCCGAATAGATCAGCTTGTTGGAGAGGTCGGCCAGCTGTGGGTCGACTCCCGAGGCGAGGTGCACCGTCTACTCCTTGGAGTTCTGGTCGGCAGGGGCTGTGGGGTCTTCTGCTGCGGGGTCTTCCGGCGCTTCGTCTGCTTCCTGGTCCTCCTCCGACGCCGGGGCGTCGTCCTGGAGGTCCACCGCGAGTTCGGCCAGCTCCTCGGCGATCTTCGCCGACTCGCTGCGGGCCAGGCCGGCCAGCTCCACCTGGGTGCCGCCGCCCGGCAGGGCCACCGCCCGCACCCAGATTCGGCGGCGCTGGATGAACAGCGAGCCGATCAGGCCGAGGATCGCCAGCACCGCGCCGGTCAGCGCGATCTCGTTGCCGGGGCGGTGCGAGACGTTGAAGCTCGCCCACTGCTTGTAGCCCTCGAAGGTGACGGTGCCGTAGCCGTCCGGCAGGGTCCAGCCCTGGCCGGGCTTGAGCAGGGCCTTGGCCGGCTGGCCGTCCTGCTGCAGCTGGGTGAGCTTGGAGGTGTTCAGCTGGTAGATGTTCTGCGGCAGGCCGGAGTCGGTGCCGAGGTCGCCGGCGAAGGCGTTCAGCACCAGCTCGGGGGCGGCGTCGCCGGGGAACAGCGAGACCGGGCCGGTGCCGGCGAAGCTCAGCGGGGCGGTCGGCAGGAAGAAGCCGGAGAAGCCCAGCTGGGTCTTGTTGCCGTCCGGGCCGACGCCGTAGTCGGAGGCCTTCACCACGCCGGTCGAGGTCAGGTTGGCGTCCTGCGGCAGGAACGGCACGACGTCGTGGTAGACCACGTCGCCCTTGCCGTTCTTCACGGTGATCACCGGGGCGTAGCCGTGGCCGATCAGGAAGACCTTGCTGCCGCCGATCTCCAGCGGGTGGTTGACCTCGATCGTGCCCTTCTTCACCTTCGACTCGTCGCTGCCCTCGTAGTACTCCACGTTCGCGGTGAACTGGCGGGCGGCGCCCATCTGGTCACCGGTGTTCTGGAACTTCGAGGTGAAGTTCTCGAGCTTGAGGTAGAAGGGGTCGAGGTCCTGGTTGCCGTAGAACCGGGTGCCGGTGAAGTCGTCGAGCTGGGTGATGGTGTTGGAGTAGCCCTGGCCCTCGACCATCAGCTTGCCGCCGGTGCCGGAGGCCAGGCTGGCCCAGGCGAAGCCGCCGAGCAGCGCGAACAGCGACAGGTGGAACAGCAGGTTGCCGACCTCGCGCAGGTAGCCCTTCTCGGCGGCCACCGAGCCGCCGGACAGGTTCGCCCGGAAGCCGCGCTTGCGCAGCAGCCGGTGGGCGGCCGCGTTCACCTGCTCCGGCTCCGCGCCGGTGCGCCAGACCGCGTACACCGGCATCCTGGTCAGGTTGCGCGGGGCGGCCGGGGGCTGGGAGCGCAGCACGCCGACGAACTGCCAGGTGCGCGGGATGATGCAGCCGGCCAGCGAGACGAACAGCAGGATGTAGATCGCGGAGAACCAGACCGAGCTGTAGACGTCGAACAGCTGGAGCTTCTCGTAGATCGGCGCGACCGCGGTGTGCTGCGCCTTCCAGGTCTGCACCTTGAACTGGTTCTGGCCGTTCTGCGGGATCAGCGAGCCCGGGATGGCGGCCAGCGACAGCAGGAACAGCAGGATCAGGGCGACCCGCATCGAGGTCAGTTGGCGCCACATCCAGCGCGCCCAGCCGAGCACCCCTATGCCGGTCGGTCCCTCGGACTCGACCGGCGCGGTGCTGAGCCGTTCGGCGGCGGCGGCGTCGTCCGGCGCCGGGGGCAGCTCGGTATCGGTCGTGGTCTTGCTCACGGTCAGATTCCGATCTGGGAGTCGGCGGTCCAGGACTGCAGTTCGCTCATCCAGGAATCCCAGATCCCGGTGACGAGCAGCAGACCGACCGCGACGAGCATGCCGCCACCGATCCGCATCACGAGCGGGTAGTGCCGCTTGACCCACCCGAAGGCGCCCAGCGCCCGGCGGAAGGCCAGCGCGGCCACGATGAACGGTACGCCGAGGCCCAGGCAGTAGAAGGTCATCAGCAGGGCCCCGCGCGCCGCGTCCGCCTGGTTCAGCGACAGCGTCTGGACGGCCGCCAGGGTCGGGCCGATGCAGGGCGTCCAGCCGACGCCGAACACCATGCCCAGCAGCGGCGCGCCGAGCAGGCCGACGGCCGGGCGGCGGTGCGAGCGCACCTCGCGCATGCTCAGGCCGGGCACCAGGCCCATGAAGGCCAGGCCCATCACCACGGTCAGCGAGCCGAGCACGATCGCGATGGCCCGCTTGTGCTCCTGCAGGGTGTTGCCGAACTGGCCGAACAGCGCCCCGCCGGAGACGAAGACCACGGTGAAGCCGAGGATGAACAGGGTCGCCCCGAGCAGCATCCGGCCGCGCTTGGCGCCGCGGGCGTCCGCGAGGTCGGCGGCGGAGAAGCCCGTCACGTACGACAGGTAGCCGGGCACCAGCGGCAGCACGCAGGGCGAGAAGAACGAGACCAGCCCGGCCGCGAGCGCGACCGGCGCGGCGGCGAGCAGCGCCCCGCTCTGGACCGTGGTGAAGGTGTCGGCCAGCGGGAGGGCGGCGGCGTTCAGCGGCCCACTCACTGCTGCTGCTCCGCGACCACCGGCTGGACGATCGACTCCAGCGCCTCCTGGGTCGTCCCGCCGACGGCGCGGGCGGCCAGCTTGCCGTCGCGGTCGACGACCAGGGTGGTCGGGATGGACTGCGGGTTGAGGCTGCCCTTGGGGAACTTGAGCAGCTGGGTGCCGGCCGGGTCGAAGATGCTCGGGAAGGAGACGCCCTGCTCCTGCTCGAAGCGGACGGCGTTGGTCTTGTCGGTGTCCCGGGTGTTGATGCCCAGGAACTGGACGCCCTTGTCCTTGTACTCGTCCGCGACGGCCTGGAGGTTCTTCGCCTCGGCCCGGCACGGCCCGCACCAGGAGCCCCAGACGTTCAGCACCACGACCTTGCCGCGGTAGTCGGAGAGCTTGACCTGGTTGCCCTCCAGGGTCTCCCCGGAGATGTCCGGCGCGTCCCCGCGCTTGCCGGTGTCCGCCTTCGACAGGTTGGTCCCCTTGACGGTCACGAACCCGACCTGCCCCTCGCTGCTGCTCGACGAGCCCGAGGAGGAACAGCCGGTGAGGACGAGCGCAGCGGCGGCGACTGTGGCGGCGGCTGCGGCGACACGGGGACGGGGGCGCGTCATGGCAGACATGTGAAAAGTTTCGCATGGAGTTCCGAGCGGGTTCGCCGGGGTCCTACCTTGCGCGTCGCACACCCTCTGACCTGCGAAGACTTCGGGCCACCCGACTTTCGTCAGGTGACCCGAAGTCATACTTACGCACCGCTTACGGGCCTCAGGCGCCGAAGCTCCTGCCCACCGGCTTGTCGCCCTTGCGGCCCTTGCCGACCAGGTGCGCCGGCAGCAGGTCACGGGCCGGCTCGCGGTACCCGACCGAGACGATGCTGTCGCCCTCGAAGGTGAAGCTGGTCAGCGAGGCCAGCGAGCACTGCCGGTTGCGCGGGTCGTGCCAGAGCCGGCGGCGCTCCACGAAGGAGCGGAGGATCCAGACCGGCAGCTGGTGGCTGACGCAGACCGCCTCGTGCCCGCGGGCCGCGTCCCGGGCGGCGCCGAGCGCACCCATCATCCGCACCACCTGGTCGAGGTACGGCTCGCCCCAGGAGGGCTTGAACGGGTTGGTCAGGTACTTCCAGTAGCCCGGGTTGCGCAGCGAGCCGTCGCCGACGCCGAAGGTCTTGCCCTCGAAGACGTTCTCCGCCTCGATCAGCCGCGGGTCCACCGCGACCTCCAGGCCGTGCGCCTTGGCGATCGGCTCGGCGGTCTCCTGGGCCCGCTCCAGCGGGGAGGCCACCACGTGGGTGATGTCCCGCCCGGCGAGGTCCTCGGCGACCCGGTCGGCCATCTGGCGGCCCAGCTCGGACAGGTGGTAGCCCGGCAGGCGGCCGTACAGCACGCCCTCCGGGTTGTGCACCTCACCGTGGCGCATCACGTGGACGACGGTGATCTCTTTGGCGCTCACTTCTCAACTGCTCCTGTGGTCTGGAGGGGGCTCAGGCCGTGGCGGCGGCAGCGGCGCGGGCCGCGGCCGGCAGCGCGGCGGCGATCCGCTCGATCGCCCGGGCGTCGTGGGTCGCCGAGACGAACCAGGACTCGAAGGCGGACGGCGGCAGGTAGACGCCCTCGGCCAGCATCGCGTGGAAGAAGGCGGTGTAGCGGAACGCCTCCTGGGTCTTCGCCTGGTCGTAGTTCGTGACCTGCGCCTCGGTGAAGAACACCGAGAACATGTTCCCGGCGGTCTGCAGCCGGTGCGCCACGCCCTCCTTGGTGAGCGCCTCGGAGACCAGGCCGGAGATCTCGGCGGAGACCTCGTCCACCGTCGCGTACACCTCGTCGGTGCAGCCGCGCAGCTGGGCCAGGCCGGCCGCGGTGGCGACCGGGTTCCCGGACAGGGTGCCCGCCTGGTAGACCGGGCCGGCCGGGGCCAGGTGGGCCATCACGTCGGCCCGGCCGCCGAAGGCCGCGGCCGGGAAGCCGCCACCCATGACCTTGCCGAAGGTCAGCAGGTCCGGCGCCCAGCCCTCGTGCGCCGCCTCCAGGCCGTACCAGCCGGCCTTGGAGACGCGGAAGCCGGTCATCACCTCGTCGGAGACGAACAGCGCGCCGTTGTCCCGGCAGAGCCGGGCCAGGCCGGCGTTGAAGCCGGGCAGCGGCGGGACGACGCCCATGTTGCCGGGCGAGGCCTCGGTGATCACACAGGCGATCTCGCCCGGGTGGGCGGCGAAGGCCTGCTCGACGGCGGCCAGGTCGTTGTACGGCAGCACGATGGTGTCGCCGGCCTGGGCGCCGGTGACGCCCGGGGTGTCCGGCAGGCCGAAGGTGGCCACGCCGGAACCGGCGGCGGCCAGCAGCGCGTCCACGTGACCGTGGTAGCAGCCGGCGAACTTGACCACCTTCGCCCGGCCGGTGAAGCCGCGGGCGAGCCGGATCGCGGACATGGTGGCCTCGGTGCCGGAGGAGACCAGGCGGACCTGCTCGACCGGGGCCACCCGGGAGACGATCTCCTCGGCCAGCTCGACCTCGCCCTGACCGGGCGTGCCGAAGGAGGTGCCGCGGGAGACCGCCCGCTGGACGGCCTCGATCACGGCCGGGTTCGCGTGGCCGAGGATCATCGGACCCCACGAGCACACCAGGTCGACGTACTCGCGGCCGTCGGCGTCGGTGAGGTAGGGGCCGGTGCCGGACACCATGAAGCGCGGTGTGCCGCCGACCGCGCGGAAGGCGCGCACCGGGGAGTTGACGCCGCCGGGCGTGACCACGGAGGCACGATCGAACAGCGACTGGGACTGGGGGGCTTCGTAGGGGTAGCTCACGGGAGACATGGTCTCAAATCGTGTCCTTGGGCTCTGCATGTCCGGCCCGATCATCTGGAACGATGATCCGGGCACCGTTGTCTGTACGGTTGTCCCTGACGGTCGCCCGTGGCGGTGGTGTACGGGCGGGGCCGCTGGTTGTTCCGTCACACGGACCAGTCAGACTGTGTGCACAGAGTGCGCGAGCGCTCCGGTTGTGTACAGGGGTGTGGAGAGGACTGCTGTGTGCCGCTGGTGGGTACGGCCCGCGAGTAGGCACGGCGGCGAATGACGGTAAGGAGCACGGCCGGCGGGACGCCGGACGTGCGGGGGTCTGTCGATTCCGGCGAGTTCCGGTGAGGATGGTCCGAGTGTCCGAGGCGCAGGACGGGTTCGACGAGGCAGCGGGTGGCCCCCGCAGGCCCGCCGAGACCGCACGCGGGGGTACGGGAGCGGGTACGGGTCGTGGTCGTCGCGGCGGCGAGAGGCGGGGTGAGGGACACGTGGGGGTGACGTACAAGTACTTCGGCGCACCGGACCGCGCCACCGCCGCCAGAGTCCCCACCGCCCTCGGCCCGGGCGGGCTGGGCCTGGACGCCGGCGAACTCGGCGCGCTGGGGCGGCTCGGCGACCTGATGGAGACCAGCGGCTCCCCCACCGGCCACCTCTCCACCAAGATCAAGCCGGAGACCATGAGCGCCATGGTCCTCACCGGCATCCAGGGCGTCCCGCTGCACCAGGTGCCGCCGCTGGAACTCGTCGTGCTGCACCCCGACTACGCGGTCGTCCAACTCCCGCACAACGTGGTCGAGCCGCTGCGCAAGGCGGACGAGACCGAACTCGGCGCGGCCGCCTTCATCTGGTCCACCGTCCCGGACCGCCGCGGACCGCGCGACGCCTTCGTGATCTACAGCATGCTGCACGAGTGGCAGGACTTCGCCAACCGGCTGCACGACGCCGGGCACCAGCTGTACTGCCTGGTCTGGCCCTGAGCGCACCGCGCCCGGCTCGCTGAACGCCGCTCGGGGCAAGGGTGGTTGACGGTCCGTCGATTTCCCCTGACCCGGGATCGGCTCCCCGGGCGGGTCAGCCGCGGGAGCGGCGGGCCCGTCGGACGGTGCGTTCGCTCTCGACCGGCTCCGCCAGGTGCCCGTCCACCAGGCGGGACAGGGCCGAGACGAAGACCTCCTGCTCGGGCCGCGGCAGCGCCTCCAGCACCTCCCGGTGGACCCGGTCGGCGATCGCGGTGCCCTGCTCGACGGCGCGTTCGCCCGCCTCGGTGACCGAGATGATCCGCGCCCGGCGGTCGGTGGCGGACGGGCGGCGCTCGGCCAGGCCCGCCTTCTCCAGCTCGTCGACGGTGACCACCATGGTGGTCTTGTCGAGGTCCGCCAGCTCGGCCAGCTGGATCTGGGTGCGCTCGGTCTCCTGCGCGTGGAACAGCACGCCGTACGCGCGCGGGGTGATCCCGAGCTCGGTGAAGGCGGCCGCCATCCGAGTCGCCAGCACGTGGCTCGCGTGGTCCAGCAGGCCGGAGATGTCGCGGATCTGGCGCACGGGCGGGGTCGTCGTCATACGTCCGAGATTAGCAACGGCCCGTCTGCTGCCGGATGATCCCGTAGCCAACCAACATCGGGGTTACGGGATACCCAACTCGAACAGCGCATAGCCCGCGTACCAGCCCGCCGCGATCACCGGCATCGCGAACAGCCCGACCAGCGAGGAGGTCCGCACCTTGCGCAGCGCCACCGCCAGGCCGATGCACAGCGGGAAGGCCGGCAGCAGGTAGCGGGAGATGTTGCCGAAGATCTGGTTGCTGCTCAGCGCCGTGAAGACGGTCAGCGCGGTGAAGACCCACAGCACCAGCGGCGGACGGGCCCGCGCCAGCAGCACCAGCAGGCCGGGCAGGGCGATCAGCAGGGCGATCGCGATCAGGTCCGGCACCGGATTGGACTGCCAGAAGTCCCAGTGGCCGGTGATCACGTCCATCACCGTGCGCACGGTGGAGGCGCCGAAGTCGAAGTAGCGGTTCCAGGCGCCGCGCTGGAGCTTGAAGTAGCCGCCCCAGTCGCCCATCCGCCAGCCCACCCAGGCGACGTAGCCGAACAGGCCCCACGGGGTGATCAGCATCGCGGTCAGCGGGCGGGCCACCCCGTCGGTGCGGCGCACCAGGGCGACCAGCGCGGCGATCGACACCGCCGCGATCAGCGCGGCCGCCGTCGGCCGGTTCAGGCCCGCGACCAGGGCCAGCAGCCCGGCCGCGAGCCAGCGGCGGGTCATCACGCAGTAGCAGGCCCAGGTGGACAGCGCGACGAACAGCGAGTCCGAGTAGACTGCCCACTCCACGCCCGAGCCCGGGAACAGGCCCCAGACCACCGCGGCGATCACACCGGCCCGGAACCCCGCGAGCCGCTCCGCGATCGCGAAGATCCCGGCCGCGGCGACCAGCGAGGCGAGCACCGAGACCGCTATCCCGGAGCCGTACGGGCCGAGGCCGGTGACCGCGCCGACCAGCCGCATCAGCCACGGGTAGAGCGGGAAGAAGGCGGAGGAGTTCTCGTAGTAGGTGGCCAGCGGGAACCCGTGCAGCTCGATCAGCTGCGGGTCGTAGCCGTTCTCGGCGATCCGCTGGTACCAGACGCCGTCCCAGGTGCCCAGCACGTCCCAGGAGTGGGCGCCGCCGCCCCGGCCGGGCTGCTTCTTCAAGTAGTCGCCGGTGTGCTCCAGCAGCATCAGGAACACGGTCAGGCCGATCGCCTTGACCACCGCATACGCGCCCAGCGCGGGCGCGAAGCGGTCCACCAGCGCCATGAACCGGCCGGGCGTACGGTCCGCCCGCTCCTCGACCGGCTCCCCCGGCCCGGCCACCGGAGCGGCGCTGGACGGTTCGGTGCTGGACGACTCGGTGCTCGATGCCGTGCTCATCTGCTCTGGGTACTCCCCGCCCCGCTCATGGTGCGCGCGGCTCCGGCGCAACGACGTTCCGGAGAGCCTACGGCACACCCCCGCACCCCACCCCGCCCCCGCCCGCCCCGGAAAACCCGTGGCGCCCGGCCGCCGCCGCCCCCGACGATGCCCGCATGCCGCTCCAGCCGCCGAAGCACCAGATCCGGGCGCTCCACACCGCTGACACCCTCACCGTCTACCAGGCCTTCCCGCCGGCGATCGCCGAACCGGCGGCGGCCGAGGGGCGGTTCCCGGAGGCGTTCCAGCGGGACCGGATGACCTGGATCAAGCCCTCGTTCCTCTGGATGATGCACCGCAGCGACTGGGGCCGGAGCCCCGGCCAGGAGCGGGTGCTGGCCCTGGAGATCAGCCGCGAGGGCTTCGACTGGGCGCTGGAGCGGGCCGTGCTGAGCGGCTACACCGGGCGGGTGCACGCCTCGCAGGCGGCCTGGAAGCGGGAGCTGCGGCAGAGCCCGGTGCGGGTGCAGTGGGATCCGGAGCGCGGGCCGGACCTGCGGGCGCTGGAGTGGCGGACGATCCAGGTCGGGCTGCGCGGCGAGGCGGTGCGGCGCTACGCGGACGAGTGGATCCGGGGCATCACGGACGTCACGGCGCTGGCGGACCGGGTGCGGCGGGAGCGGGATGCCGCGCTGTTGCCGGTGGAGACGGCCTACCCGCTGGGTGCGGCCGCCGCCGCCCGGGTGGGGGCGGCGGCGGGCTGAGGTCGGCTGGGGTCAGCTGTGGAGGTAGACGATGCCGAGTTTGGTGAGCTGCCAGAGCTGGGTGGGGGCGCCGGTGTCGGTGGCGAGTTCGACGTAGGGGTTGCCCTTGGCGTCGAGGGTGGCGCCGGCCGCCAGGACCTTGGTCGGGTCCGCCGAGTCGGCGATCCGGTAGTTGCCGTTGCCGGCCGGTGTGAACACCCAGTGCTGGTTGGCGCCGCCGTTGCAGCCCCACTGCTGGATCCGGGTGCCGGGCGCGGTGGAGGCCGCGTTGGCGTCCAGGCACATGCCGCGGTTGCCGCTGAAGTCCAGCTCGTAGCTGCCGCCGGCCTTCGCCTCCAGGACGAAGGACTGGTTCAGTCCGCCGGTCGCCGGGTAGCTGATGGCGGCCCGGCCGTTGGTGGAGTCGCCGTAGCTGCCGCCGCCGGTGAGGTCGAGGGCGTTGCCGGTGGCCGCGTTGGTGAGCTGGTACCAGGAGCCGTCCTCGGGGGTGTCACCGAAGGGCTTGCCGGGGGTGAGCGGCTGGATCGAGGTGGTGTTCTGCTGGTTGAGGGTGCAGTACGCCTCCGTCTGGTCCGGCTTGGCGAAGAACTGGCCGAGGCAGACGCCCTCGCCGCGGTAGCCGGCCACCCGCAGGTGGTACGACTGGCGGACCATGTTCATGCACAGCCCGGGGATGCCGATCTGCGAGTCGCAGCCGTTGCGGGCCCACTCGGAGAGGTTGATGACGTCCCCGTTGCTGTACTCGTACGGCGAACTCGTCCACTCCGCGCAGACCTCGTGCCCGAAGGCGACCCGCCGCTGGTCCAAGTACCGGACGCCGGGCACCTGTTCGGCCGCGCCGCGGAGCGCGTCGCTGAGCGTGGGGACCACCAGGTTGTGGCCCCAGGCGAGGTCCTCGGGGAAGGCCGGGCAGCCGTCGGCGATCTTGCCGAGGTAGTCGTTGCGCCGGATGTCCGGGGTGATCGGGTCGAAGTACGACTGGTAGACCAGCTGGTACGAGGAGTCGGCGTAGCCGGCCCGGCGCATGGTCTGCCGGATGTTCTGCAGCGCGGCGACCACCTTGGGCTGGACCGCCTTGGCCCGCCGGCGGATCTCGTCGCTGCCGATGGTGTCCCGGCAGCCCTGGTCCTTGGGGATCGGGAAGTACTGCGCGAGGCAGTGCATCATGATGCCGCTGAAGTCGAAGTCGTCGTTGGCGCCGATGGTGACGACGACCATCTTGACGTCGTACTCGGCCGCCGTGTCGGCGAGTTTGACGTCCTGTTTGGGCTCGCCGAAGTCGCCGCTGCCACCGCCGGTGATCTTGGCCAGTTCGGGGTCGCTGACCAGGTCGCCGGTCTGGGCGCCGGAGCAGGCCAGGTCGATCGGGGTGACCCCGGGGATGTCGGTGGTGAAGATCTCCGACTTGGGGTGCCGGTGGCAGTAGTTGGTGGAGGTGTCGGTCTCCGGGAAGTAGCCGTCGTTGGTGTCGGTGCCGGCGCCCTCCCCGGAGATGGCGCTGTCGCCGAGGGCGACGATCGCGGCCGGGCGGGTGGGCGCCGGGGCGGGAGCCGGGGCGCTGTCGGCGAACGCGGCGGGGGCGCCGGCCAGACCGAGGGTGGCGACGAGGACGCCGGTGGCGAGCAGTGCGGCGGACCGGGACGAGCCCGTTCGCGCCCGCCGCGCAGCGGGGGTGCGGAACCTGATCACACGCGACTCCTTGCGGGGGTGGGGGCCGCCCGGCCCGTGCTGCCGGGCGGTGCGGGGCAAGAGAGGTGCCGAAAAGGTGAGCAGGTCTCACATTCTAGGTACTGACAAGTAGTGCAACAAGGCTCGTGACAGCACCGGGAAACCGCCCCCGGAACGGCGGCGGCACGGGAGGGCACGAGCGGACCCGGAAGGACCCGGGAGAGCACGAAAAAGAGCCGCCGTTCCGCGCCCCAGGAGGGAAGCACGGAACGGCGGCTCTCACCGGCCGAACCGGGGGTGGGTTCAGCCCACGTTGGCGCAGTGGTTGCCGAACGCCGGGTTCAGCAGACCCACGATGTCGACGCTGTTGCCGCACAGGTTGACGGGAACGTGCACCGGGATCTGGATCTGGTTGCCCGAGATGACGCCGGGGGAACCCGCAGCGACACCCTCGGCGCCGGAGCTGGCCATGGCGGTGCCGGCGCCGGCGGCCACGATGCCCACCACGGCCGCGCCGACGGCGGCGGTCTTCTTGATGCTCATGCGAGCCTCCTGACTGTTCATACAGAGATGCACGGGGAGTGCGACATCTAGAACGACACCCGTCCGGAGCGGTTGCGACGGTGCCCGCACTGTCACCCGTCTGGAGCAATCCGGCCGCCGACCGGCATTCGGGTGATCACCGGTCCGGACCGTTTCCCCTCGCGTGCTGCCTCGTTCTCCCTCACGAAGACGATCCACCAGGCCCTGCTCACACGAATCGAGTACCGCCCATGCGCAGCTCGCCCACGGCCACGTCGGCACCGCGGCCCACGGCGGGCCGGTCGACGTGGCGGGCCCCCCAGAACCCGGCGTTCGGCGACACCGCCTGAACGCCTGACCGGGAATTCCCGGTCGCACCTCTGTCCGGACCGTTCCCGGCCGTGCGGGAAATGTTCGCGAGGTACCGGAAGAACGCGGCGGCTGCGTCGACGCCCGAGCCACGGGCGCAACACGCCGGTGTGCGCCGCCGGAGTGACAAACACGGCAATCCCTGAACCGTTCGGGTGAGTATTCGTACTCGCCCGTTTCCCGACATTCCCCTTGCGTCGGGCAGAAATCGGAGGAACAGACATGCGTAACCTCAAGAAGGCCGCCATCCTGTCGCTGGCCACCACCGGCCTGGTGCTCGGTGCCGCGGGCGGCGCGTTCGCCAGCTCGGGCGCCCAGGGTGTGGCCGCCGGCTCCCCCGGCGTGCTCTCCGGCAACCAGATCCAGGTGCCGATCCACATCCCGCTGAACGTCTGCGGCAACACCGTCAACGTGATCGGCCTGCTGAACCCGGCGTTCGGCAACTCCTGCGCCAACGTCGGCTGAACCCGCGGTCGCCGACCCGGCGACAGCTGATTCACCGAGCCCGTGCCGCGCCCCGCAGCGCCGGGGCGCGGCGCGCTCCACCCGTGTGTGATCGAGGAGATCAACCCCCATGCAGAACGTGAAGAAGGTCGCCGTCCTCTCCGCCGCCGCTGCCGGCCTGGTGATGGGCGCGGCGGGCTCCGCCGCCGCCAGCTCGGGCGCCGAGGGCGTGGCCGCCGGCTCCCCGGGTGTCGCCTCCGGCAACCAGATCCAGGTCCCGGTGCACATCCCGATCAACCTGTGCGGCAACTCCATCGACGTGATCGGCCTGCTGAACCCGGCCTTCGGCAACAGCTGCGCCAACGTCGAGATGCACCCGCAGCCCGCGGACGACTGCTGATCCCCGATCGGCACGCGTTTCGGCCGTCCTGCCCCCCGACCAGCCGGCCGGGGGGCAGTTCGGTTTCTCCGGACGGGACGTCCGGATGCTCAGGGCCCCTCCCTCGGGTTCCGCCGGGCCGGGCCGCACTCCACCGAAGGGTGAACCGCATGGTTTCGAAGAAGGGCGGGGCCGGGCTGGCCGCCGCCGTGGGCGCCGTGGTGCTGCTCGGCGCGGGTTCGGCGCAGGCCGCTCCCGCCGCCGGGCAGGAGCCCGCCGCGGGCCCGGCCACGCTGGCGAAGACCGACGTCGGGCAGGCGCTGAACGGGACGACGGCCGGCCTCGGCTACGGCGTCGCGCCGATCAAGAGCCTGCGCCTGGACCCGTGGGCCAACTCCTCGGCCGACGTGCTCAACAACGGGGCGACCGTCCGGCCGGACCAGGGCCTGGCCCCGGTGGGCACCGGCACGCTGACCGGACCGCTGAGCGCGGGCGGCGGGGTCAAGGACCTCCCGCTGGTGGGCGGGCTCTCCGGCGTCCTGCCGGGCTGACCGCGGACGCGCCGGAGCCCGGCACCCCTCCTGGTGGCCAGGGGTGCCGGGCTCCGGCGCGTCGGGCGGCAGCCCGGAGCCGGGCTCAGTGCCGGGCGCAGTGCCGGGCTCGGAGCCGGGCTCGGAGCTGGGCTCAGAGCTGGGTGAGGTCGGCCAGGCCGCTCTGCTGGACGAGGCCGGTGACGGTCGAGGTCGCCGTGCCGGTCGCGTCGGTCTGCCCCAGGACGCCGGTGGCGGTGGCGGTGGTGGTGTTGGCCAGGTCGTTCGCCTCGTCGGTGACGGAGAGCCGGCTCTCGTCGCCGCCCAGGCTCGCGGTGGCCCCGGGGACGGTCTGCACGGCGCCGGGCACCAGGTGCGGGTCCACCTCGTCCACCCGGAGCCGGCCGTCGGCCAGCTGGCCGGTGCCGTCGTGCACCAGGGAGAGCGGCTTGCCCACGTCCAGGCCGGGGGTCTTGGCCTGGAGCGGCGCGGCCGGGGCCTCCAGCAGCACCTCACCGAGGTCGGCACCCTGGTCGACCAGCGGCAGCGGCAGCTGGGCCTTGGCGCTCGGGCCGACCTTGCCGGTGGCCAGCTGGGGCACCAGGTGGTCCGGGAGCAGCCCGTTGTCGGTGGTCCGGCCGGCCACCGGCGGCATGAGCAGGGAGGTGGGGATGCCGGCCGTGACGTGGCTGCCGAGCGGGGTGAGCGGTACGTCCGCCGGGACCTGCTGGGTGGCCAGCTTGTCCTCCAGGGCTCCGACCTGGTCGGGGCTGACCGGGGCGGCGGAGGCCGCTCCCTGGGAGGCGAGCACGCCCGCACCGACCGCCAACAGCATCGCGCCGGCCCGCTTGGAGAACTTCATGCTTTTCACCGTTCCTTCGGGGAGGGCTGCGGGGCCGCAGCCGGAAAGCAATCTGCGCAACGAGTGACCAGGAGTTCGGATTGCGGGCGTTAACCGATTCGGCGTAATAATCCGACCGGAAACCACCCTCGGACGCGCCTCCCGGACTCTTTTCAAAAATCCCCGTAACCTTCCGTGCCGTCATTCTTTGATCTGGACGTCAGTGACTGCAGACCGGGTCTGAGCGTCCGACGCGTTGCTACGCACGGAAACCGAAAGCATTTCAGAGAGGGATCTCCCCATGATCCAGAAGTCCTTCGCCGCCGCCGGCCTGGCCGTCGCCGCGCTCGCCGGCGCCGCCGCTCCCGCTTCGGCCATCGGTGACGCGGACGGCTCGGCCGCCTCCATCGAGGGCAACGGCGGCACCAACTTCACCGGGACGGTCGGGAACAACAGCCCGAACTTCCACTTCCTGGACAACGCGAACGTCTGCCTCCCCGAGATCCACAACATCGCCGTCGGCGTTCTCGGTGTGGCCGTCCCGGTCGAGGTCCCGATCGCCAACAGCGGTGGCAAGCAGTACTGCACCCAGGGCCAGGGCACCCAGAGCCACGGCGACGCGGGCGTGTCCCACCTGGTCGGCTGACGTTCCCCCAGCCCACCTCCGCACCACCCCCTGAACCACCCTCGAATCGCTCCCCGATTCACCCTTGAGAGGAAAACCGGAAATGATCAAGAAGTCCCTCGCCGCCGCCGGCCTGGCCGCCGCCGCCATCGCGATGTCCGCCGGCTCGGCTTCCGCCATCGTCGACTCGGACGGCGCCGCCACCTCCGTCCAGGGCAACGGCGGCACCAACCAGACCGGCACCCACGGCAACGGCAGCCCGAACTTCCACACCCTGGACAACGCGAACATCTGCCTGCCGGAGGTCCACAACATCGCCGTCGCCGTCGTCGGCGTCGCGGTTCCGGTCGAGGTGCCCGTCCTGAACAGCACCCCGAAGCAGATCTGCAACGTCGGCCAGAACACCCAGTCCTCGGGCGACGCGGGTGTCTCGCACCTGATCGGCTGATCAAGGGGCACGGCACGGACGGAGGGCCCGGGGAGGAGAAGCTCCCCGGGCCCTCCGGGCTTGGCAGACAAGAGTCACAGCACCAGTCAGAGGACGGGCGCCGCGGGGCGCCCCCACAGAGAGGGCAGATCCATGAAGAGCACGCTGGCCAAGGCCGCCCTGACCGCCACCGCCGCGCTCGCGCTCGCCGGTGCCGCCACCCCGGCGTTCGCCCACGTCGGCCTGGTGGGCGGCGGCGGCATCGTCGCCTCCGGTGACCACCCGTTCGTGGCCGGTGGGGGCTTCGGCGTCGGCCACACCACCGACGTCGTCGCCGGCGGCTTCGCCGAGGGTGCCGCCACCTCGACCGACCTGATCGGCGGCGGTGGGGGCTTCGCGCACATCAAGGGCTGGAAGTAGCAACGAGGAAGGCCGGGCCGCTCCCCGCGGGGGAGCGGCCCGGCCTTCTGCTGTAGCGGTGCTACTGCTGCTTGAGCAACGCGGCGGCCTCGACCGCCCAGTAGGTGAGGATCTGCTCGGCGCCGGCCCGGCGGATCGAGGTGAGCGTCTCCAGGATGGTGCGCTCCCGCTCGATCCATCCGTTGGCGGCGGCGGCCTCCACCATCGAGTACTCGCCGGAGATCTGGTACGCGGCCACCGGCACCGGCGAGGCGTCGGCGACCTGCCGCAGGACGTCCAGGTACAGCATCGCGGGCTTGACCATCACCAGGTCCGCACCCTCGGCGAGGTCCAACTCCAGCTCGCGCAGCGCCTCGCGGGCGTTCGCCGGGTCCTGCTGGTAGCTCTTGCGGTCGCCCTTGAGCGATGAGTTGACGGCCTCGCGGAACGGCCCGTACAGCGCGGAGGCGTACTTGGCGGTGTAGGCGAGGACGCTGACGTCCTGGTACCCGGCCGCGTCCAACGCCCGCCGGACGACGCCGATCTGACCGTCCATCATCCCCGACGGGCCGACCATGTGGACGCCGGCCTCGGCCTGGACCACGGCCATCTCGGCGTAGCGCGCCAGGGTCGCGTCGTTGTCCACGCTGCCGTCCTCGGCCAGCACGCCGCAGTGGCCGTGGTCGGTGAACTCGTCCAGGCAGAGGTCGGACATGACCACCAGCCGGTCGCCGACCTCGGCGACCACGTCGCTGATGGCCCGCTGGAGGATCCCGTCCGGATTGGTGCCCTCGGAGCCGACGGCGTCCTTCACCTCGGGCAGGCCGAACAGCATGATGCCGCCGACTCCCGCCTCGGCGGCCTCCACCGCGGCCTTGCGCAGGCTGTCCCGGGTGTGCTGGACCACGCCGGGCATCGCGGCGATCGGCTTGGGCTCGCTGATGCCCTCGCTGACGAAGGCGGGCAGGATCAGCTCCGCCGGGTGCAGCCGGGTCTCGGCGACCAGTCGGCGCATCGCCGGGCTCTGCCGCAGTCGACGGGGGCGAACGTACGGGAATTCAGCGGACACGGCTTCTCTCTCCGAACGGTTGTGCAGTGCTGGGGGCGACGAACCGCCGCCCCCAGCACCATAGTTGAGGGATCTCAGCGGGCCTTGCGGCGGGATCCCGGACGGCGCTCGCTGGGCCGGTAGACCGGCTCGCCCGCGGCCGTCGCGGTGTCCCGGCGCTTGGCGCCGAAGTCTGCCAGCGCCTGGGCCAGCGCGGCCGCCGACGGCGCCGGGGCCATCACGTCGACCCGCAGGCCGTGCTCCTCGGCGGTCTTCGCGGTGGCCGGGCCGATGCAGGCGATGACCGTGACGTTGTGCGGCTTGCCGGCGATGCCGACCAGGTTCCGGACGGTCGAGGACGAGGTGAACAGCACCGCGTCGAAACCGCCGCCCTTGATCGCCTCGCGGGTCTCGGCCGGCGGCGGCGAGGCGCGCACCGTCCGGTACGCCGTCACGTCGTCGACCTCCCAGCCGAGCTCGACCAGGCCGGCCACCAGGGTCTCGGTGGCGATGTCGGCGCGCGGCAGCAGCACCCGGTCGATCGGGTCGAAGACCGGGTCGTACGGCGGCCAGTCCTCCAGCAGCCCGGCCGCGGACTGCTCCCCGGAGGGCACCAGGTCCGGCTTCACGCCGAAGTCCACCAGGGCCTGGGCGGTGGTCTCGCCGACCGCCGCGACCTTGATCCCGGCGAACGCGCGGGCGTCCAGGCCGTACTCCTCGAACTTCTCCCGGACGGCGCGGACGGCGTTCACCGAGGTGAAGGCGATCCACTCGTAGCGTCCGGTGACCAGGCCCTTGATGGCCCGCTCCATCTGCTGCGGGGTGCGCGGCGGCTCGACCGCGATGGTCGGCACCTCCTGCGGCACCGCGCCGTACGAGCGCAGCTGCTCGGACAGGCCGTGGGCCTGCTCCTTGGTGCGCGGCACCAGGACGTTCCAGCCGAACAGCGGCTTGGTCTCGAACCACGAGTGCGAGGCCCGGTGGGCGACCTGCTCACCCACCACGGCTATCACCGAGGTCGCCGGGTCCACCGGGGCGGAGACCGGCGAGGGCAGCACCCGGGCGATCTTGAGGTCGGCCGCGATGGTGGCCAGCGTGGAGGTGAAGGTCCGCTGGCGGGTGGTGGTGCCGGACAGCGTGGCGCTCAGCGCCGAGTCCGGCTTGCGGCCGTTGGAGACCAGCGCGCCCGCGGTGGCCGGCAGCTGGCCCAGGGTGGTGCGGACCACCAGGGTGGTCTCCGGCGCGCCCAGGTCGACCGGGGCGCCGGACAGCAGCTGGCCGCCGTCCACGAAGCGGACGTCGGTGCCGGCCGCGCCGCGCAGCGGGACGCCCGCGTACGCCGGGACGCCGACCGACTGGGCGACGCCCGGGATCACCTCGAAGGGGATCCCGTCGCCCGCGCAGCTGAGCATCTCCTCGGCGGCGCAACCGTCCAGGCCCGGGTCGCCGTCGACGGTGCGGACCACGTGCTTGCCGGCCCGGACGGCCTCGGCGACCAGCTTGGCCAGGTCGAAGTCGGCGCCCTCGGCGGCCGGGGCGTGCACCTGCACGCCGGCCGGACAGTGGGTGCGCACGGCGGCCGCGGTCAGCGGGTCGGCGACCAGGACGTCGGCCGAGGACAGCACCTCGACCGCGCGCAGGGTCAGCAGCCCCGGGTCCCCGGGACCGGCCCCCAGGAAGGTGCACCGTCCGGTGGGCTGGCCGGCCGGGAAGAGGGCGTCGGTGGCGGCGGTGGGGCTCATGCGCCCACCTCGCTGCGCTCGGCGGTCTCTTCGCGAAACGCGCAGCTCTTCATGATTCGCTCGCTTCGCTCGCTCATCGGGCTCGCTCCCCCATCAGGGTGGCCGCGCCCGCGTCGAGCAGCCGGGCGGCCAGGGCGTGGCCGAGGGCCCGCGCCTGCTGCTCGGCGGTCTCGTCGAGGACGATCGGACCGTTGGCGGACATCTTCAGCAGGGCGGTGCCGTCGGGATCGCCGACCACCCCGTCCAGCTGCAGTTCGTTCTCCCGGCCCCAGGTGGCCAGCGCGGCCACCGGGGCCGAGCAGCCGGCCTCCAGGGTGGCCAGCAGGGCGCGCTCGGCGGCCACGGCGACCCGGGTGGGGGCGTGGTCCAGTGCGGCGAGCGCGGCGGTCAGGTCCGTGTCGGCGGCGGCGCACTCGATCGCGAGCGCGCCCTGGCCGGGGGCCGGGATCATCAGCTCGGGGTCGAGGTGCTGGGAGATCTCGGCGCTGCGGCCGAGCCGGTTGAGGCCGGCCGTGGCCAGCACCACGGCGTCCAGCTCGCCGGCGCTCACGTAGCCGATCCGGGTGTCCACGTTGCCGCGGATCGCCACGGTCTCCAGCTGGGCGCCGCGGGCCCGGGCCCAGGCGTTCAGCTGGGCCATCCGGCGCGGCGAGCCGGTGCCGATCCGGGCCGGGCGACCGGCCCCGGCCAGCTTCTCCACCAGCTCGTCCAGGGCCAGGCCCTCGGCCGCGACCAGGGCGTCCCGGACGTCCTCGCGGGCGGGGACGGCGGCCAGCGCCAGGCCCTCGGGCGCGGCGGTGGGCAGGTCCTTGAGCGAGTGCACGGCGAAGTCGATCCGGCCCTCCAGCAGGGCGTCCCGCAGGGCGGAGACAAACACGCCGGTGCCGCCGATCTGGGCGAGCGCCTCGCGCGAGGTGTCGCCGTAGGTGGTGATCTCGACCAGCTCGACGGGGCGGCCGGTGAGCCTGATCACCTCGCGGGCGACCATGCCCGACTGGGCCATGGCGAGCGCGCTGCGCCGGGTGCCGAGCCGCAGGGCGGCGGCCGGAGCCTGCTCGGTGAGCGGTTGACCATTCATGAGGTGATCGTCCCGGTGGTACTCGTGGGATGGCTGACGGTTCATCTGGTGCTCCCGGCCGAAGGCTGGGGGCGGCCGCCGACGGGCGTGCCCGAAACGGCGTGCACGGCCGCCGGGTCGAGGTCGAACAGCTCGCGCAGGGCGTCCGCGTAGGACGCGCCGCCGGGCTCGGCGGCCAGCTGCTTCACCCGGACGGTCGGGGCGTGCAGCAGCTTGTCGACGACGCGGCGGACGGTCTGGGTGATCTCGGCGCGGGAGCGCTCGTCCAGGTCGGGCAGCCGGGAGCCCAGCCGGCCCAGCTCGGCGGCGACCACGTCGGAGGCCATCGCCCGCAGCGCGACCACGGTCGGCGCGATCCGGGCGGCCCGCTGGGCGGCGCCGAAGGCCGTCACCTCGTCGGAGACGATCCGGGTGACCTCGTCGACGTCGCCGGCGCCGGGGCTGGCGGCGTGCGCGTGGGAGAGGCTCTCCAGGTCGACCAGCAGGGCGCCGTCCAGCTCGTGCACGGCGTGGTCGACGTCGCGCGGCATGGCGAGGTCGAGCAGCGCCAGCGGCTCGGGGGCGGTGCGCACGGCGACCGCGGCGGCGACGTCCTCGGCCCGGACCACCACGCCGGCCGCGCCGGTGCAGGAG
Organism: Kitasatospora sp. NPDC001309; assembly: GCF_042896295.1. Taxonomy (NCBI): domain Bacteria; kingdom Bacillati; phylum Actinomycetota; class Actinomycetes; order Kitasatosporales; family Streptomycetaceae; genus Kitasatospora; species Kitasatospora sp. NPDC001309. The sequence goes on along the minus strand of NZ_JBIAXC010000001.1, from coordinate 245,596 downwards.
ATCACCAGGTCGACGTCGGCCAGCGCCTGCGGCACCTTGGCGAGGTCCAGGGTGCGGGCCACGTCCGGACCGAGGATCTCCACCAGGCGCTCGGCGCGGGCCGGCGTGCGGTTGGCGATCAGCAGGTCGGTGACCCCGGAGCGGACCAGGGTGGCGGCGGCCAGCGAGCTCATCGAGCCGGCCCCGACCACCAGCGCGCGCTTGCCGGCGATCTCGCCCGCGCCCGCGGCGACCTGCTCCAGGCCGAAGGTGACCAGCGACTGGCCGGCCTTGTCGATCCCGGTCTCGCTGTGCGCCCGCTTGCCGACCCGCAGGGCCTGCTGGAACAGCTCGTTCAGGCCGCGCCCGGCGGTGTGCTCGTCCTGCGCCTTGGCCAGCGCGTCGCGCAGCTGGCCGAGGATCTGGCCCTCGCCGACCACCATCGAGTCCAGGCCGCAGGCCACCGAGAAGAGGTGGTGGACGGCGCGGTCCTCGTAGTGGACGTAGAGGTGGGAGGTCAGCTCCTCCAGGTCCACCCCGCTGTGGTGGGCCAGCAGCAGCGACAGCTCGGCGACGCCGCCGTGGAACTTGTCCACGTCCGCGTACAGCTCGATCCGGTTGCAGGTGTTGAGCAGGGCGGCCTCGGCGACGGTCGAGGACGCGGCCGCGTCGTGCAGCAGCCGGGTCGGGACCTCACCGGTCAGCGCGGCACGCTCCAGCACGCCGACCGGTGCCGTCCGGTGGCTCAGTCCGACGACGAGAAGACTCATGCCCGCCCCCCACAGCTCTCGGTGTTCACGCGGGCATCACCGCGGACAGCTCGCCCTCGCCGCCCTTGGCGGGCTTGCCCTTGGCCGACGGCTCGGCCGGCTCCTTGGCCGCCGGCTCGACGCCGGTGCGGCCCTTGCCGCTGCCGCCGGCCGCCCGGCGCAGCTTGGCCGCGGCCGCGCGGACCGGGCCGGGGGCGCGGTCCAGCACCGACTCGGTGCGGTCGGGCTCCTCGCCGGCCTTGCGCTGCTCGTGGAAGGCGAGGATCTGCAGCTCGATGGAGAGGTCCACCTTGCGCACGTCCACGCCGTCCGGGACGGTCAGCACGGTCGGGGCGAAGTTCAGGATGCTGGTGACGCCCGCCTCGACCAGTCGGTCGCAGACCTGCTGGGCGGCGCCGGGCGGGGTGGTGATCACACCGATCGAGACGTGCTGGCTCTCGACGATCGACTCCAGCTCGTCCATGTGGCGCACCGGCAGTCCGGCCGCGGTGGAACCGACCACGTTCGCGTCGGCGTCCAACAGGGCGGCGACCCGGAAGCCGCGGGAGGCGAAACCGCCGTAGTTGGCGAGGGCGTGGCCGAGGTTCCCGATGCCGACGATGACGACCGGCCAGTCCTGGGTCAGGCCGAGCTCGCGGGAGATCTGGTAGACGAGGTACTCGACGTCGTAGCCGACGCCCCGGGTGCCGTAGGAGCCGAGGTAGGAGAAGTCCTTGCGCAGCTTGGCCGAGTTCACACCGGCGGCGGCGGCCAGTTCCTCGGAGGACACGGTCGGCACCGAACGCTCGGAGAGCGCGGTGAGGGCCCGCAGGTAGAGGGGGAGGCGGGCGACGGTCGCCTCCGGGATGCCCCGGGCGCGCGCGGGTCGGCGCGCGGCGCCCTGGTCGGGCGTCTGCGAACTGCTCTGTGGTGATCGGCCGATTGCCACGGTGCTCCTGTGGGTGAAGCTGGGCTTTGGCAGCCAGGCTAAGCGTTTGTGAACGTGTGCACAAAGATGGTGTCCGATTTGTCCCGGCACAGTGACACGCATCACGCCGATGAGCTCATAGCACCGGCCTGTGTCAGGACCACTTCCGGGGCTCGGGCGCCGGGCAGCCAGGGGCCGTACGGCGCCTCCCGGCGCAGCAGTGGCACCGTACCGCCGGACGGCCGGGAACGGGCCCGCCCCAGCCGCGGCCAGGGCACCCGGGCGGCCTCGCGCAGCGGCCCGGTCCAGTCGTCCGGCGGGCAGGACGGGACGCCCGCGCAGTGCCGCAGCAGCTCCGCCGTCACCCGGGCGTCGCCCAGCGCGGTGTGCGCCGGGAACCAGCCCAGACCGGCCGCCTCCGCGCAGGCCGCCAGGCCCTGGCCGCGGGCCTGCGGCAGGTGGGCGCCGGCCAGCCGCATCGTGCACAGCAGGGGGACGGGCGGCAGCGGCACCCCGATCCGGGCGAACTCGCGCTCCAGGAAGGCGTGGTCGCAGCTGACGTGGTGACCGACCAGCACCCGGCCGGCCAGCAGCTCCAGCAGCCGGGGGGCGATCTCCCGGAAGCGGGGCGCGCCCTCGACGTCGGCCTGGCGTATCCGGTGCACATGGGTCGGGCCGACCGGGCCCAGCGGGTCCAGCAGGGTGGCGAACTCGCCCTCGGGGCGGAGCCGCTCGTCCAGCAGCACCACCGCGACCTCGACCACCCGGTGCCGCCACGGGCTGCGGCCGGTCGCCTCCACGTCCACCACGGCGAAGCCCGGGGCTGCGGGCAGCGCGGGGGTCGGACGGGGAAGCATGGCGGCACTCCTCGCGTGCTCAGCCCCCCACGGGCGTAAACGCGTTCGATCGTAAGCCGACCGGGGCGCCCGGCCCCACGCCGGAACGGAGTGTCTTCGACAACGATTCGGCGAAGCTCCCCCGCCGGTCGGCGGGGGAGGTGGTGCACGCACGAACCCCTCCTCAGCCGCCCAGGGCCTTGCGCAGGCGGTTCTCGTCGACCCGCCAGAAGTCGTGCTGGCGGCCGTCGACCAGGGTGACCGGGATCTGCTCCCAGTAGCGGCGGTACAGCTCCTCGTCCCGGGTGATGTCCTTCTCCTCGAAGGTCGCGCCCAGCTCCGCCGCCACCCGGACGATCACCTCCCGGGCCTCGTCGCACAGGTGGCAGCCGGGCTTGCCGACCAGGGTCACGGTACGGGCCGCCGGCTCGGGGCTCTTGCGTCGCAGCAGTGGGCTCACCTGCCCATTGTCCTCGACCCGCCCCTCCGGCCCGGGGCGGCGCCCGCCCGGCAGCTGTTCACCGCACGGGCACGGCTCCGTCACGGCCGCTCCCCGCCCGGCTGGCTATGCTCGGTGACATGGCCGTGCTCCGAAGGCTCACCCAGGCGAGACGCTCCACCACCGAGCGGAGCGCCCTGGCGGGCGAGGCCGCGGCAGCGGCGGCCGAGGCCGCGCTGCGCGCCGAACCGCTGCTCTCCCCCGCGACGGACGCCCCGGTGGCGCAGGAGCCCGGGGCGGCCCCCGCCACCGAGGGGAGCCCGGCACCCGGCCGGCCCGGGAAGGCCCCCAAGGCCCCGGCCGGGAACCACACCCCGGACCGGGACGACCCGCGCGCCGCCGCCTTCTTCGACTGCGACAACACCATCCTGCGCGGCGCCGCGATCTTCTACCTCGGCGTCGGCCTCTACCGCCACGGCTTCCTCACCCGCCGCGACATCGCCCGCTTCGCCTGGCAGCAGGCGCTCTTCCGGCTGCACGGCACCGAGGACCCGGACCACATCTCGGACGCCCGCAACACCGCCCTGGGCATCGTGGCCGGCAAGCGCACCGCCGACCTGGAGGTGATCTGCGAGGAGGTCTTCGAGCAGGTCGTCGCCGACAAGATCTGGCCGGGCACCCGCGCCCTGGTCCAGATGCACCTGGACGCCGGCCAGCGGGTCTGGCTGGTCACCGCCGCCCCGCTGGAGGTGGCCCGGATCATCGCCCGGCGGCTCGGCATGACCGGCGCGCTGGGCACCGTCGCGGAGGCCCGGGACGGCCACTACACCGGCCGGCTGGTCGGCGACCTGCTGCACGGCCCGGCCAAGGCCGCCGCGGTGAACGCGCTGGCCCGGCGCGAGCGGCTGGACCTCGACCGCTGCGCGGCCTACAGCGACTCGGCCAACGACATCCCGATGCTCTCGCTGGTCGGCCACCCGTACGTGGTGAACCCGGACGGCGCGCTGCGGCGGCACGCCCGGGCGCAGGGGTGGCGGGTGCGCGACTTCCGGACCGGGCGCAAGGCGGCCCGGGCGGGCCTGCCGGCGGCGGCCGCGCTCGGGGTGCTGGCCGGTGCGGCCGCGGCCGGGGTGGCGCTGCGGCGCCGCCGTCGGCGCGGCTGAGCCCCGGTCCGGGCCGGACGGCCGTCCACGGAACCGTTTCTGCCGCTCCCCCGTGCGGGTGAGAGGGCGTCAATCAGGGGCCTGACCTGGCCCCTCGTACGAGCGAACTCCCGGCTCCGACAAGGCTGTCCGGGCCCGCTGTGCGAACTTGTCACCCGGTGACCGGTTCTGATCGTTCGCCAGGCCGGGAAAGTCGGGGGTTGCGGGGCCCCAAGGCTGGGAAACCGCCCGCAGTGCCGCCGAATTGGTCACCCTGGGCGCCCGAACGGTCACGTTGAGCCGGATGAACGCCGACATCTCCGGTCAGTGTCAGCCGAATATGCGCAACAAATGGATCCCAAACGACCACTTCGACCACACGGTGTAGCTGTCATTGCACAAAGCGTTATTCTCTCCTGGATGCACGTCACCCATGCGTCCCGCTCGAACGGATGTCATGGGGAGTGCTCTCCGCGCAGGCGGAGGTGATCCGTCCACAGTTCTGCCTCTGGGAGTCCCGTGTACCCACCCGTCCGGAACGACGCGCCTGCACCCTCCCGCCCGTCGTCCGCGCCCCTGCGCCCCCGCACCGGCCTCCGCGGCCGCCCGGCCGAGCGGCAGATCTCCACCGGCCTGGACCTGCTGCGCACCCTGCTCCGCAGCCAGCTCGCCGCCTCGCCCCAACTCGTGCCCGCCGGTGTGCCGTTCGGCCACCAGCACGGCCCCGGCACCGCGCTGCGCACCACCGCCGCCGGCTCCACCGGCACCGGCTCGCGCAGCCGCACCGGCAGCACCGGCGTCGGCCGCAGCCGCACCCGCACCGCGCCGAGCCCCGGCTACGAGACCGAGCACAACCCGATCATGGAGCTGGTCGAGCGGGCCCAGGCCGGCGAGAGCGAGGCCTTCGGCCGGCTCTACGACCACTACGCGGACACCGTCTACCGCTACATCTACTACCGGGTCGGCAGCCGGGCCACCGCCGAGGACCTCACCAGCGAGACCTTCCTGCGCGCGCTGCGCCGGATCGGCACCTTCACCTGGCAGGGCCGCGACTTCGGGGCCTGGCTGGTCACCATCGCGCGCAACCTGGTCGCCGACCACTTCAAGTCCAGCCGGTTCCGGCTGGAGGTCACCACCGGCGAGATGCTCGACTCCAACGAGTGCGAGCGCAGCCCGGAGGAGTCGGTGCTGGAGTCGCTCTCCAACGCCGCCCTGCTGGACGCGGTGCGCCGGCTCAACCCCCAGCAGCAGGAGTGCGTGACGCTGCGCTTCCTCCAGGGGCTGTCGGTGGCCGAGACGGCGCGGATCATGGGCAAGAACGAGGGTGCGATCAAGACCCTCCAGTACCGCGCCGTACGCACCCTCGCCCGGCTCCTGCCGCCCGACGCGCGGTGAGGCGACGGTGACCGAGGGAGCGATAGGGCCCGGGCGGGGCCCGACCCGGCGCCGGCCCGACGGCCCGTCACCACTGCCACCCGGGCGACACGTCCGGGTGAACGGTCGGTCCGATGATCAGCCGTGCGTAACCGACCGCCCGTACCGCTCGTTGGCCAGCATGCAAGCCCCCACCAGGCATACGGTCAAGCCGAATTGTGACCTGTCACCCGATGGAGTGGCTTTGGCCCGCCGGGGCAACCGTCCGGCGGGCCGGGGTGTCGACAACGACGAAGGGAGGTGTGGCCCGTGACGGCAAACGTGCTGGAGCACCGACGGGCGAAGGCCTTCGCCGAGGCGCTGGAGGCCCACCAGGCGGAGCAACTCCGCGCGGCCACCGCCGAATCGGCCAACATCGCTGCCGCCGAAGCCGGTTCGGTGGCGATGGCCGAACTGGTCGGGGTGGCCGACGCGCTGGGGGCACTGCCCGGGCCAGTCCTGGACCAGGAGGTCCGGACGGTCCAACGCGCCCAGCTGATGGCCGCGTTCGAGCAGGCCTTCGCGGGCGGGCCGGGCGCCGCGGTGCCCCGCCAGCGCCGCCACCGGGCGATCCGGACGGCGCCGCGCGGCCGGTGGAGCCGCCGCTTCGCGATCGGCGGACTGGTCGCCGGGCTCGCCGTCGGCAGCCTGGCCGGCGCGGCCGCCGCAAGCACCAGTGCCCTCCCCGGGGACACGCTGTACGGCATGAAGCGCGGCCTCGAAGGGCTCCGACTCGACCTCGCGGACTCCGACTCGGAGCGCGGCGAACTGCTGCTCGGCAACGCCGCCACCCGGCTCGGCGAGGCCAACGCCCTGGTCGGGCCGTCCGGTTCGACCACCGGGCTCAGCCCCGGCACCGTCGACCGGGTCCGCCGCGCGCTGGACGACATGCACGCCGACGCCCTCAAGGGCCGCGAGCTGCTGCGTTCGGTCTACCGCAGCAACGGCTCACTGGGCCCGATGCGCGCGCTGGCCGGCTTCGCCCACGACGAGGACGGCCGCTGGAGCGAGCTGCAGGGCCGGCTGCCGGTCCAACTCACCGAGCAGGCCCACCTGGTGAACCAGCTCTTCGACGACATAACCGAGGACGTCGCGCCCCTGCGCCTGACCCAGCCCCCCGCCAAGAGCGGTGGACCGGGCGGCACCGGAGCGGGCGACGACTCCTCCTCCTCGACCGGCGGCTCCCCGGCCGGCACCGGGCCCGACGGCTCCGGCGCCGCACCCGGCTCCGCGCAGTCCCAGGGCGGCACGGGCAGCGGCAACCGCCCCGGCACCGACCGCGCCCCGGACACCGCCGGCAGCGGCAGCACGGCCGGCGGCGGGGCCAAGGGCGGCGGACTGCCGAGCACCCTGCCCAGCAGCGCACCGGACGCCGTCAACGGACTGGTCGGCAACCTCACCAGCGGGCTCACCGGCGGCCGGCCCTCGCCGAGCGCCGACGCGGCCCCGCCGCAGGTGCCGCAGCCGCCGTCCGGTGCGCCCAGCACGCCGAGCGGCGCCCAGCAGGGCGTGGACGTGCCTCCGCTGATCCCCGGCCTGCTGCCCGGGCTGCGGATCCTCGGCGGGAGCTGAGCGGGGCGGTGGGGGCCCGGCGGGACGCGCGTCCGGCCGGGCCCCCACCGCGTCCGGTCCCGAGCGGGACGACCGGAGGACCGTGGCCGGAAGAGCACGGTCAGGAGAGCACGGTCAGAAGAACACCGACCGCCGCTGCACCAGCAACTGGTACAGGGTGTGCTGGATGGTCTCGCGCACCTCGTCGGCCAGGTCGAAGACCAGCATCGGGTCGTCCGCCGCCTCCGGCGGATGGCCGTCGGTGGCGATCGGCTCGCCGAAGCGGATCGTCCACTTGGTCGGCAGCGGCAGCATCCCGAGCGGCCCCAGCCACGGGAAGGTCGGGGTGATCGGCACGTACGGCAGGCCGAGCAGCCGGGCCAGCGTCTTCACGTTGCCGATCATCGGGTAGGTCTCCTCCGCCCCGACGATCGAGCAGGGCACGATCGGCACCCCCGCGCGCAGCGCCGAGGAGACGAAGCCGCCGCGGCCGAAGCGCTGGAGCTTGTAGCGCTCGGAGAACGGCTTGCCGATGCCCTTGAAGCCCTCCGGCCAGACCCCGACCAGCTCGCCGCGCTCCAGCAGCGCCTGGGCGTCCTCGTTGCAGGCCAGGGTGTGGCCGGCCTTGCGGGCCAGCTCGTTGACGCCCGGCAGCACGAAGACCAGGTCGGCCGCGAGCATCCGCAGGTGCCGGCGGTGCGGGTGGTGGTCGTGGATGGCCACCTGGGTCATCAGGGCGTCCAGCGGGATGGTGCCGGAGTGGTTGGCGACGATCAGGGCGCCGCCCTCGGCCGGGACGTGCTCGATCCCCTGGACGTCGATCCGGAAGTACTTCTCGGCCAGCGGGCGCAGCAGCGAGAGCAGCACCTCCTCGGTGAGCTCCCGGTCGAAGCCGAACTCGTCGACCTCGTAGTCGCCGGTGATCCGGCGGCGCAGGAAGGCCAGCCCCTCGGTGGCCCGGCCCTCCCAGCCCTTGCCGAACAGCCGGGTGGCCGCCGGGCCGAGCTGCCCGGACAGCGCCCCGCCGACGGCCCCGGCGAGCCGGTCGGCCAGGCCGGGGGCCTGCGGCGAGCTCCAGCTGGGGGCGGACTCGATCGGGATGACCTTGGCCTCGCCCGGTGCGTTGTCGGCGGCGGCACTCATCGCGGGTTCAGCTCCTCGGGCGGCGGGTCGGTACGGCGGGGGCGGCCCCTTCGGGGCCGAGCAGGGCGGTCAGCCGGTCGGTGACGGCGGCCAGCCGCTCCGGCGGCAGCAGGCCGGGGCCCCGGGCGGCGGCGAAGTCGGCGAAGGCCTCCGGAGTGCTGAACGCCGGACGGTAGCCGAAGGTCTCCCGCAGCCGGGTGGTGTCCACCACCCGGCCGTGGGTGAGCAGCCGCAGCTGTTCGGGCGAGACGTCGACCAGCCGGGTCTGCCGGGCCAGCACGGCCATCCAGCTGACCGCGGGCAGCAGCAGCGGCAGGGTGGGGCGGCCGAGCCGGCGGGCGCACTGGGAGAGCAGCAGCACGCCCTCCCCCGCCACGTTGAAGGTGCCGGTGTTGACGGTGCCGGGCTCGGGCTCGCCGGCGGCCCGGCAGAGCACCGCGACGGCGTCGTCCTCGTGCACGAACTGCAGCCTGGGGTCGTAGCCGAGCACCGTCGGCAGCACCGGCAGCGCGAAGTACTCGCTGAGCGGGGTGTCGGCGCCCGGACCGACGATGTTGGCGAAGCGCAGCACCGTCACCGCGACGTCCGGACGGCGCCGGGCGAAGCCGCGGACGTAGCCCTCCACCTCGGCCGCGTCCTTGGCGAAGCCGCCGCCGGGCGGGTCCTTCGGCTGGATCCGCTCGCTGAACACCGCCGGGTCGCGGGGCGCGGAGCCGTAGACGCCGGTGGTGGACTTCACCACCAGCCGGCGCACCCCGGGCGCCTTCTGGCAGGCGCCGAGCAGCTGCATGGTGCCGATGACGTTGGACTCCTTCACCGCGGAGCGGTTGGTGGAGCCCAGACCGGTGGCGCTGACGCTCAGGTGCACCACGGTGTCCACCCGGTGCTCGGCGATCACCCGGGAGACCGCGGGGCGGCGCAGGTCGAGCTGGTGGAAGGTGTACGGGGCGGCCGGTCCGTCCGGCTCCCGGAGCGGCAGCCGCGGCGGCTGCACGTCCACGCCGACGACCCGGTCCACCCCCGGGCGGCGACGGAGCTCGGCGGCGAAGCGGGCACCGAGATGGCGTGCCACGCCGGTGACGAGCACGACCACACCCACGGTGCTGCACCCCATTCCCTCGACCCGAGCGGCCTGCGTGCACCGTACCGCGCCGCCCCACCGGGCCGTGAAACGACACCGCCCGCCCCGGGCCACGAGGGCCGGGACGGGCGGTGGAAGCGCTGGGCGCGCTCAGCGCGGCCGGGGGCGCTTACTTCTTGTTGCGACGCTGAACGCGGGTCCTCTTCAGAAGCTTGCGGTGCTTCTTCTTGGCCATACGCTTGCGACGCTTCTTGATGACAGAGCCCACGGAACAACCCTCGCTCACTGAGACTCTCGTCCGTGAGAGACGGAGTCCATACGACTGACGTGAGGGCCTAGCCTACCGTCCGCGTGGCCCGGGCCGTAATCGCGCTCCCCTGAAGCGGGAAACTCGCGGGAAATCCGGGGCGAACGGGGACGGATCCACGGCTGTGGACCCGCCCCCGCCCGGCCTGGTGCTACGCGCTCTCGAGCCGCACGTAGGACTCCTTGAGGTACTCGTGCACCGCCTGCTGGGGCACCCGGAAGGACCGTCCGACCCGGATGGCCGGCAGCTCTCCGCTGTGCACCAACCGGTACACCGTCATCTTGGACACCCGCATGACCGCGGCCACCTCGGCCACGGTCAGGAAGACGACTTCCTGCAGGGGACGCTCGACGGAACTCATGACCATCACCCGACCCTTACCCGTGTGCAAGGCACCGGCTTCCCCTCCGGTGACTCCACCGGCACACGTGTATCCCCAGAGTAGTTATGGGTGGTACCAGTGGGAAGAGGGGAAGTGCAGTCCTCGTACGGTGAGAGATAGGACCGTTGCAGTACGTAGTCACTCGGCGGTTCGCCCCAGGGGGCGTACGCACGGCCCCGCCGGCGCGCGGCCGGGACGGCGGATTCAGGCCAGCAGACCGTGGTGGGGGAACACCGCGCGGCGGGCCGCGAGGATGGCCTGATCGAGACGGTCGGCCGGATCGTAACCCGAGTCGAAGTCGCGCCAGGACGGGCGGGCGCCGTCGGTCATCCGCAGCGGGGCCGGGCCGCGGGTGCGGCGGTAGACCTCGGCGCGCCAGGACTCGGGGGTCTCGGTGGCCGGGTCGACGGGCCGGCCGGCGGCGGTGGCGACCAGGTGGGTCCAACTGCGCGGGACGACGTCCACCACGGCGTAGCCGCCCCCGCCGGTGGCCACCCAGCGGCCGCCGGTGAGCCGGTGGGCCAGCCCGTGCAGCTCCTCGGCGATCAGCCGCTGGGCGTCCACCGTGACGGCGAGGTGGGCCAGCGGGTCCTCCAGGTGGGTGTCCGCGCCGTGCTGGGTGACCAGGACCTGCGGCCGGAAGGCGGCGAGCAGTTCGGGCACCAGGGCGTGGAAGGCGCGCAGCCAGCCGGCGTCGCCGGTGCCGGCGGGCAGCGGCAGGTTGGCGGCGGAGCCGGGGGCGTCCGGGCCGCCGGTCTCGGTGGGCCAGCCGGTCTGCGGGAAGAGCGTGGCCGGGTGCTCGTGCAGCGAGACGGTCAGCACCCGCGGGTCGTTCCAGAAGGCCTCCTGGACGCCGTCGCCGTGGTGGACGTCCACGTCGACGTAGGCGACCCGTTCGGCGCCGAGTTCGAGCAGCCGGGCGATCGCCAGGGCCGGGTCGTTGTAGACGCAGAAGCCGGAGGCCTTGCCGGGCATCGCGTGGTGCAGTCCGCCGGCGAAGTTGACGGCGTGCGGGGTCTCGCCGTGCCAGACCGCCTCGGCGGCGGCGACCGACTGGCCGGCGATCAGCGCGGCGGCCGAGTGGACGGCCGGGAACGACCAGTTGTCGTCGGTGCCGAGCCCGTGCCGGGGGTCCGACTGCTCGGGGTGGGCGGCGGCGTGCTTGACCGCCTCGACGTACTCCTTGGTGTGCACCAGCTGCAGGGTGGACTCCCCGGCGGCCGGCGCGGACCGCACCGTCACCCCGGGCCCGGTGGCGAGTCCGAGGGCCTCGACCAGGCGCATGGTCAGCGCGAGCCGGGCCGGGTCCATCGGGTGGCCGGGGCCGAAGTCGTAGGCGGTGACGGCCTCGTCCCAGTAGAGGTGCAGGCCGCAGGAGGAGTCACGCTCGGCTTCGGGCATGGCCTCCACCGTAGTGGGTGGGGGCGGCGGGCCCCGCCCGCCCCCACCGTCAGACGGCGGCGGGGGCCGGCAGCCGTGCGGGTTCCGGGGCGAAGCGCTCGGCCAGCGGCAGCACGGCGAGCACCAGCAGCATCGGGGCGAGCAGCGCCCAGCGGTACGAGCCGGCGTCCGCGATCGCCCCGACCAGTGGTGAACCGATCAGGAAGCCCACGTAGTTGAAGAGGTTGAGCCGGGCCACGGCGGCGTCCGAGTTGGCCGGGAAGAGCCGGCCGCCGGCCGCGAACACCTGCGGGATGATCGCGCAGATGCCGAAGCCCAGCACGGTGAACGCGGCGATGCCCGCCCAGGCGGTGGGCGCCAGCGCGGCCAGCCCGAAGCCCAGCGCGGCCAGCGCGGCGCCGGAGCGCACCACCGGGACGGCGCCGAAGCGCTGCACCGCGCGGTCGCCCAGGACCCGGCCGAGCAGCATCGCCACCATGTAGCCGAGGTAGGAGAGTTTGGCGAGGTCCTCCCGGCTGCCCAGGCCGTCGGTGAGGTACTTGACGCTGTAGTTGGAGACCGAGGCGTCCGCGATGTACGCGAAGGCCATCGCCAGGCAGAGCGGCAGCAGCGGGCGCCAGGGGATGGTCCGGGCGGCGGCCTCGGCGGCCTCCCGGACGGCGTCGCCGAGTTCGGCCGGTCCGGCGAAGCGGGTGCCGGTCAGCACCGCGAGCGGGGCGACCACCGCCGCGGCCGTACCGAACAGCACCGGCAGTCCCAGGTCGTAGTGCGAGCCGAGGCCGGCGACCGCGGCGCCGAGGATCCCGCCGAGGCTGAACGCCGCGTGGAAGCCGATCATGATCGAGCGGCCGTAGCGGTGCTGGAGGCCGACCCCGAGCATGTTCATACTGGCGTCCAGCGCCCCCACCAGCAGCCCGAAGGCGCCCAGCGCGAGGGCCAGTTGCCACAGCGTGTCCCCCAGCCCGGCGCCCGCCAGACTGAGGCAGACGGCCGGCTGGACGACCCGCAGCACGGCCCGGGCGCCGGTGCGCTTCACCAGCTGCTCGGAGAGGATCGAGCCCGCCCCGGCCAGGATCGGCACCGCGGCCAGGAAGACCGGCAGCAGGCCGTCGCTCAGCCCGTACCGGTGCTGGATCTCCGGGATGCAGGTGACCAGCAGCGCGAAGGTGGTGCCCTGGAGCAGGAAGCTGACGGCGAGCGCGGCCCGCCCGGCCCGCAGGCCGGGCGGGAGGACAGGGGGGACGACGCTCATGCGGGACCTCGCTACTGGCCGGTAGAACGATGTTGGCCGAGAGCGTAGGGCGTGCGCCGCCTTTGCGGGAGGGGTCGCGCAGGGGTCATTTCCCGCCGGAGGCCAGCTCCCGGGAGCGGTCCCGGGCCGCCTCCAGGGCGCCGAGCAGCGCGGCCCGCACCCCGTGGTTCTCCAGCTCGCGGATCGCCGCGATGGTGGTGCCGGCCGGGGAGGTGACCGCCTCGCGCAGCTTGACCGGGTGCTCGCCGGAGTCGCGCAGCATCACCGAGGCGCCGATCGCGGACTGCACGATCAGGTCGTGCGCCACCTGCCGGGGCAGGCCGAGCAGGATGCCCGCGTCGGTCATCGCCTCGACCAGGAAGTAGAAGTAGGCCGGGCCCGAGCCGGACAGCGCGGTGGCCGCGTCCTGCTGGGCCTCCGGCAGCCGCAGCGCCTTGCCGACCGAGCTGAAGATCCCCTCGGCGCGCGCCAGGTGCTCCTCCCGGGCGTGCGAGCCGCCGGAGATGACGCTCATCCCCTCGTCCACCAGCACCGGCGTGTTGGGCATCACCCGGACCACCGGGGTGCCGGCCGCGAGCCGCTCCTCGAACCAGGCGGTCGGGACGCCGGCCGCCGCCGAGATCACCAGCCGGTCCGGGCTGATGTGCGGGGCCAGCTCCTCCAGCAGGGTGCCCATGTCCTGCGGCTTGACCGCGAGGATCAGGGTGTCGGCGAGCTTGGCGGCCTCGGCGTTGGAGACGGCCACCACGCCGTAGCGGTCGGCGAGTTCGGCCGCGCGCTCGGGGCGGCGGGCGGTCACCAGGACGTCCGCCGGGTCGGTGCCGGCCCGCAGCAGGCCGGAGAGCAGGGCCTCGCCGATCTTGCCGGTGCCCAGGAAGGCGATCTTCTGTCCGTGTGCTGCGCTGCTGCCCATGGTCCGCTCCTTGCCTCGGTACTGCGGCCATCCTCGCACCGCCCGGCGGCGCCCGTCCGGACCGTCCGGTCCGTGGTCCGCAGGGCCCCGCAGGGGCGGGGACGGCCCGGGAGCGCCGGAAGGGTCCGGGCGCGGGCTTTGCCCCTAGGGAGAAAACTCGGGGGTTTCCCCTATGGCCTCCGGGCCCGGGCGGGCGCACCGTGGAGCCATGGCACACGACGAAATGTCCCGACGTGAGAACCGGCAACTCGCCGCCGCCTCGGCGACGATGGGCCCGTGGCGGACGGCCGCGGGAGTCGGTGCGGTGGTGGGCGCGACCGCCCTGGGGGTCGAGGCGATCTCCGGGGACTGGTCACTGGCCATGCTGGCCGGACCGGCCGGCTGGGCCCTGTTCTTCCTCTTCCTGGTCGGCACCGTCGGCGGTCAGCTGCGCCGCGACACCACCGACCGGCGGCTGCGCCGCTGGGCCGACGCGCACCCGTGGCAGTCGGCGCTCCCGGCGGCCGGCGGACTGCTGGTGCTGAACACCCTGGCGCAGTACTTCCTCGGCGACAGCGGGCTGTTCGGGTCCTTCTTCATCTCGCTGCTGCCGGCCGGCCTGCTGCTGGTGATCGCCGGGGTGGTGGGCTCGGTGAAGCAGGCCCGCGGCAAGGGTTAGGAACCCGCGGCGAGGATCGGGGCGGAGGGGCGGCGGGTCGGCGGTCAGCGCTTGCGCTTGCCGCCGGGGCGGCCGCTGCGGCCGGCCTGGCGCTTCTCGTACTGCTCGACGGCCTTCCGGTGGGCGTCCCGCCGGACGGCCTCGCCGGGGGCCTCGACCAGGCTGCGGGCGAAGTAGGCGGCCAGGCTGCCGACCCCGCCGATCAGCCAGACGGCGCCGAGCGACTTGTCCTCGGCCATCCAGCCGGTCAGCTGCTCCTTGCCCTCGGTGAGGACCTTCCAGGTGCGTCGGACGGCCATCAGCGAGCAGACCGCGATGGCGGCGGTCAGCAGCCCGTTCAGGAAGCCGCCGCTCTCGGAGAGGGCGATGCCCTCGACGCCGAAGCGCAGCACCAGTGCGGCGGCGGCGGTGGCGGCCAGGGCGCCGACCGAGACGCCGACCCGGCGCAGCCAGTAGCCGTTGTCCCGGTGGAGCCAGGAGGTGCCGAAGAAGCGGATCGGCTCCGGCTCGGGGGCGCCGGCGGGCTTGGGGGCGGGGGTGGGGGGCTGCTCGCTCACGTCGTCGATTATCACCCGGGCGCCGCGGAACGAGGGAGGAGCCGTCCCGGCCGGGACGGCTCCTCCGGGGTGTGCGGGGTCAGCCGAGCTTGCTGACGTCCCGGACGGCGCCCTTGTCGGCCGAGGTGGCCATCGCCGCGTAGGCCCGCAGCGCCTGGCTGACCTGGCGCTCGCGGTTCTGCGGCCGGTAGCCGTGCCCGGCCTCCAGCGCCCGACGGCGCTCGGCGAGGACCTCGTCCGGGACCTCCAGGGAGATCGTCCGGGCCGGGATGTCGATGGCGATGGTGTCGCCGTCCTCGACCAGCGCGATGATGCCGCCGGAGGCCGCCTCCGGGGAGGCGTGGCCGATGGACAGGCCCGAGGTACCGCCGGAGAACCGGCCGTCGGTGACCAGCGCGCAGGCCTTGCCCAGGCCGCGGCCCTTGAGGAAGGAGGTCGGGTAGAGCATCTCCTGCATGCCCGGGCCGCCCTTGGGGCCCTCGTAGCGGATGACGACGACGTCGCCCTCCTTGATCCGCTTGGCGAGGATCGCCTCGACCGCGGCCTCCTGGGACTCGCAGACCACCGCCGGGCCGCTGAACGTCCAGATCGACTCGTCGACGCCGGCCGTCTTCACGATGCAGCCGTCCTCGGCGAGGTTGCCGTACAGCACGGCGAGGCCGCCCTCGACCGAGTAGGCGTGCTCGACGCTGCGGATGCAGCCGCCGGCGGCGTCGGTGTCCAGCGACTCCCAGCGCTCGGACTGCGAGAAGGCCTCGGCGGAGCGCTTGCAGCCGGGTGCGGCGTGCCACAGCTCGACGGCCTCGGCGGAGGGCGAACCGCCGCGCACGTCCCAGGTCTTGAGCCACTCGGCGAGCGAGTCGGAGTGCACGGTGTGGACGTCCTCGTTGAGCAGCCCGCCCCGGTACAGCTCGCCGAGGATGGCCGGGATGCCGCCGGCCCGGTGCACGTCCTCCATGTAGTACGAGCCGTTGGGCGCGACCTTGGACAGGCAGGGCACCCTGCGGGAGACCGCGTCGATGGCCCGCATGTCGAAGTCCAGCTCGGCCTCCTGGGCGGCGGCGAGCAGGTGCAGGATGGTGTTGGTCGAGCCGCCCATGGCGATGTCGAGGGCCATGGCGTTCTCGAAGGCGGCGCGGCTCGCGATCGCGCGCGGCAGCACCGAGGCGTCGTCCTGGCCGTAGTGGCGGTTGGTGATCTCGACGACCGTGCGCCCGGCCCGCTCGTACAGCGCCCGGCGGGCGGTGTGGGTGGCGAGCACCGAGCCGTTGCCGGGCAGCGAGAGGCCGATCGCCTCGGTGAGGCAGTTCATCGAGTTGGCGGTGAACATGCCCGAGCAGGACCCGCAGGTCGGGCAGGCGTTCTCCTCGATGATCGCGATGTCCTCGTCGGAGACGTTCTCGTTGACCGCCTGGGAGATCGCGTCGATCAGGTCCAGCTTGCGCACGGTGCCGTCGACCAGGGTGGCCTTGCCGGCCTCCATCGGACCGCCGGAGACGAACACGGTCGGGATGTTGAGGCGCAGCGCGGCCATCAGCATGCCGGGGGTGATCTTGTCGCAGTTGGAGATGCAGATCAGCGCGTCGGCGCAGTGCGCGTTGACCATGTACTCGACCGAGTCGGCGATCAGGTCGCGCGAGGGCAGCGAGTAGAGCATGCCGCTGTGGCCCATCGCGATGCCGTCGTCGACGGCGATGGTGTTGAACTCGCGCGGGATGCCCCCGGCCTCCTTGATCGCCTCGGAGACGATCCGGCCGACCGGCTGGAGGTGGGTGTGGCCGGGGACGAACTCGGTGAAAGAGTTGGCGACCGCGATGATCGGCTTGCCGAAGTCCTCGCGGGCTACGCCGGCGGCCCGGAGAAGCGCCCGGGCGCCTGCCATGTTGCGACCGTGGGTGACCGTACGGGACCTCAGCTCGGGCACTGTGCTCCACTCCTTCGGGGCTCTCGCCGGCGCCCCGCCGGTGATCAGGGTGCGGGGGCCGTTGTGGCTTACGAGCCTACGCCCGCCGTCCGGCCGGCGGACGGCGCGTCCGCGATGCGGGCAGCCGGGGCGGGGTGCGTGCGGGGGCCTGCGGCGGACGGGCGGCCCCGGGCGGCGGGACGGGCGGCCTGCGGACGGCGTGCGGACGGCCTGCGGTCAGGCCGGCTTGACGGCCACGGTGAGGTCCAGGCTGAACGGTTCTGCGACCAGGCCGTCCGGGAACTCGACGGCCATCGCCGCCCGCTCGGCGGCCAGCACCGGGGCGCGCTCCTCGGGGCTGAGCGAGGCCAGGTAGGAGCGGGAGGTCAGGTCGGTGAGCACGTGCTCGACGGTGACCTGCCGCTCCCAGTGCAGCACCGTCCGCTCGACCACCAGGCCGGCCGGGGCGAAGTGCCGGGTGTGGCCGCTGATCCCGCCGTAGCCGCGGTAGCGGTCGGGCAGCGCGGCGGCCATCCGCTCGGCCCGGGCCCGGACCCACGGCACGGTCTCGTCGTGCACGTTCCACCAGGTGGCGACGGCGCCGCCCGGCCGCAGCACCCGGACCGCCTCCGGGACGGAGCGCTCGGGGCGGGTCCAGTGGAAGGCCTGGGCGTAGGTGATCAGGTCGGCGGAGGCGTCGTGGAAGGGCAGGTCGTCGCCGGTGCCGCGGACCAGCGGCAGGGCGGGCGAGGAGGCCAGGAACTGGGCGGCCATGCCGTCGCTGGGCTCGACCGCGACGACCTCGGCGCCCCGGGCGGCCAGCAGTCGGGTCGCGATGCCCGTCCCGGCGCCGACGTCCAGGACCCGGGCGCCCTTGAGGCCGCGGCCCCAGAGCCGCTCCACCGCGTCGAACAGCTCGTCCGGGTAGCCGGGGCGCCCCCGGTCGTACTCGGCGGCGACCGCGCCGAAGCTCACGGCGAGTTCCCGGTAGTTCTGGTAGTCCGTCACATTTCCCCCTGCGTACGGCAGTTCACGCCCGATCGGGCCGGGCGATCAGCGTACGCGGGAGGGGGTGGCGAGGTGCAAGCGGGTGAAGGCCAGGGCCTCGGCCAGGTCGGCCTCGCGTTCGGCGGGGGACGCGGAGCGGCGGGTGTTGACCTCCAGCACCACGTGGCCGTCGAAGCCGGTGCGGGCGAGGTGCTCCAGCAGTTCGGCGCAGGGCTGCTTGCCCCGGCCGGGGATCAGGTGCTCGTCCTTGCCGGAGCCGCTGCCGTCGGCCAGGTGGACATGGGCGAGCCGGTCGCCCATCCGCTCGACCATCTCGAAGGCGTCGATCCGGGAGGTGGCCACGTGCGAGAGGTCGATGGTGAAGTGCCGGTACTCCTCGTCGGTGACGTCCCAGCCGGGGGCGTACGCCAGCACCTCGCGGTCGCGGTAGCGCCACGGGTACATGTTCTCGACGGCGAAGCGGACGTCGGTCTCGCCCGCCATCCGGTTGATGCCCTCGACGAACTCGCGGGCGTACTGCCGCTGCCAGCGGAACGGCGGGTGCACCACGACGGCGCTCGCGCCGAGCTTCTCGGCCGCCGCGCGGGCCCGGACCAGCTTGGTCCACGGGTCGGTGGTCCAGACCCGCTGGGTGATCAGCAGGCAGGGGGCGTGCACGGCCAGGATCGGCAGCTGGTGGGCGTCGGAGAGGCGGCGCAGCGCCTCCAGGTCCTGGCTGACCGGGTCGTTCCAGACCATCACCTCGACCCCGTCGTAGCCGAGCTTGGCGGCCAGCTCGAAGGCGACGGCGGTGCTCGCCGGGTACACCGAGGCGGTGGACAGCGCCACCTTGGTGTCCGGGATGTGCAGGGTCGGGTGCTGGGGCAGCACCAGCCGGTCGGTGGTGCGCAGCAGCGGCGGGCGGGCGGCGTCGCGCTTGGCGGCCTTCACCGAGCGGACGGACTGGACGGCGGCCTTGGCGGCGCCGGCGGCCTTGCGCGCCGCGGTCTTCTTGGCGGGGGCGGAGGTGGCCTTGGCGGGGGCCTTGGCGCTCTTGGCTGCCTTGGCGCTCTTGGCCGCCTTGGCGGCCTTCGCGCTCTTGGCGACCTTCGCGGCCTTGGCCACCTTGGCCACCTTGCCCGCCTGTGCCGCGGTGGCGCCCTTGACCGCCTTGCCGAGCCCGGCCGTGCCGAGTCGGCCGCGCGGGCCGGCCGGCCGCGGCTGCCCGTCCGCTCCGGGAGCGCGGCCCTCCTGCGTTCCGTCCTCGCCCGCTGGTTGCACCACGGGAGACAGCGTAAGCGGAGCGCGCCCCGAACGGGGGCGGACGCCCGGCGGAGTGACCGCCGGCACGCTCCCCCGCTACTGGGTGAGCGCGGGGCGGCGCTGGTCGGTGGGACTGTCCATGGCGTCCAGCTCGCGCAGGATGATGCCCTCGCGCAGCGCCCACGGACAGACGTCCAGCTCGTCCAGGCCGAACAGGTCCATCGCGGCGTCCGCGACCAGGGCCCCGGCCAGCAGCTGCTTGGCCCGGCCCTCGGAGACCCCGGGGATCTGCGCGCGCTCGGCGACGGTCATCGTGGACAGCCGCGGCAGCCAGGCGGCGAGCCCGCTGCGGGTGAGCCGGCGGTCGGCGTACGGGCCGGCGTCGGCGGGGGCGGCGCCGGTCATCCGGGCCAGCTGCTTGAAGGTCTTGGAGGTGGCGACGGCGTGCTGCGGGGCCCCGAGCCGGGAGATCTCGCCGACCACGTTGGCGATCTCGGCGCGGACGTGCCGTCTCAACTCGCGCAGCGCGTCCGGGTCGGCGACGTCCCCGGGCAGCCAGCGGGCGGTCAGCCGCCCGGCGCCGAGCGGCAGCGAGCAGGCGACGTCCGGCTGCTCGTCCAGGCCGCAGGCGATCTCCAGGGAGCCGCCGCCGATGTCCAGGTTGAGCAGCCGGCCCGAGGACCAGCCGAACCAGCGCCGGACGGCCAGGAAGGTGAGCCGGGCCTCGTCCTGCCCGGAGAGCACCCGGAGTTCGACCCCGGTCTCGGCGGCGACCCGGCGCAGCACCTGCTCGCCGTTGGCGGCCTCGCGGACGGCCGAGGTGGCGAACGGCAGGATGTCGACCACGCCCTTGTCCTCGGCGACCCGCAGCGAGGAGGCGATGTGGCCGATCAGCCGGTCGACGCCGGCCTCGCTTATCGCGCCGGAGCCGTCGAGCAGCTCGGCCAGGCGCAGTTCGGCCTTGTGCGAGTAAGCGGCCAGCGGGGCGGCACCCGGATGGGCGTCCACCACGAGGAAGTGGACCGTGTTGGAACCTACGTCGAGTACACCGAGTCGCATAACTCTCCACGCTACGCGATCCGGCCGTGGAGGAGATCGGTTGTGACCGTATTCGCGCTGGTCCAGGTCGTTCCCGACCGTTCCGGGTGCGATCGGTGGGTGGTGCCCGACGACCGTGCGCTCAGTGGCCGCCCGCTCAGTGGCCGCGCGCTCAGTGGCCGCGCGCTCAGTGGCCGCGCGGACCGGACCGGCGCTCGGTGCGGCAGTTGGCGTCCACCCAGCGGCGGGCCGGGCCCGGGGTGTCGGTGATCAGGCCGTCGGCGTCCCGGGCGGTCATCAGCTGCCAGGCCTCGGCGTCGTCCAGCGTCCAGACGTAGACCTCGCGCCCGGCCTTGCGCTCGGCCGCGATCCGGGTGGCACTGGCCAGGCCCGCGTCCAGGGCGATGCCGTCCAGCTTGAGGTCCCCCGGGTCCTCGGCGATCCCGCCGCTCTGGATCAGCACCACCGGCAGGGCGGGGGCCACCGCGTGGGCCTGGCGCAGGTTGGCGACCGAGAAGGAGTAGAGCACGACGTGCGCCCGGCTGCCGGCCGCGATCCGGGCGATCCGGGCGACGTCCTCGGGGCGCTGCCACTTGATCTCCATCAGCAGCGTGGCGCTGCTGGTGGAGAGGCGCGTCAGCAGTTCCTCCAGGGTCGGGACGGGCTGGGCGCCGCCCGGGCCGACGGTCACCCGCAGGGCGGCGACCTGGGCGGCGGTCAGGTCCGCGACGGCGCCCTTGCCGTTGGTGGTGCGGTCCACGGTCGGGTCGTGCATCAGCACCGGGACGCCGTCCCGGGTGGTCTGCACGTCGGTCTCCAGCCAGTCCGCGCCCTGGTTCAGCGCGGTGTCGAAGGAGGCCATGGTGTTCTCGGGCGCGTTGAACGGCGCACCCCGGTGCCCGATCACCACCGGGGACGCGCACACCTGCGGCGCGGCGGCCGAGCGGGCCTGCAGCGCGGGACCGGCGGAGGCGCACCCGGTGGCCAGGACCGCGAGCGCGGCGAGGGCGGCCGTCTGGGCGGCGCGGGGCGGGGCGGTCACGGCTCGGTGCTCCGGTTTCGGTCACTCGGGGTCGGTCGGTCGGTTTCGGTCACTCGGGGTCGGCTGGTACGCGGTCGTCTGATCCTCCTGACAGCCCCGCACCGACGTCCGGTTCCCCGGTCCGCCGGGATCGCCGGGATCGGCCGGATCGCCACGGCCCGCGGCCGGATCAGAGCAGGCCGTCCCACAACTGTTCCACGATGACGGCCCACCAGTTCTCCGGATCGCCGTAGACCGTACCGTCCAGCTCCGCCAGCCCCCGCTGCAGGGCGTCCACCGCCGTACCCGCCGCGGCCGGGTCCAGCCCGCGCAGGGTCGGCCACCAGCCGGCGAACAGCTCCAGGCAGCGGACGAAGGCCCGCAGGTCGGCGTTGCAGTGCCGGGCCGTCGCGTCGTCCGGGTCGACCGCCCGGACGGCGCCGTCCGCCGGGTCGAGGGTGATCAGCGCCCAGCCGTCCGTCCCCAGCACCAGCTGCCCGGCCGCCGCCGTCCGCTCCCGTTCGGCCGCCCGGGTGCCGCGGCCGAGCGCGGCGAGGTACGGCGCGAGCGGGGGCAGCACGGTGCCCGGGCGGGAGCCGTCCGCGATCGCCTCCGCACCCGGGTGGTGCAGCGCGAAGAAGCCGTCCACCGCCCTCGGCAGCCCGACCGCCAGCAGCAGCGCCGCCGCCTCCCCGGGCAGCTCCGCGCGCACCACCTCCGCCGGGTCGAAGCGCTGCACGCCCGCCGGACCGAACCGCCCGGCCAGCCGCTGCGCCAGCGCGGCGTCCGGCTCCGGCGGCAGCGGCGGCACCGCCCGCGGGAACGGCACCCGGTTGCGCCCCGGCCCGTCCGGCCCGTCCAACGCGTCCGACGCGTCCGGACCGGCGGTCCCGGCGGGCAACTCCCGTACGGCGGCGGCCCGGTGGTCGAAGCGCGGGCCGTACGGCAGGTCGAAGTCCAGCCGGGCGTGCGGCAGTTCGGCCGCCAGCGCGTACGACCAGTAGCCGCCGGGCAGGGCCGCCATCCGCAGGTCGGTCCGCACCGCCAGCACGTCCTCCGCCGCGACGCCCCGCTCCCGCAGCCACCACCAGCCGCGCAGCGCCGGATGCGGCAGCCCGGCGGCCGAGCGCAGCGCCAACGTGCGGGTGCCGCCGGTGCCGTCCCGGTACGTCAGTTCGGCCCGGGCACCACGGCCGGTGGCCAGCGGCCGGGTCGGGTCGTGGCCGCCCGCACCGACGAAGTCCCGGTAGAGCCCGACCACTTCGTCCACCGGCACGGACGGCCAGACCGTGAACCGCCCGCTCTCCCGGTCCACCACGGCACACGCGGCCCCGACCTCCTCGGGCGCCCGGCGCTCCCCCGTCCGCGGATCCACCTCCACCCGCGGCGGCTCCGCCCAGACCACCCACCCCAGCTCGAACTCATGCGCGCACACCCGCCGCGCCACCCCGGCCCCCTGCGGCAGATCCCCGTTGATCCACCGGTGCCCCGCCTCCACCGCCTGCGCCCGAGCGATCACGCGTCCACCCCCGTCGAACCGAATCCGAACGCCACCATCATCCAGCCCCGATCAGCCACCGGGGACGACACTGGACCCCGCCCGCCCGACCATGACATCCGGAGGAACGGTGAACACCACACCCGTGCACGGCCGACAGCCCGTCGCCCGCACCCAGGGCGCCGTCGCCGCAGCCCTCCCCCCCCGGCACAGCGGAAGGAGTTCCACCGGGAGATGGACGAGGCAGACGAGGAGACGATCGACGGCGTCCTGCGCCGCTGGTGGCTGCGCGCACAGCTCTACCGCGACCCGGAGGGCGACCGCATCCACACCGCCGTCCGGTCCGGCACCGCTCCCGGCACTCCCGCGTCCACGGTCCTGCGCCGGCTCGGGGCGCCGTGAGCCTCAGGTCCGCGACTCGGGGCACCGCTCCCGCCCCTCGTCGATCGCGGCCAGGACGTCCACCGTGCTGACGCCGGCGCTGGTCTCCCGATCCAGTCGGGCCACCGTCTCCGCCAGCGTGGGCTTGGAGGTCTGGCGCACGATGAGGTCCAGGACATAGGCGTTGAGCGACTTGCCGGCCCGGGCCGCACGAACTTCGAGGATCCGGAGCTGGTCTTCCGGGACGTCCCGGATCGTCAGGGCGGTCATGCCTGGAAGGTAGCGCTGCTGCACGCGTCTCCGCGTGCAGCAGCGCTGTTCCCGGCTGCAAAGGCGCTCAGGCCACCGCGAGGTCGAGGGGGCGGCCGTCCGGGGTCAGGGCGATGGCCCAGAGGCCCTGGGTGGCGGGGTGGAGGGGGGCGGGGCCGCGGCGGGCGAGTTGGTGGTCGAGGTAGGTGACGGCGTCCCGGTGGTTGACCGCGTTCCAGGCGTGCGGGCGGCCGTAGGCGTCCAGGGTGAGCAGGACGGCCTGGGCACCGTGCCCGGCCCGGCGGAGTTCGGCGGCGAGGCGGGTGAAGGCCTGGCCGCCGTCGCCGAGGTCGCGGAAGGGGGCGCCGAGTTCGCGTTCGGCGCGGTCGCGGCCGCCGCGTTCGCCGGCGTCGCCCTCGGTGGGGATGCGCGGGGCCGCGCAGGTGGGGCGGCCGGTGTAGGTGTCGACGGCGGAGAGGGCGATCTCCAGGCTGTTGTTGGCCCGGCCGGGTTGGTGGTGGCCGCCCGCGTTGACGGCCTCGGTCCAGCCGCCGGCCGCCGGGTCGGGGTGGCGGGCCGGCCGGTCGTCCTGGTCGCGGGGGACCCGTCGTTCCAGTTCGGCCTGGTGCTGGGGGTCGACCGGGCCGAGCCCGCCGGGCCGTCCGTACGGGCGGCTGTCGGCGATGGTGCGCAGTCGGGGTTCGGGGTCGTCGGCGAGCGGGCCGCGGCGGGCACGCAGGGCGAGTTGGAGGGCCAGGGCGTGGGCGGTGGCGACCGGGACGGCGCCCCAGGCCAGGGCCGGGTCGGCGAGGGGCACGGCGGTGTCCCGGCGGCGGCCGTCGGGGTGGTGGGGCTCGGGCCGGCCGATGACCGGGGTGGTGCCGACGATCGGCGGCTCGGTCGGCGGTGGCGGTGGCGGTGGCGGTGCGGTGGCCGGGCCGTGGGTTCCGGCCGGGGTGCGGGGTGCGCCGGGCTGCGGTCCGGCGGCCACCGGCGCGCCGACGGCGGGTGCACCGGCCACGGGGGTGCCGACCACGGGGGTGCCGACCACGGGGGTGCCGACCACGGGCGCGCCGATGGCAGGCGTCCCCGCCCCGACACCGCTGCCGAAGGGCGTGGCCGGGTGCGCCGGGTATCCGCCGCCGCCGGCGGCGAGCGGGCCGGGCCCGACGGCGCCGATCGGGCCGGGCCCGACGGCGCCGATCGGGCCGGCCACCGGGTAGCCGCCCGAGTAGGCCGGTGTCCCGAACGGCCCGGGCGCGCCGATGACGCCGCCGACACCGACCACGCCGATCGGTCGGACGACCGGGGGTGTGTCCGGCGCCGGGCTGTAGACGGGTCCGCCGGTGGACGGCGCGGTGACGGGCGCGGGCGGCGCGGCCACGGAGTCGGTCCGTACGGTCACCGGCACGGTGCCGCCACCGCCGTTGGTGCGGGTGGGCGCCTGGAGCGGGTAGTCCCCGTCCGACCAGCCCGCCGCCGGCGATGAGCCGCCCTGGTGGGCGGGGGCCGCCGCCCGGACCGACGGCCCGTCGTCCCGGGCGGGCGGCGACCAGTCGGCGGCCGCGGCCACGGCCCGGTGCGATCCGCCGTACGAGCCTCCGTACGCGGGGCCGGTGGCCGCCGCGGCCGGGTCGGCCGTCGGCACCGGGGCCGAGACGGCCGTGGGGTCCGCGGTGGGGTCCGCGACGTACGACGCCACGGAGAGCACGGACGGGACCACCGGCGCGCCGGCCCGGTCCGCCGTCGGCTCCCCCGGCACCTTCGGGTCGCCCCCGGAAGCCCCGGGAGCCCTGGGGTCCCTGGGGTCCCGAGGGTTGGTCAGGTCGGTCAGGTCGGTCAGGTCGGCGAGCGGCAGCCCGTGCAGGTCCTTGCCCGCCCGGTCGGTGAGCACCGGCTGCCCGTGCTCGTCGAGCCGGACGGCGAGGCCGGCCACCCCGACCACCGGCTTGCCGTCCGGCCCGGTCACCACCAGCAGCCCGGCGGCATCGGCCACCGGTGTGCCGTCGGAGCGCAGGATGACCGGCTTGCCGTCCGTGCCGAGGACGGGCTGCCCGTGGGCGTCGAGCGCGACGCTGAGGCCGGGCACGCCGACCAGCGGCTTGCCGTCCTTCCCGGAGAGCACGACCAGGCCGGTGCCGTCCTTGCCGAGCACGCCCGGTTCGCCCAGGGCGGCGGGCAGTCCGGCGGCGAGCGGGTCGAAGCCGGCCGCGGTGCGGTAGGAGGCGGTGGTGACGCCGGGCGTGGCCGCGGCGCCCAGGCGCAGCAGGGCGACGGCGGAGGGGTCCTTGAGCGCGGTGGCCAGGGCGTCCTTCATGCCGCGGCCGAGTTCGGCGAGCAGTCCGGCGATCTTGAGGGCGGCGGTCTCCACCGCGACGGCCTCGATGCCCGCGGCGACCTGGTCGGCGGCGGTGTTCTCGACGCCGGCCGCGAAGCCGGCGACGGACTTCGCCAGTCCGCCGAACACTCCCGTCCGGCCGGTCTGCCCGCTCTGCCCCGTCTGCCCGGTCCGGTCGGCGTTGCGGGCCACCTCGGCCGCGGTCCGCCGGACCTCGGCGGCCTGCTCCCGGGCCTGTTGGAGCTCGGCGGCCAGGTTCCGCAGGGTGGCGATGATCTCGGCCTTGCAGCCGTCGACGTCCTGCGCGGCGGTGTCGAAGGCGGCGGCGACCAGCCCGACCGCGGTGTGGGCGTCCGGCAGGCGGCCCTTGCCGCCGTCGCTGCAGGTGCGCCAGTAGGCGGTGAAGGAGTCGACGGCGTGGCCGGTGTTGTCGGCGGCCACGCGCTGGGCGGACTCGCCGCCTCGGCGGGTGATCCGTTCGGCCTCCGCCGCGAACTCCCGCCAGTGCGCGGCCGCCGTGCGCAGGGCCCCCTCGTCGGCCTGCGGCCACGGGTGGCCGGTCCTGGCCAGGAGCGGGACCAGTTCCTCGGGCAGTTTCCGGGACACGCGCTTCTCCCCCTTCGAGCCGGGCCGTTCAGACCGACATGTCCTGGGGGACGGCCGGTGCCGCCCCCGGGGTTGCCCCGGTTCCCGAAGCCGTCGGCGGGCCCTGGTACACGGCGGGCCTGGCGACCGCCCCCGGCGCGGCCGCGGCCGGTCCGGTGTGCGCGCCGAAGCCGTCCGCCGTCGAGGTGTCGGTGTCGGTGGTCCGCTCGGCCATGGTGTGCAGTCCGGCGCCGACCTGGCCCACCTGGCCGGCCAGGGCTCTGAGCCCGCCGAGGAGTTCACCGTGCGCCGGGCCGTAGACGGCGGCGAAGGCGCTGCCCGGCTGGTCGGCGCCCCAGGGCGCGCCGAGCGCGGCCAGGTCCTTCTCCAAGGTGCCGACGGCCTTGCCGAGTTCACGTCCGAGCTTCTCGAACTCCCTGCCCTCGCCTTGGAGTTCCCACGGCTTGAGGGCGAACCCGGTGCCGTCGCCGTCGGACTCGCCGGTGCTGCCGCCTGCCATCCCCGTACCTCCCCGTAGCGGACCGCGGCCGCCATCCTAGGCACGCGGCCGCCTCCGCCCGGCGGACGGCCGCACCTCTTCACCCCGCCTTCACCGCGTCCCGGGCGCGTGCCCAACGCGACCCGGGCGGGTGCCGGACGCGTCCCGGGCGCGCGGCGGGCGTCGCCCACCGGCCCGTACACCCCCGCGAAGCTCTACCCTTGCCGGGTGGCACCAGCAGAAACGTCCAAGAAGAAGGCCCAGGCGAAGCCCCCGGCCGCCCCCGCCCCCGTCGACCTCGCGATGCCGACCCTGCGCCGCGAGATCCCGCGCGACGAGGTCCCGCTCGACTTCCCGCGCGCCTGGGTCGAGTTCGCCGACCCCGCCGACGAGGAGCAGGTCTTCCGCTGCGACCTGACCTGGCTGACCTCCCGCTGGTCCTGCGTCTTCGGCCAGGGCTGCCACGGCATCCGCGAGGGCCGCGGCGAGTCGGACGGCTGCTGCACGCTGGGCGCCCACTACTCGGACGAGGACGACGAGAAGCGCGTCCTCGGCCACGCGGCCCGGCTGACGCCCGAGCTGTGGGAGAACTTCGCCGAGGGCACCGACGCCAAGGGCCGGATCCGCAACGACGGCGGCGTCACCATGCTGGACGAGGACGGCGACCGCCAGACCCGCCGGGTCGACGGCGCCTGCATCTTCGTGAACAGCCCGGACTTCGCGGGCGGCGCCGGCTGCGCCCTGCACGCGCTGGCCCTCAAGGAGGGCCGCGAGCCGCTGGAGACCAAGCCGGACGTCTGCTGGCAGCTGCCGGTCCGCCGCACCTACGACTGGATCGACCGCCCCGACGACACCCGCTACCTCCAGGTGACGATCGGCGAGTACGACCGCCGCGGCTGGGGCCCGGGCGGCCACGACCTGCACTGGTGGTGCACCGGCGCCCCGGCCGCGCACCAAGGCGCGGTGGCGGTGTACGTCAGCTACCGCCCCGAGCTCACCGAGCTGATGGGCCGCGAGGCGTACGAGGTGCTGGCCCGGCTGTGCGAGGAGCGCATCGCCACCAAGGGCGACCGCAGGGTGGCCCCGCACCCGGCGGACCCGGTCAAGAAGGCCAAGGACAAGAAGTAGCGGCTGCGGGCCCGGTCCCCCTCAGGGGAGCCGGGCCTGCCGTCGGTAGACCGGTCGGTCCAGAGCTACCAGTAGACCGGTCGGTCCAGACGACCCTCGGTAGACCGGTCGGTCCAGACAACCGTCAGTAGACCGGTCGGTCTATTTGTCGATGTCGCCGACCACGAAGAACATCGACCCGAGGATCGCCACCATGTCGGCGACCAGCGTCCCGGGCAGCAGCTCGGTGAGCGCCTGGATGTTGTTGAAGGACGCCGAGCGCAGCTTGAGCCGCCACGGCGTCTTGTCGCCGCGCGAGACCAGGTAGTAGCCGTTGACCCCGAGCGGGTTCTCGGTCCACGCGTAGGTGCTGCCCTCGGGCGCCTTGAGCACCTTGGGCAGCCGCTGGTTGACCGGGCCGGGCGGGAGGGTGGCGAGCTTGTCGAGGCAGGCGTCGGCGAGGTCCAGCGCGTTGCCGGTCTGCTCCAGCAGGCACTCGAAGCGGGCGAGGCAGTCGCCCTCCTCGCGGGTGACGACGGTGAGCACCTGCCGCAGTTCCTCGGAGCCGTACGCGAGGTAGGGCTCGTCGCGGCGCAGGTCGAGGTCGAGGCCGCTGGCCCGGGCGATCGGGCCGCTGACCCCGTACGCCTGCGCCTGGGCCGCGGTGAGCACGCCGACGCCGGCGGTGCGGGCGCGGAAGATCTCGTTGCCGAGGACGAGGTCCTCGAAGACCGGCAGCTGGGAGCGGACGGTGGCGACGGCGGCGCGGACCCGGCCGAGCCAGCCGGCCGGGAGGTCCTCCTTGAGGCCGCCGACCCGGTTGAACATGTAGTGCATCCGGCCGCCGGAGGCCTCCTCCAGCACGTGCTGGAGGTCCTCGCGGCCGGTGAAGGCGTGGAAGATCGGGGTGATCCCGCCGAGTTCCAGCGGGTAGGAGCCGAGGAACATCAGGTGGTTGAGCACCCGGTTGAGCTCGGCGAGCAGGGTGCGGATCCACACCGCCCGCTCGGGGACCTCCATGCCGAGCATCCGCTCGACGCCGAGCACCACGCCGAGTTCGTTGGAGAAGGCGGAGAGCCAGTCGTGCCGGTTGGCCAGCATGATGATCTGCCGGTAGTCACGGGCCTCGAACAGCTTCTCCGCGCCGCGGTGCATGTAGCCGATCACCGGCTCGGCGGTGACGATCCGCTCGCCGTCGAGCAGCAGGCGCAGCCGCAGCACGCCGTGGGTGGCCGGGTGCTGCGGGCCGATGTTGAGCACCATGTCGGTGGTGCCCGCCCCGCCGGTGAAGTTCTCGGCTCCCGCCCCGATGCCGACCGTGGTCTCCCTCATGACCCCAGAGTCTGCCATCCCGGCAGGGCCGCCAGGCTCGTCGGTACCGGCATGCGGACGGCTTGCAGGACCCAGCCGAAGCCGCCCAGCCCGGCCGGGTCGGTGAGTTCGGCCCCCTCCCCCGCGCCGCTGAGCGCCCGCAGGTAGCCGGCCGGGTCGGTGGAGGCGAGCGCCAGCGGCGGGCGCCCGCCGCTGACCCCGAGCGCGCGCAGGGCCTCGCGCTGCGTCGTCCACAGGCTGTGGAGACCGGGGACGGCGACGGCGTCCAGCGCCACGTGCGCGGTCACGTCGCGGGAGCCGTCCGGCACCGGGGCCACCTCCCGGCCGTCCCGGAAACCGGTGAAGGTCCCGAACGGCGGCCGCCGCCCGGCCGTGTGCCCGTAGTCGACGGCGACGGCCAGGCCGCGCTCCAGCCCGGCCACCGCCCGGGCCCAGGCGGCGTCCCGGGGCGCCCCGAACTCCACCACCTCCCCGGGCTCGACGGCCGGCCACCAGCGCTCGGCCCAGGCCGCGTCGGCCGCCGAGACGGGTTCGCCGAGGCGTTCCTCGCCGGTCGCGGTGTCCACCTCGCGGTAGCGCAGCACCCCGTCCTCGTCGACCTCCCCGGCGTCCAGCGGCACGTTGTCCAGCCACTCGTTGGCGAACAGCAGCCCGGTCACCCCGCGCGGCGGCTCCGTCGTCCACAGGGCTGTGGACGGGAGTCCGGCGGGCCGGTCGGCGAGCTCCACGCCGTACGGGCGCAGCCGGGCGAGCACCGGCCCGGGCAGTTCGGCCAGCACCCCGGCCAGCAGTTCCCCGCGCCCGGCCCCGACGTCGATCAGGGCCAGCTCCTCCGGACGACCGAGGGCCTCGTCAACCTCCAGCAGCAGCCGGGCCACCGCACGGGCGAACCTCGGCGAGGCGTGCACCGAGGTCCGGAAGTGCCCGGCCGGGCCCTCCGGCCTGCGGTAGAAGCCGCCGTCCCGGTCGTACAGGGCCCGTTCCATGGCGGGCGCCCACCGCATCCACGTCATGGGGCGGGACGCTACCCGCCGGTGCGCGGCCCCTCCCAACCGGAGCGGGGGCGTCTCCGACCTACGGAGTAGGACGGATCGCCCTACCGGCGGACCTGGGCACCTCGTGCGACTGCCTAGGCTGGACACGTGCATCGACTCAACGCCTGGCTCCGCCGTCACCCCATGGTGGTCGACGCCGTCTGGGCGTCGCTCGTGCTCTTCTTCGCCCTGGTGTCCGACAGTTCCTCCGACAGCGGCTGGCGCCTCAACTCCGAGATCCTGGTCGCGGTGCTGCTGCCGCTGCTGATGGTCTTCCGCCGGCGCTTCCCCGACGTCACCGTCGCCGCCGCCACCGGCGTCGGCCTCGGGCAGGTCGCCGCCGACATCGACCCGGGCGCCTCCTCCATCGCCTACCTGGTGTTCGCCTACACCGGCGCCGCCTTCGGCCAGAAGTGGACCTCCCGGCTCGCCCTGCTCGCCGGGCTCTCCGCCGGTCCGCTGGCGTTCTGGCGGATGCACCTGGTGAAGACGTCCACCACCGACCACACCGGGGTGTACGTCTCCCGGCCGTACGGCGTCGCCGAGGCGCTGCTGGTCACCGTGCTGATGAGCACCCCGTTCATCCTCTGCTGGGCCTGGGGCCGGCTGACCAGGGTGCGGCGCGCCTACCTGACCGAGCTGGAGGACCGCGCGGCCCGGCTGGAGCGCGAGCGGGACGCCCAGTCCAAGGTGGCCGTGGCGGCCGAGCGGGCCCGGATCGCCCGCGAGCTGCACGACGTGGTCGCGCACAACGTGTCGGTGATGATCGTCCAGGCCGACGGCGCCGCCTACGTGCTGGACAACTCCCCGCAGCAGGCGAAGGAGGCACTCGGCACGATCGCCTCCACCGGGCGGCAGGCCCTGGTCGAGATGCGCCGCCTGCTGGGCGTGCTGCGCACCGCCGGCACCGCCGAGGAGTACGTCCCGCAGCCGGGCGTCGAGGAGCTGCCCGACCTCCTGGAGCAGGTCCGCACGGCCGGGCTGGAGGTCGACTACGCGACCTCCGGGCACCCGCGCGAACTCCCCCGCGGCGTCGAGCTGACGGTCTACCGGATCGTCCAGGAGGCACTGACCAACGTCCGCAAGCACGGCGGCCCCGACGTGCACGCCCGGGTGGCGGTCGACTTCGGCGAACGCGAGCTGGCCGTCCTGGTGGAGGACGACGGCCGCGGCAGCACCGACGAACAACTGGCCGCCGGCGGCACGGACGGTCTGGGCCACGGCCTGATCGGCATGCGCGAGCGGGTCGGCATGGTCAGCGGGAGCCTCGACGTGGGCCCCCGCCCCGGCGGCGGCTTCCGGATCCGCGCCGTCCTCCCGCTCAAGGCGGCACACTAGCCCCCCGTCCTCTGTTAGGAGCCACCTTGACCATCCGCGTGATGCTCGTCGACGACCAGGAACTGCTGCGCACCGGCTTCCGGATGATCCTCCAGTCGCAGGGCGACATCGAGATCGCCGCCGAGGCGGGCGACGGCGCCCAGGCGCTGGAGCGGCTGCGGCACACGCAGGTGGACGTGATCCTGATGGACGTGCGGATGCCGCGCCTGGACGGTGTGCAGGCGACCCGCCGGATCTGCCTGGCCGAGGACGGCAGCCCGCTGCCGAACGCCCCGCACGTGCTCATCCTCACCACCTTCGACCTGGACGAGTACGCCTTCGCCGCGCTCAAGGCCGGGGCCAGCGGCTTCCTGCTCAAGGACGTCCCGCCGACCGAGCTGGTGGCCGCGATCCGCGCGGTGCACGGCGGGGACGCCGTGGTCGCCCCGACCACCACCCGGCGGATGATCGACCGCTTCGCCGAGGTGCTGCCGACCCCGCACAGCGCGCCGGGCTCGGACGTCCTGGGCCCGCTGACCGAGCGCGAGCGGGAGGTGTTCCTGCTGGTCGCCCAGGGCCTGTCGAACGGCGAGATCGCGGCCCGGCTGGTGCTCTCCGAGGCCACCGTGAAGACCCACGTCGGCCGGATCCTGGCCAAGCTGGGGCTGCGCGACCGGGTCCAGGCGGTGGTGCTGGCGTACGAGGCCGGGCTGATCCGGGCCGGGGCGTCCGACTAGGCCGGACAGGGCCTAGCCACGCCCAGGGACGACTGCCGGGGCCGCCCGTACACTGGGGCGGTACGTCCGGTACCCGACGCGGACCGGAACGGTCATTCAGGACAAGGGTGGACATGGATTCGTCCGACTTCGCCGACTTCGGAGAGTTCGCCCCGCTCGCCGACGGCCTCGGCGACCCCAGCAGCCGACCGGCCCGGCTCGCCGTCGGCGTGGTCGGCACCGGCCGGGTCGGCCCCGCGCTGGGCGCCGCCCTGCAGCTCGCCGGGCATACCGTGGTCGCCGCCTCCGGGGTGTCCGCCGCCTCCCGCCGCCGCGCCGAGTCCCTGCTGCCGGGCGTGCGGATCGTCACCCCGCCGCAGGTGATGGCCGCCGCCGACCTGGTGCTGCTGACCGTCCCGGACGACGCGCTCGCCGACCTGGTGGCCGGGCTGGTCGCCACCGGGGCGGTCCGCCCCGGCCAGCTGCTGGTGCACACCTCAGGCGCGCACGGCGTCGGCATCCTGGAGCCCGCCGCCCGGGCCGGGGCGCTGCCGCTGGCCCTGCACCCCGCGATGACCTTCACCGGCACCTCGGTGGACCTCGCCCGGCTGGCCGGCTGCCCCTTCGGGGTGACCGCCCCCGAGGAGCTGCGGCCGGTCGCCGAGGCGCTGGTGGTGGAGATGGGCGGCGAGCCCGAGTGGGTGCCCGAGGAGGTCCGCCCGCTCTACCACACCGCCCTCGCGCACGGCGCGAACCACCTGGTCACCCTGGTCGCCCAGGCGATGGACCTGCTGCGCACGGCCGGCGTCGCCGAGCCCGGCCGGATGCTCGGCCCGCTGCTCGGCGCCGCCCTGGACAACAGCCTGCGCTCCGGCGACGCGGCCCTCACCGGCCCGGTCGCCCGGGGCGACGCGGGCACCGTACGGCGCCACCTGGCGCAGCTCAGTACGGTGTCCCCGGACATCCCGGCGGCGTACCGGGCGATGGCCCGCGCCACCGCGCAACGGGCGCTCGCCAACGGGACGATCGACGACGCGTCGGCGGCGGCGCTGCTGGACGTACTGAACGAGGAGAAGCACTGATGGCACGCGGGAAGCAGCCGAGCAAGGCCCAGCGGGCGCCGAAGGTCCACCGGGCCGTCGTCACCCACACCGTGGACGACTTCGAGGCCGCGTTCTGGCCGGACGAGAGCCCGGTGGACAACGCCGTGGTGATGACCATGGGCGCCCTGCACGAGGGCCACGCCGCGCTGGTCCGGGCCGCCCGCAAGCAGGTCGGCCGGGAGGGCCGGGTCGCGGTCACGGTCTTCGTCAACCCGCTGCAGTTCGGCCCGGCCGAGGACCTGGAGCGCTACCCGCGCACCCTGGACGCCGACGTCAAGCTGGCCGAGGAGAACGGCGCCGACGTGGTGTTCGCGCCGTCCGTCGAGGAGGTCTACCCGAACGGCGAGCCGCAGGTGCGCCTGGCGGCCGGCCCGATGGGCGGGCGCTTCGAGGGCGCCACCCGCCCCGGCCACTTCGACGGGGTGCTGACCGTCGTCGCCAAGCTGCTGCACATCACCGACCCGGACTTCGCCTTCTTCGGCGAGAAGGACGCCCAGCAGCTGGCGCTCATCCAGCGGATGGTCGCCGACCTGGACTTCGACGTCGAGATCGTCGGCGTGCCGACCGTCCGCGAGGAGGACGGCCTGGCGCTGTCCTCGCGCAACCGCTACCTCTCCGAGGAGGAGCGCACCCGCGCCCTCGCCCTGTCCAAGGCCCTGTTCGCCGGCCGGGACGTCGCCGCGCAGGGCCCGAAGGCCGTGCGCGAGGCCGCCTCCGCCGTCCTGGACGGCGCCGAGGGCGTCACCCTCGACTACCTCGCCCTGATCGACCCGCACGACTTCTCGGAGGCGGCGGACGACTTCCAGGGCGAGGCGGTGCTGGCCGTCGCCGCGCAGGTGGGCTCGACCCGCCTGATCGACAACGTTCACGTCATCTGCCGCTAGGCAGCTGACCGTCCAGCACGGAATCGTTCGCTGAACAGTTCGCCGAACAGGTAGTTCAACCCCTCAGGCATGCACTCACAGGAGGCGTGACCCGCAATGCTCCGCACCATGCTCAAGTCCAAGATCCACCGGGCCACCGTGACCCAGGCCGACCTGCACTACGTCGGCTCGGTCACGGTGGACGAGGACCTGCTCGACGCCGCCGACCTGCTCCCCGGCGAGCTGGTCCACATCGTCGACATCAACAACGGCGCCCGGCTGGAGACGTACACCATCGCCGGCCCGCGCGGCACCGGCGTGATCGGCATCAACGGCGCCGCCGCCCGCCTGGTCCACCCGGGCGACCTCGTCATACTCATCGCCTACGGGCAGATGGACACGGCCGAGGCCAAGGGCTACGAGCCGAAGGTGGTCTTCGTGGACGGGAACAACCGGATCACCGGCTTCGGCGGCGACCCGGCGCAGGCCCCGGAGGGCAGCGGACTGCTCCGCGGCGACGCGGCGTACCGTGACGAGGACGGCGCGGCCACCACGGCCACGCGCTGAAGGAGTCACTGAGTCATGTCCGCTACGCACCGCCTCACCGCCCCGGCCCCGGGCTGGACCGCCGCCACCGACGTGGTCGTGGTCGGCTCCGGCATCGCCGGTCTCACCGTCGCCCTCAACGTCCGCAAGGCCGGCCTGCGGGCCATGGTGGTCACCAAGGCGGTGCTGGACGAGGGCTCCACCCGCTGGGCCCAGGGCGGCATAGCCGCCGCCCTGGGCGAGGGGGACACCCCGGAGCAGCACCTGGACGACACCCTGGTGGCCGGCGCCGGCGTCTGCGACGAGGAGGCCGTCCGCACCCTGGTCACCGAGGGCCCGGACGCCGTCCGCCGGCTGATCGCCGTCGGCGCGGCCTTCGACCGCGACGCGGACGGCGAGATCCTGCTCACCCGCGAGGGCGGCCACCACCGCCACCGGATCGTGCACGCGGGCGGGGACGCCACCGGCGCGGAGGTCTCCCGCGCCCTGGTCGCCGCCGTCCGCAGCGACCCGGACCTCGAACTGATCGAGCACGCGCTCGTCCTCGACCTGCTGACCGACGCCGAGGGCCACACCGCCGGGCTGACCCTGCACGTGATGGGCGAGGGCCAGCGCGACGGCGTCGGCGCCGTCCGGGCCCGCGCCGTGGTGCTCGCCACCGGTGGCCTGGGGCAGGTCTTCTCCGCCACCACCAACCCGGCCGTCTCCACCGGCGACGGCGTGGCCCTGGCCCTGCGGGCCGGCGCCGCCGCCGCCGACCTGGAGTTCGTCCAGTTCCACCCGACCGTGCTCTGGCTCGGCCCGGACGCCGCGGGCCAGCAGCCGCTGGTCTCCGAGGCCGTGCGCGGCGAGGGCGCCCACCTGGTGGACGCGGACGGCGTGCGCTTCATGGTCGGCCAGCACGAGCTGGCCGAACTCGCCCCGCGCGACATCGTCGCCAAGGCCATCACCCGGCGCATGCAGGAGCAGGGCTCCGACCACATGTTCCTGGACGGGCGGCACTTCGGGGCCGAGATGTGGGAGCACCGCTTCCCCACCATCCTGGCCTCCTGCCGCTCGCACGGCATCGACCCGGTCACCGAGCCGATCCCGATCGCCCCGGCCGCGCACCACGCCGCCGGCGGCGTCCGCACCGACCGGCACGGCCGTACCTCCGTCCCCGGCCTGTACGCCTGCGGCGAGGTCGCCTGCACCGGGGTGCACGGCGCCAACCGGCTGGCCTCCAACTCCCTGCTGGAGGGCCTGGTCTTCGCCGAGCGGATCGCCGCCGACCTGGCCGAGCGGCACGCGGCCGGCGAACTGCCCGAGCGCACCGTGGACGTGGCCGCCGCGCAGGCCGCCCGGCCGGTGCCGCTGCCGGCCTCCGAGGCGCGCGCCGAGATCCAGCGGCTGATGTCGCGCGGCGCGGGCGTGCTGCGCTCGGCCGCCTCGCTGGCCGACGCCGCGGCCGGGCTGGCCCTGCTCGGCGAGCAGGCCCGCTCCCACGTGGCCGAGGAGAAGCCGGCCGACCCCCGGGTGGAGACCTGGGAGGCCGCCAACCTGCTGCTGGTCGCCACCGCCCTGGTGGCGGCCGCCGCGCAGCGCGAGGAGACCCGCGGCGGCCACTGGCGCGAGGACTTCCCCGAACGCGACGACGCCCACTGGCGGCGCCACCTGATCACCACCCTCGCCGCCTCCGGCGACCCCGTCAGCACTCCCGAGGAGCAGTAGAACCATGACCCACGCGCACGAGGAACTCCCCCTGGCCGACCAGGGCGGCTGCGGCGACGGCTGCGCCTGCGGGGACGGCGAGGGCTACGAGACCGGCCTGGACCCGCAGCTGGCCGAGCTGCTGGAGGAGGCCGGGCTGGACCCGATCGAGGTCGAGGACATCGCCACCCTGGCGCTGGCCGAGGACCTGGCCGGCGGCGAGGACGTCACCTCGGTGGCCACCGTGCCCGCCGACGCGGTCGCGACCGCCGACTTCACCGCCCGCCAGGCCGGTGTGGTGGCCGGCCTGCGGGTCGCCGAGGCGGTCGTCTCGCTGGTCTGCGAGGAGGAGTTCGAGGTCGAGCGGCACGTCCAGGACGGCGACCGGGTGGAGGCCGGCCAGGTGCTGCTGTCGGTCCGCTCGCGCACCCGCGACCTGCTGACCGCCGAGCGCAGCGCGCTCAACCTGCTCTGCCGCCTGTCCGGCATCGCCACCGCGACCCGGGCCTGGGCGGACGCCCTGGAGGGCACCGGCGCGGTCGTCCGGGACACCCGCAAGACCACCCCGGGCCTGCGCGCCCTGGAGAAGTTCGCGGTCCGCTGCGGCGGCGGCGCCAACCACCGGATGGCGCTCTCGGACGCCGCCCTGGTGAAGGACAACCACGTGGTCGCCGCGGGCGGCGTGGCCGAGGCCTTCCGGGCCGTCCGGGCCGCGTACCCGGAGCTGGCGGTCGAGGTCGAGGTGGACGAGCTGGCGCAGATCCCCCCGGTGCTGGAGGCCGGTGCGGACCTGATCCTGCTGGACAACTTCACCGTCGAGCAGTTGAAGGAGGCCGTCGCGCTGGTGGCCGGCCGGGCGAAGCTGGAGGCCTCCGGCGGACTGACCCTGGCCGGCGCGCGCGAGGTCGCCCAGACTGGTGTCGACTACCTGGCCGTGGGCGCGCTGACCCACTCCTCGCCGATCCTGGACATCGGCCTGGACCTGCGCGCCTGACCGTCAGGTCGAGAGCGGTTCCTGCCCCGATCCCGTCCCGACTCGCAGAAAGCGTTCCCGTGCTCCTCACCATCGACGTCGGCAACACCCAGACCACGCTCGGCCTGTTCGACGGCGAGGAAGTGGTGGAACACTGGCGGATCTCCACCGATCCGCGCCGCACGGCCGACGAACTGGCGGTGCTGCTGCACGGGTTGACGGGCAGTCGCACCGCGGTCCGGGAGGCCGCGGTGGAGGGCCTGGCGATCTGCTCCTCCGTCCCCGCCGTGCTCCACGAGCTCCGCGAGGTGACCCGCCGCTACTACGGCGACGTCCCCGCGGTGATCGTGGAGCCCGGCGTGAAGACCGGGGTGCACGTCCTGATGGACAACCCCAAGGAGGTCGGCGCGGACCGGATCGTCAACGCGCTGGCCGCCAACCACCTGTACGGCGGCCCGTGCATCGTGGTCGACTTCGGCACCGCGACCACCTTCGACGCCGTCAACGCGCGCGGCGACTACGTGGGCGGCGCGATCGCCCCCGGCATCGAGATCTCGGTCGAGGCGCTCGGCGTCCGCGGCGCCCAGCTGCGCAAGATCGAGCTGGCCCGGCCGCGCAACGTGATCGGGAAGAACACCGTCGAGGGCATGCAGTCCGGCATCCTCTACGGCTTCGCCGGTCAGGTCGACGGCCTGGTCGAGCGGATGGCCCGGGAGCTGGCCAAGGACCCGGACGACGTCCAGGTGATCGCCACCGGCGGGCTCGCCCCGCTGGTCCTCGGCGAGGCCACCACAATCGACGAGCACGAGCCCTGGCTGACCCTGATCGGCCTGCGCCTGGTGTACGAGCGCAACCGGCCGAGCTGACCCCGCCCGCCGTCCCCGCTGCCCCGCACCCCCCGGTCACTCGGCTGACCCGGTGGGTGCGGGGCAGCGTCACAGGCTTGGCGAAAGGTTTCTCCAGCGGGCCGACCGCGCGGAATTCCGCGCGACGTTACCGACAAATCGGATATTCCTCACGTAGTGTCAACCCATGCCTACGCCACACGGATCGCGCGGCGGCATGGCCTTCAGCGCCGACGAAGTCCGCGTGCTGCGCCGAGCCCTCGCCCAAGCCCTGCACCCCGCCGTCCCCGTCCACCTCCAGGCCCCCGACCGGACGGCGCTCGCCGGGCCCGGCGCCGAGCTGTGGGCGGAGGACGTCCAGGACGCCCTGCACCTGACCGAGGCCATCGACGAGGCCGTCCAGGAGGGCGGCCGGCTGCGCGCCTTCCTGCTCGCCGACCTCGGCCGCTACCGCGCCGCCCTGCCCGGCAGCGCCCCCGGCTACCTGGAGCGCCTGGAGGAGGCGGTGACCGACGGCTACCTGCCCGGACCCGAGGACCTCACCGCCCTGCGCGGGCTGACCCGCCAGCCCTGCGGCCACGGCGAGCGGGCCCGCCGCTCCCGGCTCGCCGGGCGCTGCCACGCCCTGGCCGAGGCCGCCGTCCGTGAGCGCCTGGCGCTCTCCACCGGGCAGCCGCGCCACCTGGTGGCCGTACCGAACCCCGCCGCACCACCCAGCAGTCACCCCACCCCTGTAGGAGGACGGATCACGATGAGCAGCACCGACTCCCGGGACTCCCGCCCGGAGCAGCCCGCCGCCGCGCAGACCCCGCCCCGCCCGCACCGGATGCCCACCCCGGCCGAACTCTTCGGCCGCCGCCCCAAGCCTCCGGCCCGGCCCGCCCCGGAGGCCGGGCGGGACGGCGAGGAGGTCGAGCTCGCCACCGGCACCGGCTGAGCCGCCCGCACCCGCCCCGGAGGGGAGGCCGTCGGTCCGACGGCCTCCCCTCCGGCGATATCCGGTCGCGGAGCACCGTGTGTGGCTGGCTACCCTTGTGGGGTGAGCGATCAGAGCCTTGTCCCCGCGACCGACGACCTTCCCGAGCAGATGCGCGTCCGGCGCGAGAAGCTGGACCGGCTCCGGGCGGCCGGGGTCGACCCGTACCCGGTCGGATTCCCCCGCACCAGCACCATCGCGGACCTGCGTGCCAAGCACCCGGACCTCGAACCCGACACCGCGACCGGCGAGCGCGCCGGCATCACCGGCCGGGTGATCCTGTCCCGCACCGGCGGCAAGCTCTGCTTCGCCACCCTGCGCGACGGCTCCGGCGACCTCCAGGTGATGTTCTCCCTGGACAAGCTCGGCGCCGAGCGGCTGGCGGCCTGGAAGTCCGACATCGACCTGGGCGACCAGGTCGGCGTCGAGGGCGAGGTGATCACCTCCAAGCGCGGCGAGCTGTCGGTGATGGTGGACCGCTGGGAGCTCACCGCCAAGTGCCTGCGCCCGCTGCCGGACAAGCACAAGGGCCTGACCGACCCGGAGGCCCGGGTCCGCCAGCGCTACGTCGACCTGATCGTGAACCCCGAGGCGCGCGAGATCCTGCACCTGCGCAGCAAGGTCGTCCGCTCGATCCGCCGCACCTACGAGGACCGCGGCTACATCGAGGTCGAGACCCCGATGCTGCAGCCGGTGCACGGCGGCGCCAACGCGCGTCCGTTCAAGACGCACATCAACGCGTACGACATCGACCTCTACATGCGCATCGCCCCCGAGCTGTACCTCAAGCGGCTGGTGGTCGGCGGCGCCGAGAAGGTCTTCGAGATCAACCGCAACTTCCGCAACGAGGGCGCGGACTCCACCCACAACCCGGAGTTCACCTCGCTGGAGTCGTACGAGGCCTACGGCGACTACGACACCCAGGCCGAGCTGATCCGCGCGACGATCGTCAACGCCGCCCGGGACGCCCTGGGCACCACGGTGATCAAGGGCCTCGACCCGCACGGCGTGGAGCACGAGATCGACCTGGCCGAGCCGTGGGCGGAGGTCAGCGTCTACCCGGGCATCTCCGCCCACCTGGGCGTCGAGGTCACCCCGGAGACCTCCGTCGAGGAGCTGCGCGCGCTGGCCACCGAGCACGGCATCCCGTTCGAGAAGAACTGGGGCCACGGCCAGATCGTGCTGGAGATGGTGGAGCGCCTGCTGGAGGAGAACGCCGTCCGGCCGACCTTCATCAAGGACTACCCGACCGAGGTCTCCCCGCTGACCCGCCAGCACCGCTCGGTCGCGGGCGTGGCCGAGAAGTGGGACCTGGTGATCTTCGGCACCGAGATCGGCACCGCCTACTCCGAGCTGGTCGACCCGGTCGAGCAGCGCGCCCGCCTGACCGCGCAGTCCCTGCTGGCCGCCGGCGGCGACGTCGAGGCGATGCAGGTGGACGAGGACTTCCTGCGCGCCCTGGAGTACGCGATGCCCCCGACCGGTGGCCTGGGCCTCGGCGTGGACCGCCTGATCATGCTGCTGACCGGCAAGAACATCCGGGAGACCGTGCTCTTCCCGCTGGTGAAGCCGGAGCCGAAGGCCTCCGCCGCCGCGGCGGAGAAGACCGAGGAGGAGTGACCTGATGGACTACGTCAGCGCGATCGTGCCGCCGCTGGTCATGGCGATCGGCTTCGGATTCCTGGTGCGGGCCATCATCCGCAGCCAGGGCGGGGCCCAGAAGGCCAAGGAAGACACCGACTGATCGACTGGCGTCGTCAGCCGCTCCGAACCACCCGCGCCGCCATTCCCGATTCCCGGGGGTGGCGGCGCGCCGGTTTGGCGCACTTCACAAGATTTGCCCCATTCACTCCCTATCCTGGCCGCACTATGGTCCGGCAACTCGGCGAACTTGAGAACGCCATCATGACCCGGGTGTGGCGGTGGAACCGACCGGTGACGGTTCGCGAGGTTCTCCTGGATCTGCAGTCGGAACGCGAAATCGCGTACACCACGGTGATGACCGTCCTGGACAAGCTGCACAGAAAGGGCTGGCTGCGCCGCGAGCGGGTGGGCCGGGCCTATCGATATGAACCGGTCTCCTCGCGTGAGGCGTACACGGCGGCCCTGATGAACGACGCCTGGGCCACCGGCGACAATCCCGCGGCGGCCCTGGTCCACTTCTTCGGCCTGATGTCGCCGGAGCAGCGCGAGGCCCTCCGGGACGCCTTGCGGGTCGCGGCCTTGTTCCCGCCCGATCCAGCGGCGGATCAGCCCGCCCCGGATTCCCCCGCGGACGGCCCCGATACCGGCGGAGCGGATACCGGGGAGACCCCGCCGGGCGCGACGCGATAACGTCCCGCCATGGAGGTCACCATCCGCCGCGCGCGGACCACGGACGTACGGGCCGTACGCGGGCTCATCGACGCCTACTCGCGCGACGGCATTCTGCTCGACAAGCCCACAGTCACACTGTTCGAATCCGTCCAGGAGTTCTGGGTCGCGGAACGCGACGACAACGGCGCGGTGGTGGCCTGCGGCGCCCTGCACGTGATGTGGGAGGACCTCGCCGAGGTCCGCACCCTCGCGGTCGATCCGTCCTGCCGGGGCTTCGGGATCGGGCACGTGCTGTTGGAGAAGCTGGTGCAGACCGCCCGCTGGCTGGGCGTCCGTCGGATTTTCTGCTTGACGTTCGAGGTTCCGTTCTTCGCGAAACACGGTTTCGTCGAGATCGGGGAGCTCCAGGAAACCGATGATGGTACGACAGACCCGGCGGCGATCGCTACGGACGTCTATGAAGAACTCCTCCGCTCGTACGATGAAGGTGTCGCGGAGTTCCTCGACCTGGAGCGGGTGAAGCCCAACACACTGGGCAACTCACGCATGCTGCTGCACCTCTGAGCGGCTCCGCGCCGGTCAAGGGTTTGTGTTTTCCGCAGAAAGGCGCTTTCCTTTCCTTAGGCAATGGGTCGTTTAGCGGAAAGGGAAGCCCGTGGCACAGAGGGTGCAGGTCATTCTTGAAGACGATCTCGATGGCGGTTCGGCGGACGAGACGGTGACGTTCGCGCTCGACGGCGTTGCCTACGAGATCGATCTGAAGAGCGCCAACGCGGACAAGCTGCGCGGTCTGCTGGCGCCCTACCTGGAGAAGGGCCGCAAGCAGAGCGGCCGGCTGGCCGGGCCCCGC
Organism: Kitasatospora sp. NPDC001309; assembly: GCF_042896295.1. NCBI lineage: Bacteria > Bacillati > Actinomycetota > Actinomycetes > Kitasatosporales > Streptomycetaceae > Kitasatospora > Kitasatospora sp. NPDC001309. Next base: position 203,436 of record NZ_JBIAXC010000001.1, on the reverse strand, counting down.
CGCCCGGGCCGCGCCGCCGCTGCGCGGCCGTCCGGCAGCGCTCCCGACACCGCGAAGGTCCGCGCGTGGGCAAAGGAGCAGGGCATGGAGGTCAACGACCGCGGCCGGGTGCCGAGCACCGTCCGCGAGGCCTACGACAAGGCCAACGTGGCCTGACCCCGGCGCCACCACCGGCCCGCCGGAGCGGATGCGGGGCCCCGGCGGCCGCGTACGGCACCGACGACACACGCGCGGGGCGCGGAGGTGGCACCTCCGCGCCCCGCGGCGCGCACCGGGCCGGCCGCCGCACCGGGGGCCCCGGGGCCCGGGCCTGCCCGGCCGGCCGGGGCTGCGGGCTCGGGCGGCGGAACAATCACGAGCTGTGCAACGCTGTAGGGGCGAAGCGGTAACGCGGACACCCCGGGATGGCGTACGACCGTCCCCGGCCGCCGTCGAACCACCGTCACCGCGGCCGGACTTCTCGCCAGGCGAACACCGCCACCGCGGAAACTGCGCGAGAACCGCCCCGATACCGGGTATGAATGCAGGTGGACGGGTGCTTCGACCCGTCCAGGGGCAGCATGTGCGACCGGCCGAAGAGGACCCGGCTCCGCCCCGGCGACTCTTGTTCGCCGATGGCGTAGCGGTTTCCGGTGCATCCGGCCCACCTGTGGGAACACCGATTCCCAGCATCAGGTTGGGATTGGTGTCGGCTGGTCGCGCAGCATCTCGCTCCTCTACCGGGGAGTGAATCCGTGGGCCGCGCCGCTGAGCGGGACTAGCATGCGGAAGGACAGGGCGGGGACGGACCCCGAACTGCCCGACCGCTCTGAGGAGCGATAAACGATGTTCGAGAGGTTCACCGACCGCGCGCGGCGGGTTGTCGTCCTGGCTCAGGAAGAAGCCCGGATGCTCAACCACAACTACATCGGCACCGAGCACATCCTCCTGGGTCTGATCCACGAGGGCGAGGGCGTCGCCGCCAAGGCCCTGGAGAGCCTCGGGATTTCCCTTGAGGCCGTGCGCCAGCAGGTCGAGGAGATCATCGGCCAGGGCCAGCAGGCCCCGTCCGGTCACATTCCCTTCACCCCCCGGGCGAAGAAGGTCCTGGAGCTGTCGCTCCGGGAGGCCCTGCAGCTCGGCCACAACTACATCGGCACCGAGCACATCCTGCTCGGCCTGATCCGCGAGGGCGAGGGCGTCGCCGCCCAGGTCCTGGTGAAGCTGGGTGCCGACCTCAACCGGGTGCGCCAGCAGGTCATCCAGCTGCTCTCCGGTTACCAGACCAGCGGCGGCAAGGAGTCGGCCACGGCCGGCGGGCCCGCCGAGGGCACCCCGTCGACCTCGCTGGTCCTGGACCAGTTCGGGCGCAACCTCACCCAGGCCGCCCGCGAGGCCAAGCTCGACCCGGTCATCGGGCGCGAGAAGGAGATCGAGCGGGTCATGCAGGTGCTGTCCCGCCGCACCAAGAACAACCCGGTCCTGATCGGTGAGCCCGGCGTCGGCAAGACCGCCGTGGTCGAGGGCCTGGCGCAGGCGATCGTCAAGGGCGAGGTCCCGGAGACGCTCAAGGACAAGCAGCTCTACACGCTGGACCTGGGCGCCCTGGTGGCCGGCTCGCGCTACCGCGGTGACTTCGAGGAGCGCCTCAAGAAGGTGCTCAAGGAGATCCGCACCCGCGGCGACATCATCCTGTTCATCGACGAGCTGCACACCCTGGTCGGCGCGGGCGCCGCCGAGGGCGCCATCGACGCCGCCAGCATCCTCAAGCCGATGCTGGCCCGCGGCGAGCTGCAGACCATCGGTGCCACCACCCTGGACGAGTACCGCAAGCACCTGGAGAAGGACGCCGCGCTGGAGCGCCGCTTCCAGCCGATCCAGGTCGCCGAGCCCTCGCTGCCGCACACCATCGAGATCCTCAAGGGTCTGCGCGACCGCTACGAGGCCCACCACCGGGTCTCCATCACGGACGCCGCCCTGGTCGCCGCCGCCACCCTGGCCGACCGGTACATCTCGGACCGCTTCCTGCCGGACAAGGCGATCGACCTGATCGACGAGGCCGGCTCGCGCATGCGCATCCGCCGGATGACCGCGCCGCCGGACCTGCGCGAGTTCGACGAGAAGATCGCCGACGTGCGCCGCGAGAAGGAGAGCGCGATCGACGCGCAGGACTTCGAGAAGGCCGCGTCCCTGCGCGACGACGAGAAGCAGCTCCTGCAGGCCAAGGCCAAGCGCGAGAAGGAGTGGAAGGCCGGCGACATGGACGTCGTCGCGGAGGTCAACGAGGAGCTCATCGCCGAGGTCCTGGCCACCGCCACCGGCATCCCGGTCTTCAAGCTGACCGAGGAGGAGACCTCCCGGCTGCTGCGCATGGAGGACGAGCTGCACAAGCGCGTCATCGGCCAGAAGGACGCCATCAAGGCGCTCTCCCAGGCCATCCGGCGCACCCGTGCGGGCCTCAAGGACCCGAAGCGCCCCGGCGGTTCGTTCATCTTCGCCGGCCCGTCCGGCGTCGGTAAGACCGAACTGTCCAAGACGCTCGCCGAGTTCCTCTTCGGCGACGAGGACGCGCTGATCGCGCTCGACATGTCCGAGTTCTCCGAGAAGCACACCGTCTCCCGGCTGTTCGGCTCCCCGCCCGGGTACGTGGGCTACGAGGAGGGCGGCCAGCTGACCGAGAAGGTCCGCCGCAAGCCGTTCTCGGTCGTCCTCTTCGACGAGGTCGAGAAGGCCCACCCGGACATCTTCAACTCGCTGCTGCAGATCCTGGAGGACGGTCGTCTGACCGACTCCCAGGGCCGCGTGGTCGACTTCAAGAACACCGTCATCATCATGACGACCAACCTCGGCACCCGGGACATCTCCAAGGGCTTCAACCTGGGCTTCGCGGCCACGGGTGACTCCCAGACCGGGTACGAGCGGATGAAGGCGAAGGTCGGCGAGGAGCTCAAGCAGCACTTCCGCCCCGAGTTCCTGAACCGCGTCGACGACATCGTGGTGTTCCACCAGCTGTCCGAGGTCGACATCATCCAGATCGTCGACCTGATGATCGCCAAGGTGGACGAGCGGCTCAAGGACAAGGACATGGGCCTGGAGCTCAGCGTCGAGGCCAAGAAGCTGCTGGCCAAGCGCGGCTACGACCCCATCATGGGTGCCCGTCCGCTGCGCCGCACCATCCAGCGCGAGATCGAGGACCACCTCTCCGAGAAGATCCTCTTCGGCGAGCTGCGGGCCGGCCACATCGTGGTCGTGGACGTGGACGGCGACGGCAAGGACGCCAAGTTCACCTTCCGCGGCGAGGAGAAGTCGGCCGTCGCGGACACCCCGGCCGAGGTCGCTTCGTCCGGTCCGGACCTGACGAAGTAGACCAACATTTAACAGACAACTTCACAGCCACGAGCCCCCGGCGTTCGCGCCGGGGGCTCGTTGCGTTCCGGATTCCCGCGCAGGGCCCGGACCAGGCGTTTTCTGACCTGCCGTCAGCTGACATGAAATCGGCGAGCATAGCGCCGTGGCCATGTCAGGGTCAAGGTCTATCTTTTCCAGCTCCACTTCGGTCAAATGACGTCCACCTGTCTTTCATATTGGTTTACCGGGCCTTGGCCAAGAGTCAGCTCGGTCGGGGAGGGCGTCACAACGTTGAAGACCACCAGGAGAGCCGCAGCGGTCACCACCGCGGCGGCGGTCATAGTCACGCTCGGCGCGGGTCTGTTCCCGAGCAGCGCCGTCGCGGCCGGCTCGGCACCGGTTCCGAAGGACCCGGCCGACGCCGTCCAGTCCGTCAACACCGAGCACAACATCCCGGGCCCGCTGACCGCCAAGGTCGACGCGGAGAAGAAGGCCGCCACCGAGCAGCTGCTCAACGGCACCGCCCAGGTCGAGCAGCACAACGGCAGCACCAGCGTGAAGCTCGGCAAGGACAAGTACGTCGAGCTCCCCCGTGAGCGCTCGGACAAGATCTTCACGATCCTGGTCGACTTCGGCGACCAGGTCGACAACACCACCAAGACCGCCGACGGCAAGGTCAAGTACGGCGGCGAGGCCGGCCCCAAGCACAACGAGATCGAGGCGCCCGACCGCGCCACGAACAACTCGACCGCCTGGCAGGCCGACTACAACCAGCAGCACTACCAGGACCTGTACTTCGCCAAGGACAAGCCCTCGCTGAAGACCTTCTACGAGAAGCAGTCCTCGGGCCGCTACACGGTCGACGGCGTGGTCTCGGACTGGGTCCGGGTGCCGTGGAACGAGGCCCGTTACGGCTCCGACTACTGCGGCTCCAACGTCTGCTCCAGCGCCCAGGACCTGATCCGCGACGCCGTCGACATCTGGTACAAGGACCAGCTGGCGAAGGGTCAGACCAAGGAGCAGGTCAAGGCGACGCTGGCCTCGTACGACCAGTGGGACCGCTACGGGTCGCACCACGACGGGAACTTCAACCAGCCCGACGGGTACATCGACCACTTCCAGATCGTGCACGCCGGTGAGGACAAGTCGGCCGGTGGCGGCAAGCAGGGCAGCAAGGCCCTGTGGGCGCACCGCTCGTACGTCTACGGCAACCTGACCGGCCAGGCCGGCCCGGACAACAACAAGCTCGGCGGCGTCCAGGTCGGTGACTCCGGCTTCTGGATCGGCGACTACACGATGCAGCCGGAGAACGGCGGCCTCGGCGTCTTCGCGCACGAGTACGGCCACGACCTCGGTCTGCCGGACCTCTACGACACCGCCGGCAAGGGCATCGACAACTCGGTCGGCTTCTGGTCCCTGATGTCCTCCGGCTCCTGGCTCGGCGAGGGCAAGGACAGCATCGGCGACATGCCGAACGACCTCGACGCCTGGAGCAAGTACCAGCTCGGCTGGCTCAAGGTCGACCGCGCCAAGGCGGGCACCGAGTCGACGCACCACATCGGCCCGGTCGAGTACAACACCAACCTTCCGCAGGCGCTCATCGTCGACCTGCCGAAGAAGAGCATCACCACCGACATCAACAAGCCCTTCGGTGGCAACAACGAGTGGTGGAGCGGCAGCGCCGACAACCTGAACGTCACGCTGACCCGCGACATCGATCTGACCGGCAAGACCAAGGCCAGCATCAACGCCAAGGCCTGGTACGAGCTGGAGCCGGACTTCGACTACGCCTTCGGCGAGGTCTCCACCGACGGTGGCAAGACCTGGACCGTGGTGGACGGCACCTGGAACGGCGCCGCCCTCCCGAAGGAGAACGGCCGCCCGGCCCTCAGCGGCCTCACCGCCGCCTGGGGCGACCTGTCGTTCAACCTGGACGCCTACGCGGGCAAGAAGATCCAGTTCCGCTACCACAACACCACTGACGGCGGTCTGCACTACCGCGGCTTCGCGGCGGACAACATCGCCGTGGTCGCCGACGGTGCCACCGTGTTCAGCGACGACGTGGAGAACGGCGACAACGGCTGGACCGCCGCCGGCTTCACCCGCTTCGGCGGCTCGTACACCAAGGACTACGCGCAGTACTACATCGCGGAGAACAAGCAGTACGTGTCGTTCGACCAGACCCTCAAGACCGGCCCGTACAACTTCGGTTCGGCCGCCAAGCCCAGCTGGGTCGAGCACTACTCGTACCAGCCCGGCCTGCTGATCTGGTACTGGGACGAGTCGCAGACCGACAACAACGTCAGCGCCCACCCGGGCCACGGCCTGGTCCTGCCGGTCGACTCGCACCCGGCCCCGATCAAGTGGTCCGACGGCACCCTGATGCGTCCGCGCATGCAGGGCTTCGACTCGACCTTCGGTTCGCGCCGCGTCCCGGCGCTGACCCTGCACAAGGCCGACGTCGAGACCGTCATCCCGAAGTCCAAGGGCGTCGACGAGTTCAACGACCTGAAGTCCTGGTGGTCGAAGGACGACCAGTACGCCGGTGTGGACGTGCCGAAGACCGGCACCAGCATCGAGGTCGAGAACGAGTCCGCGAACTACCTGGAGACCTGGATCCGGGTCCGCCCGGTCGACAACTGATCGTCCTGACGGTCAGGCCGTGATCGCGCGGCACTGAGTTCTCCACGTCCGGCCCGCCCCCGCCACCACGCGGGGGCGGGCCGGACGCTTTTCGGCGGCCGGGCGCTCTTCGGAGGCCGGGCGCTTTCCGTCGGCCGGCCCCGCCCGGGAGCGCGCGCACCGGGTGGCGCTGGTCACAGCGGTTCGGCGCGGTACGACCGGGCCTAGTAGTCGGCGGGGCGGGACCGCGGCGTGGACCCGGTCGGGCCTCGGCGATCCGATCTCATGATCATTACTCCGTCGGTGGGAATCCCCGGCGCCACGCCGACTACACGGGGTAGTACATCGCCGGGTTTGGGGCTGCGCTCGGTGACGGTTAAAGCTGAGTGCTCCCCAGCGCAGCCGACCGCCCGACCGGCCGTTTCCGTGCTGCCCCCGCACGACCGTGAGGTACGACCCGCGATGTCCAACGTCCCGCCCGTGGGGCCGGCCCTGCGCCGGCTCGCCGTCCGCGCGACGGCCCAGGCGGCCGTCTGGCAGCCGCGGATCGGCCAGGCCGTCCGCAGCCGCGCCGTACCGTCGCTGCGGCTGCTCACGACCCCCCGGCACGCCACCCTGCCGGGCAGCCGGCAGCGGACCGAGCGCGACCACGCGGTGGCCTCGGCCGGGGCGGCCGCCGCGCTGCTGGCGGGCGTGCTGCTGATCGCCACTCCGGGCAGCGCCTCGGCGCAGACCGTACGGCCGACCACGCCCGGCAGCTCGGCCTTCACGGCCCCGCGGGCGGAGGTGCCCAACCCGGGCCTGGTGCAGGTGGCCGGGCCGAGCCCGTACAAGCTGCCGGACGACGCCGCCTCGGCGCAGGCCTTCGTGGCCGTGGCGCCCAACCTGCTGCCGCTCGACCCGGCCGCCGCGGAGCCCGCGCCCGCCGAGCAGCCCGGCGCGCAGCCGGAGGCCGCACCGGACCCCGCACCCGCGCCCGCGCCGGACTGGTCGGCGCCGGCGCCGGACGCGCCGACCAGCAACCCGTTCGGGAAGCCCAACCGCAGCTACGCCGCCGGGTACCACACCGGGGTGGACTTCGCGGTCTCCCCCGGCACGCCGGTGCTGGCGGTCGGCGACGCGACCGTGGTCTCGGCCGGCTGGGACGGCGCGTACGGCAAGGAGGTCGTGCTGCGGCTGGCCGACGGGCACTTCGCGCAGTACGCGCACCTGTCGGCGGTCTCGGTGTCGGCCGGCGACCGGGTGCCGGCGGGCCTACGGGTCGGACTGTCCGGGAACACCGGCAACTCGACCGGGCCGCACCTGCACTTCGAGATCCGCACCAGCAACCGCTACGGCGCGGTGGTCAACCCGATCGCCTACCTCTCCGCGCACGGAGTCACGGCGTTCTAGGACGCCGTGCCGCGGTGCCGCGGTGATCAGCCGGTGGTGCCGGTGGTGGGTCGGCCGATCCGGCTGCTGATCTCCAGCGCGACCTCGCGGGCCGCTTCGAGCGCCTCCTCCAGGTCCGCGGCCGGCAGCTTCTCGCCCCACACGTTCTCGGTCTCGCCGCAGTCGGAGGAGTCCTGCTTGAGCAGGAAGAACGCCGAGTGGGCGGTGAACAGCGCCATCGTGGCCCGCAGCCGGTCGCGGAACCCGGCGTCGGGCCCGTGCACCAGCTGCATCATGGTGATCACGCGCTCCCGGAACGCCAGCCCGGCCGGGGACTCCCGCAGCGCGGGCTGGTTCTCGTGGAAGAAGCGCAGCAGCGGGGCCCGCTCGGTCATCCCGTCCGCGTAGCGCCGGATCAACTCGTCGCGCATCTCCGGGCTCCAGGCCTCCTGCTCCCGGCCCCACGCGATGATCTCGTCGATCGGCGCGGCCATCCGCTCCACGATGCCCAGGACGATGTCGTCCTTGGTCTTGAAGTGGTAGTACAGCGCGGCCTTGGTGACGCCCAGTCGGTCGGCGATCTCACGCAGCGAGGTCTGCTCGTAGCCCTGCTCCGAGAAGAGCTCCAACGACACCTCGATGATGCGAGCCCGGGTGTCGCTGCGGGGGCTGTGCGGAGTGCCCATGGCCTGCCTCGTTGACTGCGTCGGTGACGGCTGCGGTGACTTGCTGCGGTGACTTGCTGCGGTGACGGCTGCGGACCCAGGGTGGCGTCCGCCCCGGGCCCATTCTCCCTGCCCAGGCGCTCGGTCTTAAAACTGGCTTGACGACCGGCTAGTAAAAAGCCTACCGTGCCGACGATCGATAAACTAGCCGGGCGTCAAGTAAGTGATCCGCACCGCGGCGCGAGGCCCGTCCGAAACACCCCTCCGGGAGACCCCACCCCATGTCACAGTCCAAGACCGCCGGCCCGGTACCGGAGGACAAGGCGACCGAGGAGGAGCAGCCGCGGTCACCCCGCGAGATCCGCCTCGTGATGGTCGGCCTGGTCGTCACGATGCTGCTGGCCATGCTCGACAACCTGATCGTCGGAACCGCGATGCCGACCATCGTCGGCGACCTCGGCGGCGCCGAGCACCTCTCCTGGGTGGTCACCGCGTACACCCTGGCCACCGCCGCCTCCACCCCGATCTGGGGCAAGCTCGGCGACCTCTACGGTCGCAAGGGCATCTTCCTGACCTCGATCGTGATCTTCCTGGTGGGCTCGGCGCTGTCCGGCCTGTCCCAGAACATGAACGAGCTGATCGGCTTCCGCGCCGTGCAGGGCCTCGGCGCCGGCGGCCTGATGGTCGGCGTCATGTCGATCATGGGTGCGCTCGTCCCGCCGCGTGACCGCGGCAAGTACCAGGGCATGTTCGCCGCCGTGATGGCCCTCGCCACCATCGGCGGCCCGCTGGTCGGCGGCTTCATCACCGACCACCTGAGCTGGCACTGGACCTTCTACATCAACCTGCCGCTCGGCCTGATAGCCCTCGCCGTGGTCGTCGTCACCCTCAAGCTGCCGAAGGTCACCAACACCGCCCGGATCGACTACCCGGGCGCGGTGCTGCTCACCGCGGGCATCACCTCGCTGGTGCTGATCACCACCTGGGGCGGCCAGCAGTACGCCTGGGGCTCCAAGGAGATCCTCGGCCTGGCCGCGCTCGCCGTCGCCTCGCTGATCGCCTTCTGCTACGTGGAGCAGCGGGCCCAGGAGCCGATGCTCCCGCTGAGCCTCTTCAAGAACCTGAACTTCACCCTGGTCTCGATCATCGGCTTCGTGGTCGGCTTCGTGATGTTCGGCTCGACCGTCTTCCTGCCGCTCTACCAGCAGATCGTCCAGGGCGCCTCGGCGACCAACTCCGGCCTGCTGCTGATGCCGATGATGTTCGGCATGCTGGTCGTCTCGCTGGTGGTCGGCCAGGCCGTCACCAAGACCGGCAAGTACCGGATCTTCCCGATCATCGGCACCGTCGTGATGACCGCCGGCATGGTCCTGCTCTCCACCATGGGCGTCGGGACCAGCAGCTTCACCTCGGCCTGCTGGATGGTCGTACTCGGCGCGGGCATGGGCTTCCTGATGCAGATCACCATGCTGGTCGCCCAGAACAGCGTCGAGCTCAAGGACATGGGCGTGGCCAGCTCCACCGCCACCCTGTTCCGCACCATCGGCGGTTCCTTCGGTGTCGCGCTGTTCGGCGCCCTGTTCAACAACCGGGTGAAGGACACCATGACCTCGCGCCTGGGCGAGCAGGCCTCGGCCGGCGGCGGGGCGAAGGACCCGGGCCAGGTGAGCCCGGCCGAGCTGCGCAAGCTGCCCGAGGTCGTCCAGGACGCCTACCACCACGCCGTGTCCAACGGCATGCACACCGTCTTCCTGTGGGGCGCCGGGGTGGCCGTGATCGCCATCGCCGCCGCACTGTTCCTGCGCGAGGTGCCGCTGCGCGGCACCGGCAAGGGCGAGAAGCCGGCCGAGGCCTCGCTGGAGGCGGCGGCCGTCTGACGACCGCCCACGGACGACGGCGCCCCCGGGAAGGGATCTCCCGGGGGCGCCGTCCTCGTTGTCCGGGGGGCTTCGCCTCCGGCTACTGGGGCAGCCGGTAGACGCCCTGCTCGACCGGCTCGACCAGGCCGTCGGCGACCAGGCCGTCCAGGGCCCGGGCGCGCTGCACCGCGTCCGGCCAGACCGCGTCCAGCCGGGCCTGCGGGACGGTGCCGTGCGCCTCGCGCAGCACCGCGAGCAGCTTGCCGCGCACCTGGCGGTCGGTGCCCTCGTAGGTCTGGCCGCGCCGGGCGGGGCCCTCGTACGGCGGGCGGCCGGCCCGCTGCCAGGCGCAGACGGTGAACAGCGGGCACTCCCCGCACTCCGGGCCCCGGGCGGTGCAGACCAGGGCTCCCAGCTCCATCACGCCGACCGCCCAGGTGGCGGCCGTCCCGGCGTCGTCCGGCAGCAGCGCGGTCGCGGTGCGGCGCTCGGCGGCGGTGGTGGCGGTGGCCGGGTACTCCACGCCGGTCACCGCGCGGGCGAAGACCCGGCGGACGTTGGTGTCCAGCACCACGTGCCGCTGGCGGAAGGCGAAGGAGGCGACGGCCGCGGCGGTGTACTCCCCCACCCCGGGCAGCGAGAGCAGCGTGGCGTGGTCGTCCGGGACCTCCCCGCCGTGCTCCTCGGTGATCGCCACGGCGGCCGCGTGCAGGCGCAGCGCGCGGCGCGGGTAGCCCAGCCGGCCCCACATCCGGACCGCCTCGCCGGGCGCCTCGGCGGCGAGGGCGGCGGGGGTGGGCCAGCGGGTCATCCAGGCCTGCCAGGCGGGCAGCACCCGCTTCACCGGGGTCTGCTGGAGCATGAACTCGCTCACCATGACGGCCCAGGGCGTCGCGTCGGGGGTCCGCCAGGGCAGGTCGCGCTTGCTGGCCTCGTACCAGTCGATGACGGTCGAGTGCAGCAGCGGCAGGGGCAGTGGCGGCGCGGGGGCGGCTTCGGTGGCGGTGATGGCAGTCATGGCCCTTCGATCCTCCCACGGCCGCGGAGCCGGATCGAAGCGGATGCGGGAGCTCCGGACGGACCGTTCTCCCCCGGTTTCCGCTCGGGTCGCCACCCGGGCTCCTTCCGGACTCCAGCGGGTCTCCGGCCGGCTTTCCGCCGGTTTCCGGCCGGGCATCCGGGTGAAAGGACTCCCTCGAACGGATCAAATGGCGGATCATGTGAAAGAAGGGGCGACTGTGCGGTGTTGGTGAGTCAATCGCCACACGCAGTCCCATAGAGTTTGATCGTGCCCTCTTTGCGTCAACCCGTGGGACCGCTGCCGGCCTCGATCTACTGGCGTCGGCGTGTCGTCGTGCTCGTCGCCGTCGCGGCGGTCGTCGCCCTGATCGCCTGGCTGATGACCGATCAGGGCGGGGGCGGTGACGGCGGCTCGTCGAGCAAGGCCGCGCAGCCCGTACCGTCCCAGAGCCAGACGCCCGCTCAGGCGATCACGCCCGGCGCCTCGCCGAGCGGCCCCGCGGCGCACCCGGCCGGCGGCTCCGGCGGCGGGCCGGTGGCCAGCGGCGGCGGCAGCGAGGTCGGCCTCAGCGGCGGCGCCACGGGTGGCGGCGGCGGGACCGGCGGCTCGGGCGGGACCGGTGGGTCCGGTACCTCGGGCGGGTCCGGCGGCGCGGGCGGTTCCAGTGGCGGCAGCCCGGCGCCCGGCGGGGCCGGCGGCTCGGGCGGTGGCGCCCCGGCGGTGAACACCGCCGAGGTGATGGCACTCCCGGTCTGCTCCTCCTCGCAGGTCGCCCTGGAGCTGGCCGGCACCCAGAACTCGTACCAGCCCAAGGACAAGCCCAAGCTGGCGCTGACGGTCAAGAACTCCTCCGGCGCCAACTGCCGGGTGGACCTGGGCCGCACCGCCTCCGTGATCACGGTCAGCAGCGGCAGCAACAACGACCGGGTCTGGTCCTCCGGCGACTGCCCGCCCGACAAGGGCAACATCTGGGTGCAGATCCCGGCGAACGGCAGCCAGACCGAGACCTTCACCTGGGACCGCAGCCGCAGCAAGCCGCAGTGCGCGACCGCCGACCAGACCGCCCCGGCGAACGGGACGTACGTGGTGCTGGCGGAGCTCACCGGGCTCTCCGGCGACAAGGTGTCGGCCCGGACCTCGATCCGACTGGACAGCTGAACGCCCGTCACGTCCCCACGGAGCCCCCGGCCGCCGAGCGGTCGGGGGCTCCGCGCTTCGGCACGTCGGCCCGGCGGCACGTCGGCCGTTCCGTGCCGCGGGGTCCGGGGACGCGGAACGGCCCCCGAGGAAGCGTTTCTCCGGGGGCCGTTCGTGGTCCGCTGCGCGTCCGCGTCCGGTCAGACGTAGCGCTCCAGGATGGACGATTCGGCAAGGCGGGACAGGCCCTCGCGGACCGAGCGGGCCCGGGTCTCGCCGACGCCCTCGACCGTCTGCAGGTCGTCGATGCTGGCCGCGAGCAGCTTCTGCAGGCCGCCGAAGTGCTCGACCAGGCGCTCTATCACCGTGTTGGGCAGGCGCGGGATCTTCGCCAGCAGGCGGTAGCCGCGCGGGGAGACGGCGGAGTCCAGGGACTCCGGCGTGCCGGAGTAGCCGAGCGCCTTGGCGACCGTCTGCAGGTCCAGCAGCTCGGCGTGGGTGAGCGCCTCCAGGTCGGCCAGCACCTCGGTGACCGTGCGGCCCTTCTTGGCGGCGCGCTCCGGGAAGTAGTCCCGGGCGACCAGCTCGCGCTCCGGCTCCACACCCGCGATCAGCTCGTCCAGCTGGAGCGAGAGCAGACGGCCGTCGATGCCGAGCTCCAGCACGTAGCCGGCGATCTCGGTGGCGATCAGCCGGACCATCTCCAGGCGCTGGGCCACGGCGGTGACGTCCCGGACCGTCACCAGGTCCTCGATCTCCAGGGCGGAGAGCGTGCCGGCCACCTCGTCCAGGCGCAGCTTGTAGCGCTCCAGGGTGGCCAGCGCCTGGTTGGCGCGGGAGAGGACGGTGGTGGAGTCCTCCAGCACCCGGCGGGTGCCGTTGACGTACATGGCGATCAGCCGCATCGAATGCGAGACCGCGACCACCGGGTAGCCGGTCTGCCGGTTGACCCGCTCGGCGGTGCGGTGGCGGGTGCCGGTCTCGTCGGTGGGGATGGTGGAGTCCGGCATCAGGTGGACGCCGGCCCGGACGATCTTGGTGATGTCCTTGTCCAGCACCACCGCGCCGTCGAGCTTGCACAGCTCGCGCAGGCGGGTCGCGCTGAACTCGACGTCCAGGACGAAGCCGCCGGTGCAGATCGGCTCGACGGTCTTGTCGAAGCCCAGCACGATCAGGCCACCGGTATTGGCCCGCAGGACCCGTTCCAGTCCGTCACGAAGCGCGGTACCGGGCGCGATGGCGGTGAGGGAGGCCCGCAGCAGGGCCTCCTCACGGGAGGCCTTGTCCGCCCCCCGGTCGCTGGCTGCCACGTGACTCCTCCGGTCGACCCCGTGCCGCGCGCCTCGCGCCGTGCGCCGGTCCGCGGTCTGTTGCTCTGTCGCTCAGTACCGCTCCGGTACTGCCTTCTGGCCAATGAGACTGGGGAAAGTCTAACTGCGTGCGGCTTCGGCAGGGCTTGGGTCAGCGCAGTTCATCGGAGTCGAGCGGCTCCCAGCCGTCCATCAGCTCCTCCGGGTACGCCGGGACCCGGGGTGCGCGGGGCGCCGGCGGGGCCGACGGAGCCTCACCACGCCCCTCCGTACGGGCCTCACCGCGGGTCTCGGAGCGGCTCTCGGAGCGCGACTTGGCGGCGGCCCGGCGGCGGCCCGGGATGGCCCGCAGCGCCTCGCCGATGTCGGCCACCTCGACCACCTTCATGCCCGGCGGCACCTTGCCCGGGTCCGGCGGGACCAGGGCGTGGGTGAAGCCCAGCCGGTGCGCCTCGGCCAGCCGGCGCTGCACACCCGTCACCCGCCGCACCTCGCCGGCCAGGCCGACCTCACCGATCGCCACCAGGTTGCTGGGCAGCGGGGTGTCGGTGGAGGAGCTGGCCACCGCGAGCGCGACCGCGAGGTCGGCGGAGGGCTCGGTGAGCTTCACCCCGCCGACCGTCGCGGTGTAGATGTCCTGCTTGCCGAGCTTCACCCCGCCGTGCCGCTCGACCACGGCCAGGATCATCGCGATCCGGGGCGACTCCAGGCCCGAGGTGGTGCGCCGCGGGGAGGGGATCTGCGAATCCACCATCAGCGCCTGCACCTCGGCGACCAGCGGGCGCTTGCCCTCCAGGGTGACGGTGAGGCAGGTGCCGGGGACGGGCTTGTCACGCCTGGTCAGGAAGAGGCCGGACGGGTCGGCCAGGCCGACGATGCCCTCGTCGTGCAGCTCGAAGCAGCCCACCTCGTCGGTGGCGCCGTAGCGGTTCTTGACCCCGCGGATGAGCCGCAGCCGGGCGTGCCGGTCGCCCTCGAAGCTCAGCACCACGTCCACCAGGTGCTCCAGCAGGCGGGGGCCGGCGATCTGGCCGTCCTTGGTGACGTGGCCGACCAGCAGGGTGGCCATGCCCCGCTCCTTGGAGGCCCGGATCAGCGCGCCCGCCACCTCGCGGACCTGGGCCGGGCCGCCGGGGGCGCCGTCCAGCTCGGCGGAGGCGATGGTCTGCACCGAGTCCAGGATCAGCAGGCCGGGGTTGACCGCCTCGATGTGCCCCAGCACCGCGCCGAGGTCCTGCTCGGCGGCGAGGTAGAGGTGCTCGGAGAGGGCGTTGATCCGGTCGGCGCGCAGCCGGACCTGGCCGGCCGACTCCTCGCCGGTGACGTAGAGCGTGCGGTGCCGGTCGGTGGCCGCCTTGGCCGCGACGTCCAGCAGCAGGGTGGACTTGCCGACGCCGGGCTCGCCGGCCAGCAGCACCACCGCGCCGGGCACCAGGCCGCCGCCGAGCACCCGGTCCAGCTCCGGCACGCCCGTGGAGCGGGCCGTCGCGACCTGGCCGTCCACCTGGGCGATCGGCCGCGCGGGCGCGCTGACCGGGCCCGCGGCGGTGGTGCGGATCGGCACCGCGCCGTACTCCTCGACCGTGCCCCAGGCGTTGCACTCCGGGCAGCGGCCGACCCACTTCGGCAGCTGGTTGCCGCACTCGGTGCAGCGGTAGGCCGGGCGCGGCTTGGCGGTGGTCTTGGAACGCGGAGGCATGCGGCCCACGGTAGCGGCTGGGTGTGACAGCGGAGGACCACCGCCGGACCGGACGCGCGCCCACACAGATGGGCGATGTTGTTACCCGAAAGAAGTACATACGCGGCGAACGGCGGGGACGGACCGCCCGCTGCTCCTACCGTCGGACGGGTGACAACGCGAACTGTTGGGCCCGTCGGGGCTGCGGACGCCGTGCTCGCGGCGTACGACCGGCAGGTGGACGGCCTGTTCACCTACTGCCTCTCGGTGCTGTGCGAGCACGACGCGGCGGCCGGCGCCCTGCGTGAGGTCCGCGAACTGGCCCGGCGGCACGGCAACCGGCTGGCCGAGCCCGGACTGGTCCGGGCCTGGCTCTTCTCACTGGCCCGGTACTGCTGCCTGCGGCGGCTCGCGGACGGGGCCTGCTCGGAGGGCGGGAGCTGGCCGGAGAGCGGCAGCGGGTCGGAGGACGGGACCGGCACGGGGCCAGGGGCCGATTCGACCGGCGCGGAGGCGACCGGCGCGGAGGCGGTCCGGCGGCGGCGCGAGCTGGCCTCGCTCGCCTGGCCGGAGGCGGCCGGTACGGACCCGGAGCAGCGCGAGGCGCTGGAGCTTTCCGTCCGGCACCGGCTGACCCCGCTGGAGGTGGCGGCCGTCCTGGGCCTGCCGTTCGAGCGGACCCGGGCCCTGCTCGCCGCCGCCGAGGCCGAGGTGGCCCGGACCAGGGCGGCGCTGCTGGTGCTCGGGGTGGGTAGCTGCCCCGAGCTGGACCGGCTGGGCGGGGCCGGGGCCGAGTCCTGGCGGGACTGGGTGCTCGGCCCGGCGCTGCGGCGGGAGCTGGTGCAGCACGTGGTGGACTGCCCGACCTGCCGGGGAACGGCGGAGCGGGTGGCCGCCGGCGGGGCGGCGGAGGGCGCGTCCGGGCTGCCGGGGCTGTCTGGACTGTCCGGGCTGCCGCTGCTGACGGCGCCGGCCGCGGTGGGCGGCGCGGCGCAGCCCCTGGTGGCAGGGGCGGCGGGGCGGCGGGGTACCGCGGCGGCCGAACCGGGGCTGCGCTTCGACCACGGCGGCTTCCCCCGGCACCGGGCGCCGGACGCGGGCCGGAGCCTGGCGGTCCGTCGGCGGGTGGTGACCACCGGGGTGCTCGCGGCCGTCCTGGCGGCGCCGGTGGTGGCGCTCTGGGCCGGGCACCGGGGCGGCACCGGGGCGGGGGCGGCGGCCTCGGTGTCGGCGGTGCGGGTGGACGGGGCCGGGTCGGACGCCGGGCAGCGGCCGCCCTGGTCGGCCGGGGTGGGCGCGGGCGGCGGCGCGGGGATGCCCGGGCTGGAGCTGGCGGGTGCGGGTGACAGTGGGGCGGGTGGCGGAGGTGGCGGGAGTGGTGCAGAAACGTTGCTGCCCGGCTTTCCGCGGCTCACCCTCCAGGGACCGCTGGTCCCCGTGCCGGCCCGCGGCGCGACCCCGCTCGGCAGCCCCGCCCTGGTCGCCGCCCCGGCCCCCGCGGTCGAACAGGCCTCCGCACCGGGCGCGGGCAACCCCGCGCCCGCCGGGCTGCTCACCGTCGAGGCCGGGGAGTACGGCAGCCGGACGGTGCTCACCCTGACCAACTCCGGCACCACGGAGATCCGCTGGCACGCGGTGACGGACGCCGGCTGGCTCCGGCTCAGCCGCGACTCGGGGACGCTGGCGCCGGGGCAGCGGATCACCGTGATCGTCACCGTGGACGAGGACCTCGCGCCCACCACCCACTGGACCGCCCGGATCGCGCTGCCGCCCTCCCAGGCGGTGGTCACCCTGGAGGGCGGACCGCAGAACCGGGGCGGTACCGCGTCCTCCTCGGCGGAGCCCTCGTCGGGGGACTCGACGGGGAGTTCGGCAGGGAGCTCGGCAGGGCCTTCCTCGGGGCCTGCGCCCTCGGGGCCTTCGTCGGCCTCCGCCTCGCCCTCCTCGCCGGCGTCGCCTTCGACGACGGCCCCGGCCCAGCCCACCGCGACGCCGAGCCGGACGGTCCCGCCGTCCCCCTCCGGATCGCCGAGCAGCGCACCCGCGACCACGGCGTCTCCGACGGCCGGCGCCTCGCCCCACCCGACGGGGGCGGCGACGGGGCACTAGGCAGGCGGGCCGCGGTGCCGCGTGGAGTGGGAAGTCGGCCAGGTCGACTTCCTGCTCCGCGTGCTGTGGGCCGGGCGGCGGGAGCGGGGGGCAGGCGGGGGCGGGGCGTCAGTGGCGGTGGATCGGGGGGACCTGGTAGCTGCCGTCCAGGACCGACGGCTTCGGGCGGTAGAGCCGGATGATCGGGCGGAACTCGCCGAGCGGGGTGGGGAGCCAGTTGGCGGCGGCCGTCGCGTCCTCGGGCGGTTCGTGCTGGAGGGTCACGGTCAGCGAGCCGTCCGGGCCGTAGACCAGGCCGGGGGTGCGGTCGCCGATCGAGTAGCGGTCCTCCGGGTTCTCCACCAGGTAGTAGTCCGGCACCGAGTACATCGTGACGGACCAGAAGGCCTCGGCCGGCGGGGGCTCCTCGAAGCGGAGGGTGTAGCTGTTGGCGCCGGTGAGCGGGCGGCCGTCGGAGTCGTCGTAGGTCATCGCGTACGAGGCCTCGTAGGCGTGGTTGCCCCACAGGCCGGCCCGGGCGGCGGCGGCCCGGCTGAGGTAGGCGGCGCGGCGGTCGGGGATGCGCCACTCGGGGTCGTCCAGGGTGCCGGGGCCCAGGTGGTCGATGTTGTAGTCGAAGAGGTGGAGCGCCGAGCGCCACTCGCCGAGCGGGTGGTCCTCGGGCGGGCGGGTCGCGTCCTCGACCCGCTCCCGCCCGGCGGCCAGGCCCTTGGCGAGTGCGAGGGTCCACTCGGCGGCGGCGGCGCGGTACGGGGAGGCGCCGTCGTCCAGCAGGCCGAGCGGGGCGAAGCGGCGCTGGTACTCGATGTCGGGGGTGGCCGGCGGGAAGGCCTGCATCCACACCCGCAGGCGTTCGAAGAAGGCCAGCCGCTCGGGGACGTCCGGGTCGGGCTCGGGGACTCCGGCGACCAGGCCGCCGGGCTCCAGCGGCTCCAGGGCGAGCGCGGCCTGGAGGGCCTTGACCCGGGGCAGGTCGTCCGGGCCGTCGCAGGCGAACCGGCCGACGATCGTGCCGACGGTGGTGGGCAGTTCGATCACCCGGGCCGGGTCCGGCGCGGTGCCGTGCCAGTCCGGCGGGACGACCAGCCAGGTCTGCGCCGCGGTGCCGGTGGCGCGGCTGCCGAGGTAGGCGACGTTGTCCGTCCAGGCCCCGATGAACTGCAGCACGTAGTAGGCGCCGGCGGTGTCCGGGACGTGCAGCACCTGCGGGCCCTCGGAGAGGTCCAGTTGGGCGATCGAGTAGATGGTGTCGTTGTTGACCGAGACGAAGTGGTCGCCGGGGCCGGCCAGCCGGGTGGCGTGGCTGAAGTGGTTGAACGGCGCCGCCGGGAGGGTGCCCAGGCCGCCCTTGGCGAAGCGCTCGACCATGGTGAGGCCGGCGACGAGCGGGTAGCCGTAGACGTAGGCGTCGGCGGCCAGGGCCTCCAGCTCGGGCAGGTTCATCGGGGTCCTTCGTCGGGTCGGCGCCGGGGCGGGGCGGGCCAGGGCGGGGCGGAGTCAGCGCGGGGTCGGCACGGGGTCAGCGCGGGGTGAGCGGCGGGGGCTGCCAGCGGCCGTCCAGTACGGCGGCCTCCGGGCCGTGGATCCGGAGCACCACGGCGAACGGGCCGTCCGGGGCGGGCAGCCAGTTGGCGGAGTGGTCGGCGTTGGCGGGGCGCTTGTGCTGGAGGTAGAGGGTCAGGCCGCCGTCCGGGTCGCGGAGCAGGCCGGGGGTGTCGCCGCCGACCGAGTAGCGGTCCAGGGTGTTGTCGACCAGCCGGTGCCCGGGGAGCGCGTAGACGGTCACCGACCAGAAGAAGCGGGCGGGTGGCAGGGCGTCCGGGGCGAAGCGGATCAGATGGTCGCGGTCGGCGGCGTTCGGCGGGCGGCGGCCCTCGCCGTCCGCTGCCCAACGGCCGTACCAGACCTCCTCGGTGGGCAGGCCGTACGGGTCGAGCTCGGCGGCGACGGCCAGCCGGAGGAAGTCCCCGCCGAGTTCCTCGCGGGTGCCGAACAGGCCTGCGGAGTCGCGGAGTTCGGCGACCGCCCGGGTCAGCCGGGCGCGGCCGTCGGCGATCCCGCGGCCGAGTTCGGCCCGCACCTCCAGCGGGAGGGCGGCGGGCTCGAACTCCCCGCGGCCGTCGACGCCGAGGTCGGTGAGGCGGCCGCGCAGCGCGGTCTCGGCGGGCGGGAGTGCGTCGGTCGGCGGGAAGAAGCCGAGCAGGAAGTCGAGGAAGGTGAGGAACTCGACGCCCTCCGGGACCTCGTCGCGCCAGACCGGCCAGACCGGTTCGGGGGCCGGGGCGGGCGCCGGGGTGCCCGCGTACGCGTGCAGCGGGCGCAGCCGGTACTGCTCCTGGACGGCCCGTAGTGCGGTGAGGTCGGCGGGGGTGTCCCCGGGCAGGCGGGTGCGGCCGACGACGCCGACCAGCCGGGTGGCGGCGCGGATCACGCCGGTGATGCCGGGCGGGACCTCGCCCTGCCAGTCGGGGCCGGCCACCAGGAAGTCCCCGGCGTCCTGGCCGGTGGTCCGGGAGCCGATCAACCCGGCGGGCAGGGTGTCGAGTTCGTGCACCGCGAGGGCGCGGTAGTCGTCCGTGGCGGGCACCGAGAGCACCCAGGGTTCGGCGCGCAGGTCGAGCCAGGCGCGGGACGGGAGGGTGTCGTTGTCGGGGGTGACGGCGTCGGTGTCGGCGGGCCCGGCCGGCCGGGTGGTGTGGCGGAAGACGCCGAAGCCGCCGACGTAGCCCGGGTCGGCGTCGTCCAGGGCCTGGGTGTAGAGGGCCCGGTAGTTCCGCAGGAGGGGGTGGGCGCGGATCCAGGCCTCGGCCGCGGTCGCGCGGATGGTGGCCGGATCGACGAGTGCCGGGTTGACCATGCTGTCGCTCTCCAGGCCGGATCAGGCAGACAAGGGCAGACAAGGGGTGGATCAGGATGGATCGGGGCAGATCGGTACACCTGGGATGCTAAGGGGGGTGGGTGGGGGTGGCACGTCGGGCGGCGCCTGCGGCGGGCGGATCCGGTCCGGCGCTCTGCCCAGCGCTAACCCGGGCGTGGCGGCGGGCCGGCGGGGACAGGCTGAGTGGCATGAAGATCCTCCTGCTCGGGGGCTCGTCCTTCCTCGGACGTGCCTACGCCGCCGAGGCGCTCGCCCGCGGCCACCAGGTCACCACCTTCAACCGCGGCCGCAGCGCCCCCGACCTGCCCGGGGTCGAGGCCGTCCGGGGCGACCGCGACAGTGCCGAGGACCTCGCCCGACTGGTCGAGGGCCGCCGCTGGGACGCCGTCGTCGACACCTCCGCCCGTCAGCCCGCCCAGGCCGCGCTCTCCGCCCGGCTGCTGCGCGGACGGGCCGACCACTACACCTTCGTCTCCTCGGTGCACGCCTACGCCGACTGGGGCACCCAGGTGATCACCGAGGACTCCCCGCTCCTCCCCTGCCCCGCCGACACCCCGCCCGACCAGCCCTTCGGGCGCGAGTTGAAGGCGGGCGGCGAGCGCGCGGTGCTGGCGGGCTTCGGCGCCGAACGCACCCTGGTGCTCAGCAGCGGACTCCTGATCGGCCCGTACGAGCTGGGCGGCCGGCTGCCCTGGTGGCTGGAGCGGATGGCCCGCGGCGGGCGGGTGCTCGCGCCCGGCGATCCGGAGCGGACCATCCAGGTGATCGACGTCCGGGACTTCGCCGCCTTCGGGCTCGACCTGCTGACGGCCGGGACGGTCGGCCGCTTCCTCACCACGGCGCCGCCCGGGCGGCTCACCTTCGGGCAGTGGCTGGAGACCTGCCGGGAGCTCGCAGGCGCGCCCGGCACCGAACTGGTCCCGGTCGGGGACGCCGCCCTGCTGGCCGAGGGGCCGGACCAGGTCGGCCCCTGGCTCGAACTGCCCTTCTGGGCACCGGACCTGCCGGAGTGGAGGTACATCTGGCAGGTCGACAGCAGCCGCGCCGAGGCGGCCGGGCTGCGCTGCCGCCCGTTCGCGGAGACCGCCCGGGACACCTGGGAGTGGCTGCGCGCCCGGGGACCGGCCGAGGACACCGACACCGAGGGGCGGAAGCTGGTGCCGGGGGCGCCGTTCACCCAGGGGATCGAACCCGCCAAGGAGCAGCGGCTGTTGGCCGCACACGGGTGAGGCGCCCGGGGGCGGGGGCCTCGCGCGGAGCCTGAGCGCGGAGCCCGAGGGCGGGGGCGGGGGCGGGGGTCGCTCCCCGCCCCGGCGGGCCTCGCTCAGTGGCTGCGGCGGGTCACCAGTTCGGCCAGCGCCAGCAGTTCGTCCGCCGCGGCCGGCTCCGGTACGGCCACGGCCAGCTGTGCCATCGCCGCGGCCATCCGCTCGCAGGACTCGCCCTGCGCCCAGCCGCGCCCGCCGGCCTCGTCGACGGCGGCCGCGCACTGCGCCAACTCCTCGGCGGTGAGCGGGCGTTCGAGCGCGTAGAGCTCGCCGAGCCGGGCCCCGGCGGGGGTGCCGGAGCCGAGCGCCTTGACCACCGGCAGCGACTTCTTCCGGGCGACCAGGTCCGCGCCGACCGGCTTGCCGGTGACCGTCGGGTCCCCCCAGATGCCGATCAGGTCGTCGATCAGCTGGAAGGCCAGGCCGATCTCGCGGCCGAAGCCGTCCATCGCCCGGGCCGCCTCCTCGGAACCGCCGCCATACAGCGCGCCCATCGCGCAGGCGGCGCCGAGCAGGGCGCCGGTCTTGGCCTCGGCCATCGCCAGGCACTCGGCGAGCGAGACGTCGTTGCGCTGTTCGAAGGCGCAGTCGATCTGCTGGCCCTCGCAGAGCTCGACCACGCAGTCGGCGAGCCGGCGGATCGAGCCGCGGGCGGCCGGGTGGGCGTCCTCGGCGACCAGGCGCAGCGCCAGGGAGTGCATCGCGTCGCCGGCCAGGATGGCCTCGGTGGTGCCGAACACCCGCCAGGCGGTGGGCCGGTGGCGGCGGGTGTCGTCCCGGTCGATGACGTCGTCGTGGAGCAGGGTGAAGTTGTGGACCAGCTCCACAGCGGCGGCCGCGGCGGCGGCCGTCCCGGGGGTGCCGCCGAGGGCCTGGGCGGCGGCGAGGACCAGCGCCGGGCGGATCGCCTTGCCGGAGGAGGACTCGGAGGGCGTGCCGTCCGCCTCCCACCAGCCGAAGTGGTACCCGGCGACCTTGCGCATCGTGCCGGGCAGCGAGTCGACGGCGGCCCGCAGGACCGGGTCGACCAGGCCGCGGGCGCGGGCGAGGATGTCCGCGGCCTCGTGGCCCTCTTTGTGGTCCCGCTCCAGCGTGGAGCTCGTCATGGGTTCCTCCCCCGTATGTCGTGGGACGGCCGGCCCGTCGGGCGGCCGGGTTGCGCCGGGGCGGCGGGCCGGTGGCCGTGCACACCGCGGCGCGCCGCCCGGCCGGTGGCTGGTGCCCCGGCCGGGCGGCGCGGATTCGGGCTCGGAGGCCGAGCCGGGAGCCCGTCGTCAGCGCTGGGCGACGTCCACGTTCTCCAGCACGCCGACGGCGTCCGGGACCAGGATCGCGGCCGAATAGTAGGCGCTCACCAGGTAGGAGATGATGGCCTTCTCGTCGATTCCCATGAACCGGACCGAAAGGCCCGGCTGGTATTCATCCGGAATTCCGGTCTGGTGCAGGCCGACGACACCCTGGTTGTGGTCGCCGACGCGCATCGCGATGATCGAGCTGGTGTGCCCGCCGATGATCGGGATCTTGTTGCACGGGAAGATCGGCACCCCGCGCCAGGCGTTGACGTGCTTGCCCTCGACCTCGACGGTGCCCGGGTTGAGGCCGCGCTTGCTGCACTCCCGGCCGAAGGCGGCGATGGCCTTGGGGTGGGCCAGGAACATCTTGGTGCTGCGGCGACGGCTGAGCAGCTCGTCCATGTCGTCCGGTGTGGGCGGGCCGGAGTGGGTCTGGATCCGCTGGTCGTACTCGGCGTTCTCCAGCAGCCCGAACTCCGGGTTGTTGACGAGCTCGTGCTCCTGGCGCTCGCGCAGCGCCTCGATGGTCAGCCGGAGCTGGTGCTCGGTCTGGTTCATCGGCTGGTTGTAGAGGTCGGCGACGCGGCTGTGCACCTTGAGGATGGTCTGGGCGACGCTCAGCTCGTACTCGCGCGGCTTGAGCTCGTAGTCCACGAAGGCGCCGGGCAGGTCGTACTCGCCCTGGTGGCCGGCGGAGAGGCCGATCGCCGCCTCGCCGTGCTTGTTCTGGGCCTGCTGGAAGCCGTTCAGGTACTCCATGATCTGCAGCTGGAGCGACTCGGAGCGGTCGTGCAGCTCCTGGAAGGAGGGCCAGGCGAGCGCCATCACCGTGCCGGAGGTGGCGGCGCGGACGGTGTACGGCCAGGCGCCGTCCTCCTCCTGGAGCGCCTCGTCGCCCAGGTGGTCGCCGTCGGCGAGGGTGCCGACCACCGTCTCCTCGCCGTACTTGCCGGTGCCGAGCCGGTCCAGCTTGCCGTGCGCGATCAGGAAGACCTCGGTGATCGGCGTGCCGGCCGTGACCAGGACGTCGCCCGGGGCGAACTGGCGCTGCACGAAGCGGCCGGCCAGCTCCTCCAGCACCGCGTCGTCCTGGTAGCCGCGCAGCACCGGCACCTCGGCCAGCGTCTGCGGGACGATCCGCACCTCGGAACCGGTCTTGACGAAACCCACCCGGCCGCGGCCGACCTTGTGGCGCAGGCGGCGGTTGACCCGGTACGTGCCGCCGGAGACCTCCACCCAGGGCAGCATCCTGAGCAGCCAGCGCGGGCTGATGCCCTGCATCTGGGGCGCGGACTTGGTCGTGGTGGCGAGGTTCCGCGCGCCCGCCGTGCTCAGTGACTGCTGCTGCCGGATCTCCGGCTGCGCGCCCGGCGCAGGAATACCGGCATTGGTTTCGGTCGACATAAGGGAGGCCCTTCGCATGCCCGATGAAGTGTCGCCTTGCGCATTCATGTTGCAGCTTCATGGTGGGCCCGTTCGGGGGCGTCCCGCAATCACTCATTCGAGTGGTTCCGAATAACCGAACAAATAGTACGACTAGATCACCTGATCGATATTTGTTCGACTATTTATTCGAAACTACCGGAACCCCGACCCGCCATCTTCCCCCATCGACCGCCCCGCCCGCGCCACCCCTTGACAGATCCGGTCCGCACCCGCCCTGCCGTTCGAAGCCGTCGAACGGACCGCTAGGGTGCCCTGACCCTTCGTCAACTACGGTCCGGGAGGCGTCGCATGAACTCACCCGTACGGGTCTGGCTGAACCGCACCTACTCCGAGAACGTCCACTTCATCGAGCAACTGCGCACCGGCGCACGCCCGGTGGTCGTCCACGCGACCCACGCCGACCCGGACTCCCCCGTGCTCGCCGCCGCCGACCACGGCACCCCGGAACCCGCCGACCTGCCCACCGACGCCTACGTCCGCTACGCGCTCGACTACTGCGCCCGGCACTCCGTCGACGTCTTCCTGCCCCGACTGCACCAACTCGCCGTCGCCCTGGCCCTACCGGAGTTCGAGGCCCTCGGCACCACCCTGCTCTGCCCGCCCGCCACCGCGGTCGCCGCCTTCGCCGGCAAGGCGGACGGCTACGCCGCGATCGCCGCCGCCGGACTGCCCACCCCGCCCTGGTGGCGGGTCCGCACCCCGGACGAACTGCTGGCCGCCGTCGAGCGGATCGAGGACGACGGGCACACCGCCTGCCTCAAGCCCACCACCGGCGCGGGCGGCGCGGGCTTCCGGGTCCTCACCCGGAAACCGTACGACCCGGCCCGGCTGGCCGGCTGGGACCACCGGGTGCAGGTCGACCAGGTGGCCGCGGCACTGGCCGCCCCCGCCGCCGGGGGCGAGCCGCTCGACCTGCTGGTGATGCCGTACCTGGACGGGCCGGAGGTCTCGGTGGACTGCCTGGCCGACCGGGACGGCCGCCCGCTCACCGTGGTCGGACGGACCAAGGACGGCCGCCGCCGGGGCTTCACCACCGACGAGCGCTACCTGGAGCCGGTGCGGCGGCTGGTCGCGGCGAGCGGGATGGCGTACCTGTGCAACGTCCAGTTCCGCGAGTGGCAGGGGCGGCCGGTGGTCATCGACGTCAACACCCGCCCGGCCGCCGGGCTGTACCAACTGGGGCTGTGCGGGCTCAACCTGGCCTGGGACGCGGTGCGGCTGGCGCTCGGGGAGCGGGTCGAGGCCGGCGGGCCGCCGGACGTGGCGGGGATCGAGTACACCCTGGTGTCGGGGATCCAGCCGGTGCTGCCGCGGCGGGTGCCGGTGCGGTCGTAGGGGCTTGCCGACCGACCCTAGAGCGGGCCGTTCCAGTCCAGCGTCGGCTCCAGCACCCCCTCCAGGGTGAGCAGCCAGCGCTTCACGTCGATCCCGACCCGGCCGCCGCCGAAGCCGCCGATTCCGTCCGCCGCCACCACCCGGTGGCAGGGCACCAGCAGCGGGACCGGGTTGGCGGCCATCATCTGCCCGACCGTCCGGGCGGCCAGGCCGGGCTCGGTGACGTCCTCGAACACCCCGCTACGGGCGGCCAGTTCGCCGTAGGTGACGGTCTGCCCGTACGGCACCTGCTCCCAGAGCGTGCGCAGCACGGCGCGGTGCGGCCCGGAGCTGAGGCTCCAGTCGATCGGCAGGCCCAACTCGCGGGTGCGGCCCGCCAGGTAGGCGCCGATCCGCTCGGTCACGGCGGCGATCTTCGCCGGGTCGGTGCACGGCGGCACCTCGCCGTCCCACCCGCCGTAACCGGCCGCCGCCACGCCCAGCGGCGTCACCGCGATGTGCATCGGGCCGCTGGGCAGCGGGGTGGGCACGGTCAGCCAGGACAACGACGACTGCGGCACGCTCGGGCCCCCGCCCTCCACCGGGTCGGACGGCGGGGGCACCGGCGTCCGAGGGGCTGGTCCGCCCCGCTCGCCATCGTACGGCGGGGCGGCGGGGCGCCGGAGGTGTTGTGCGGGCTCGGGGTACCGGAAGGGAGCGGCCCCGGCCTCAGTGCTGCCCCTTGAGCTCCGCGGACAGCGCCCGCGCCCAGTGCGACAGTTCGGCGCGGTCCGGCGCCCGGCCCTCGCACAGCACGGCGAGCTGCGCCTCGTTGATCCGGTTCGGTCCCGGGATCTCCAGCAGGTAGGCCAGTTCGGCCAGTACGGTGGCCAGCCGTTCGGCATCGGTGTGGTCCAGGACGGCCGCGGCCTGGTGGTGGCCGATGGTGAGCGAACCGGGCATGGTCAACCTCCTCCGTGACCCCCGCCCCTCCACCGTACGACCGACCCGGCCACCCCGCCCGCCGCGGAGGCACGCACGCGTGGGCGGAGCGACCGGCGGCACTCCGGGGCCGGCCGGTCACGGTGCGCGGTGGGCCGCACCGGTGGTGGCCGGGGGTGCGCCCCGGAGCCGTCCGAGGGGTGGGTCAGCTGCCCGGGCCCTCCTCCCAGCGTCGATTCCGTACGGCCGGTAGGCCCAACACTACGGCCCCGGCGGCCACTTGCCAGACCGCCCCGAGCAACAACACGTCACCGGCGCCGAACCGGTCCGCCAGCGGACCGGCCGCCGCCAGTCCCAGCGGGCCGAGGACGAAGGCGCCCAGCGCCCCGAAGGAGGTCAGCCGGCCCAGCAGCTCGGCCGGCACCCAGCGCTGGGTGGTGGTGCTGAACAGCGTCCCGCAGACCGCCGAGCCGACCCCCGCCACCAGCGCCCCCGCGACCACCCAGGGCAGCGCCACCCCCGCCGCCAGCGCCGCGGACGGCAGCGCCCAGGCCAGACCGGCCACGGTCGCCACCGCGAGCGGACGCCCCGGGCGGCGACCGAGCATCAGCAGCCCGCCCAGCACCGCACCGGCCCCGTACACGCCCATCACCAGGCCCCAGGCCCGGGCGCCGCCCAGCTCCCGCTGCGCGGTGAGCGGGCCGAGCACCAGGAACGGGGCCCAGACCAGCAGGTTGAACAGGCCCATCTGCACGGTGGTGATCCACAGCCACGGGCGCGCGGTGAACTCCGACCAGCCGGAGCGCAGTTCCCGCAGCATCGACTCCCCGCCGCCCGCCGGCACCCGCCCGGGCAGCCGGAGGCCGGCCAGCGCCAGGGCCCCGACGCCGTACGTCAGCGCGTCGATCAGCAGCACCGCGGCCGGGCCCTGGGTCGCCGTGACCAGCCCGGCCAGGGCGGGCCCGGCCACCGTGGACACCGAACGCGCCAGCCCCAGCAGGGTGTTGCCGTCCGCCCGCAGCTCCTCGCGGCGCACCAGAGCGGGCACGATCGCGCCGAACGCGGGCATGAACAGCCCCTCGCCGACCCCCCACACCGCCACCAGCACGACCATCGCCGGGACCGGAGCGTGCCCGGCCGCCAGCAGTGCGGCGAACAGCGCCTGGACGAGGCCGCGTAGGACGTCCGTGCCCAGCATCAGCCGGCGGCTGCCCAGCCGGTCGGCGATCACCCCGCCGGCCGGCAGGACCAGCACCACCGGGAGGATCCGGGCGGCCATCACCCAGCCGAGGTCGGTGCCGCTGCCGCCGGTGCCGCCACCCGCGCCGCCGCCGTCGAGCACCGCGAAGGCGACCGCGACCGGAGCCATCGAGGAGCCGAGGAGGGAGGTCGTGTACCCGACGAAGAAGCGGGTGAATTCACGCTCGCGCAGCACGGCGAGCCGGTCTCCCGGCCGCCGGGGGCGGGCCGGGGTCCGTTCGGTTTCCACTGCCATGGGCAGTCAGTCTGCGCGCGCCGGGGAGCCGGGTTCAAGGGTTTCCGGGGGAAAAGTTGAGCCTTTTCGCCTCAATGTCTGGAGGGGCCGGTTCTGCCGCAGTAAATTGGCCCTTTCGTGGCCATTGAACTGCGGTTTACTGCGGATCACCGCTAGCCTGGACGGTGATGCGAGACAGTCGTTTACTGCGGAAGAAGGCCGATGTGACGGAGCTCCCCCCGGTCGAGTACGGCCTCGCCGTCGAGCACTACCTGGCCGCCTCCGGACTCTCCGAGGGCTCCCGGCGGATCTACCGGATCGCCCTCCACACCTGGGCCTGGGCGCTCGCCGACCGACCCGCCCCCACCGGCCCCGAACGGCGGCGCGCCCGCCCGCCCGTCCTGCCGCTCGCCCTGCTCGACCACCCGGACGCCCCCGGGCGGCTGCACACCGCCGTCGCCCGCCGCGCCGCCGCCACCGACCCGCGCACGCTCAACCGCGAGCTCTCCACCCTGCGCGCGGCCGTGGCCTGGTGGCGCGCCCAGGGCTGGATCGACGGCGACCCGAGCACCGCCCTGCGCCCCGGCCCGCTGCCCGCCGAACCGGCGGAGGGCGGGAGCCGCGCCGGGGGCGGGGCCAGGGCCGGGGGCGGCCCGCTGGGCAAGGAGCAGCTGCGCGCCCTGTTCGCCCGCCGGGCGCCGCTGCGCGAGCAGACGCTCTGGCACCTGCTGCACGAGTCCGGCGCCGCCATCGAGTCCGTCCTAGCCCTCGACACCGACCAGTTGGACCTCCCCGGCCGCCGCACCCGCCCCCGCTCCGACCGCCCCGGGCTCCGCTGGGGCACCGGCACCGCCCGGCTGCTCCCGCTGCTGGTCGCCGGCCGCGCCGGCGGCCCGCTCTTCCTCACCGACCGCCGCGCCCCGGCCGGCACCCCCGCCGCCGACCGCTGCCCCCACACCGGCCGCGCCCGGCTCTCCTACCGCCGCGCGGCCGAGCTCTTCACCGCCCACACCCGTCCGCTGTCCGAACCGCCCGGCGCCGGCTGGACCTTGCGGCAGCTGCGGTCCCGGGCCCGGTAGGCCGGACAGGGCCTGGCCGCGCGCCTTCGACTACCCCTCCGGCGGCATGACAGCGCGGCGGCCCTGCGGGAGCAAGTCGTCGAGTGCCGCCGACAGTTGGGCCGGTGACGGCCGGCCGGCCGGGTCGAGCCGCAGGCAGGCGTCGACCGCCCCGGCGAGCGGGCGGGGCAGCCGGCGGCGTCGGGACACCGGGGGCGCCGGGGTCAACGGCTCGCCGTCGAAGGGGAGTTCGCCGGTGGCGGCCTCGTACAGGGTGATCCCGATGCCCCAGACGTCGGTGGCCGCCGTGAGGTCGCCGCCCAGGAGCTGCTCGGGGGCGAGGTAGCCGTCCGTGCCGGCCCCCGGACGGCCCGGGCCCGGCGGGCGGGCGATGCTGAGGTCGAGCACCTTGGCGCGGCGGCAGTCGATCACCACGTTGGCGGGCTTGAGGTCGAGGTGCAGCAGGTGCCGGCCGTGCAGGTAGCGCACCGCCGAGCAGAGGTGCAGGCCGAGCAGCGTGAGGTCGGTGGCGGCCGGGCGGCGTGC
Organism: Kitasatospora sp. NPDC001309; assembly: GCF_042896295.1. Lineage (NCBI taxonomy): Bacteria > Bacillati > Actinomycetota > Actinomycetes > Kitasatosporales > Streptomycetaceae > Kitasatospora > Kitasatospora sp. NPDC001309. Next base: position 174,119 of record NZ_JBIAXC010000001.1, on the reverse strand, counting down.
GCTGCGGTCGATCAGGTGGGCGAGGGTCTCGCCGCTGAGCGTCTCCAGCACCGCGTACGGCTGCGGGCGTTCACCGGTGCCGTAGCCGCGCACCAGGTGCGGGTGGGTGAACGCGGTCAGCCAGCGGCCCTCCCGGAGCAGGCGCTCGCGCAGTTCGCGGTCGCGGCGGTGGTCGGGCCGGAGCACCTTGACGACGCAGCGGCAGTCGCGCTCCTCGCTCCAGGCGTCGTAGACGTCCAGCCAGCCGGTGCGGCAGAGGTGGGCGAGCACCTGGTAGCCGGGGGCGATCGGCGCCCCGGCGGTCATCGGCTCCCGGGAGCTCACCGCGCGACTTCCGTCGGGGTCGCGGCCCGGGCGAGCCGGGCGTAGTCGTCGTCGTGGGCGAGCAGGTGGCGGTGGCTGCCGGAGGCCACCACGCGGCCTTCGCGCAGCAGGACGATCCGGTCGGCGTTCCGTACGGTCAGCAGGTTGTGCGAGATCATGATCGTCGTCCGGCCGTTCATCAGCCGCCCCAGCGGTTCCAGGATCCGCCGACCCGACTCGGGGTCGAGACCGGTGGTCGGTTCGTCGAGCAGCAGGACGGGCGCGTCCCGGACCATCGCCCGGGCGATCGCGATCCGCTGGCGCTGGCCGCCGGACAGCAGCCGCCCGCGCTGGCCCACCACCGTGTCGTAGCCGTCCGGCAGCCGGCTGACGAACTCGTGGGCGTCGGCGGCCCGGGCGGCAGCCGTGATCTGGGCGTCGGTGGCGCCCGGGCGGCCGTAGGCGATGTTCTCCCGGACGGTGCCGTGGATGACCAGGGTCTCCTGCCACAGCACGGCGACCTGCTCGCGCAGGTCGGTCAGTGCCAGGTCGCGCAGGTCGATGCCGTCCAGCCGGACGGCGCCGCGCTCCGGGTCGTAGAAGCGCAGCAGGAGTTTGGCGACCGTCGACTTGCCGGCCCCGCTCGCGCCGACCAGGGCCACCGTCTCGCCCGGCTCGGCGCGGAGCGAGAGGTCGCACAGCGCGGCGCGGGCCGTGCCCGGGTAGCGGAACCACACCCCGTCGAAGGCCACCGCCCCGCGCACCCGGGCGGCGCGCAGCGGCCGCGGCGGATCGGCCACCTGCGGTTGCTGGTCGAGGAGTTCGATGATGCGCTCGGCGGCGGCCGAGGCCGAGAAGAAGCCGTTGCTGAGCCGCCCGATGCCCTGGATCGGACTGTAGAGCCGGCTCAACAGGGCGACGAAGACGAGGAGTTCACCGAGGGTGAGCCGGCCGTGGACCAACTCCCAGGCGCCCAGCCCGAGCACGATCAGCGCGCCGACCAGCTCCAGCATCTCCACGATCGGCGCGAACAGGGCGCGCAGCCGGGTCGCCGCCATGGTCGCCCGGAACCGCGCCAGGTTCTCCCGCACGAACCGGTCCTGCTCCCAGTCCTGCCGGTTGTACGCCTGCACCAGCGCGATGTTGCCCAGCGTCTCCTCCGCGAGGGCGCTGACCGAACCGCTGCGGCGCCGCCGCTCCCGGGACGCGTCCTTCACCCTCGTCGAGAACCGCCGGGCGGTGAGCCAGAACAACGGCGCGACCACCAGCGCGGTCAGCGCGAGGTCCCAGCGCAGGTAGAACAGCACCCCCAGGAAGACGGCCAGCTCGGCGGCGTACGCGACCGCGTCCAGGACGCCCGAGAGCAGGAAGGTCTCGACCGCCTCGACGTCCGCGGTCAGCCGCGACAGCACGTCGCCGAGCCGCCGTCGCTCGAAGAAGCCCAGCGAGAGGCCCTGCAAGTGCCGGAACACGTCCGCCCGCAGGGCCAGCAGGAAGCGCTCGCTGACCCAGGTGGAGAGCGTCTGGTCCGCGAAGTCGAGGGCCCCCGCCACCACGGTCAGCCCGGCGTAGCCGAGCGCGACCGGAAGGAACAGCCCGAACCTGCGCGGCACCAGCACGTCGTCGACGACGATCTTGAACAGCCAGACCATGGCCGCGTCGACGACCGGGCCGAACAGGACGACCACCACCAGCAGGGCCAGCCAGCGCCGTCCCCCGCGGGTGTAGGGCCAGAACCGCCGGAACGTGCGCCGCAGCGACACGGCCGGCGCCGGGGCGACGACCGGATCGGTCCGGCCGTCGCCGTCACCGGTGTCGACGGCCGTCAACCGCCGCAGTGACCACACTCGCTCGTCCTGACCAGGGGACCGGAAGCGGTCCGTCGGTCGTCAGTGCCCGTGCTTGTTCTTGCGGCCGTGACGACGACCGCGACTGGTCGTGTTGTTGGTGTTCCGGTCCTCCTTGTCGTGCCCGCGGTCCTTGCGGGACTGCCGCATCGCCGGCAGGAGGTTGGCGAGGATGCTCATCACTGCCACCTTTCACTCGGTCGTACCCCCACACCGGGAGGTACGGACGGGCGGGCGGGGATGCTCAGCGGTGTTCGGCGCGGGCCCGGTTCGGTCTCCTGACGGGGCCGTTCCCGCGTACGTCACGGGCTCGGCCCCGCCTACGTCACAGGGCCGTTCCGGCGGGCCCGGGGACCGTTACCCAGCCGATGGGCGACCGTGACGCGGCCGGGCGGGGACTGCGACACGGCCCTCCTAGCGTCACTGACGACGCACCGGCCGTACCAGCACCACGGGCCGCGCCCCCGGTGCGCCGTTGGCGGGAACCGCGGTCCCGCCACTGACGCGTCCACCAGAGCCACGAAGGAGACCCCCGCCATGAGCAGGAGCCGTACCGACCGTTCGCCCGCCCGCCGTCTGCTGGCCGTCTGCGCACTGACCGGCGCCGCACTGGTGACCGTCGTCACCGGCGGACAGGCCTGGGCCGACGGCACCCCGCAGCCGGCCCCCGCCAAGCCGTCCGCCGCCCCCTCCAACGCCGCGCCGGGCGGCGCGGCCGTCGGCGGAGTCCGTCCGAGCGCCGCCCCCGCCAAGCCCGGCCAGCCGTCGGCGTCGGCGCCCGAGGGCGCCGCCCCGGCGGTCGCCACCGCCACCGCCACCCCGTCGCACGGCCCGGCCGGCTCCCAGCCGCAGGTCCGCGAGGTGCCGAAGGGCGCCGCCCAGGCCGGTGACGGCTCGGGCGCGACCGACGGCAACGGGCTGATGCTGGTCGGTGGCGGCGCCGTCGCCGCCGTCGGCGCCGGTGCGCTGGGCTTCGCCGTCCTGCGCCGCCGTTCCGGTGCGCGTGGCTGACACCCGTCCCGGGTCCGCCGGGCACCCCGGCGCCCTTCCCCCGCACCCGGCCGGGCGGGGAAGCGGCGCCGGGGTGCCCCCGGCGGCGGGGACCGACCGGCGGGGCGGTCGTGGGCGGCGGCGGGCCGCCCCGCCCGGCCCGAGCCTGCTGCGGCGGAGCGTCTTCGGTACGGCCGGCCTGCTCTGCATCGCCCTCGGCAGCACCCTCGCCCTGTCCGGCCGCGACACCCCGGTGGTGCGGATCGAGACCTCCGGCCACGCCCCGGCGGCCGGTGCCCCCGCCGCCGGCGCACCCGCCACCGCCCCCACCGCCGGCGCGCCCGCCCCGGTCGGCGCGCCGACCGCCGGTGACCAGCCGCTCGCCCCCTCGCCGCCGAACCGCCTGCTGATCCCCTCGATCGGCGTGGACGCCCCGGTGACCGACCTCGGCCTGAACTCCGACGGCACCGTCCAGGTGCCCTCGGCCGACCACGCCGACCAGGTCGGCTGGTACCGCAACGGCCCCGCCCCGGGCGAGGCCGGCCCCGCCGTCCTGATCGGCCATCTCGACACCAAGAACGGCCCGGCGGTCTTCAAGCGCCTGCCGGAACTCCACGTGGGCGACCGGATCGGGATCCGGCGGGCGGACGGCCGCACCGTCGACTTCACCGTCCGCAGCCTGCTCCAGGCCGCCAAGGACCGCTTCCCCACCGACGCCGTCTACGGCGACACCCCCGGGCCCGCGCTCCGGCTGATCACCTGCGGCGGACGGATCGGCCCGGACGGGCACTGGACGGACAACATCATCGTGCTGGCCGACCCGGCCTGACCGGGCCGGAGCCGGGCCCGGTAGAACTGGGGACGACCACGGGGAGCGACGAACCGACGCCGCGGCCCACCGCGTCCCACTCCGGGACCCGGACGCCCGACCGCCTGACGTCCGACGCCTGACGCCGGACGTCCGACGCCCGACCGACCGCCCGCCTGACGTCCGACACCAGACGCCCGGCGTCAGAGGCCCGACCGCGACCGAGGAGGACGAGCACCGACCGTGGCAGCACCGACCCCGCTCCGCCGCCGCCCCGGCGCCGTCCCCGCGGCCGCCCTCGCCGTCCTCGCCGCCCTGACCGCCCTCGGGGTCCTGGCCTTCGGCCGCGCCGCCCCCGGCGGCCTGCGGGACGACGGTCCGCGCCCGGCCGTCGCCCCGCCCAGCCCGTCCGCGGTGGCCAAGCCGCTCTGGCCCGACCTGGCCACCGCGCCGCCGCCGCCCACGTCCCCGACCGACGCCACCTCCCAGGCCCCGCCGCAGCCCGTACCCGACCTGACCGTGCCCGGGCACGACCTCACCGCCGTCGACGTCCGCACCCTGCTCGCCAAGGACCCGGCGGTGAGCGCCGAGGAGCGCCGCGCGCTCGACTCCTGCGCCGGGTGCGAGGTGCGGGCCCCCGAGTTCCGCGACCTCACCGGGGACGGCCGGCCCGAGCTGATCACCGCCGTCGCCACCCCCGGGGCCCTCGTGCTGCACGTCTACACGCTCGCCGACGACCGGGTCGTACCGATCCTGCGGGCCCAGGTCCAGCAGATGTCCAGCGCGGCGACCGTCGACTCCGACCTCTGGCTGTACGAGCCGACCACCTACGCCACCCGCACCAGCAGCCACTACCACTGGGACGGGCACCGGCTCGCCCTGGTCGAGCGGCGGGTGGACGGCGTCGGCCTGCTCCCGACCGCCGACCCGGGCGCCGAGGCGACGTCCGCCGCCGGCCCGGACCGCGTCCCCGTGCCCGTCCCCGGCCCGGCGCGCCCCTCCTCGGGGCCGAAGCAGCCCCCGGCCGCCGGGGTCGCCTCCCCGTCCGCCGCCCGACCCACCTCCCAGCCGTCCGGCCCCGCCGTCGTCCCGGAAGCGAAGCGATGACCACCGCAGCCGCCCCCGCCCAGCCGCACATCCTGCTCGTCGAGGACGACGAGGTGATCCGGGAGGCCACCAGGATGGCCCTGGAGCGCTACGGCTTCCCGGTCACCACCGCCGCCGACGGCCTGGAGGGACTGGAGGCCTTCCACGCCGTCCGCCCCGACCTGCTGCTGCTGGACGTCATGCTGCCGCTGCTCGACGGCGTCGGCCTCTGCCGCCGGATCCGGGAGGAGAGCCAGCTGCCGATCCTGATGATGTCGGCCCGCACCGACCCGGTCGACGTGGTGTCCGGCCTGGAGGCGGGCGCGGACGACTACGTGGTGAAGCCGTTCGAGAGCGCCGTCCTGGTGGCCCGGATCCGTACGGTGCTGCGGCGCGTCCGGGTCGCCCCGGCCGTCGAACCCGGCCCGGCCGCCGCCGTCACCCCGGCCCCCGAGGTCCTCGACGACCCCGTCGCGCCCTCCGCCGCCTCCCTCCGCACCGTCGACGGGCTGCAGGTGGACACCGACAGCATGGAGGTACGGGTCGACGGCCGCCTCGTCCCGCTCACCCCCACCGAACTGCGGCTGCTGCTGGAGTTCACCGCCGCCCCCGGCATCGTGCTGGAACGTTCCGCGCTGCTGGAGCGCGTCTGGGACTACGAGTGGGGCGCCGACACCCGGGTGGTGGACGTCCACGTGCAGCGCCTGCGGGCCAAGATCGGCTCCGGCCGGATCGAGACCGTCCGCGGCTTCGGCTACAAGCTGCGGCGCCCGGCATGACCCCGCGCCGGCCGACCCTGCGGCGCGTACCCCTGCGACGCCTGGCCCTGCGGCGCATATCCCTGCGGCACATGGCCCTGCGGCGCATGACCCTGCGCCGGCAGATCGCCACCGCCGTCGCCACCATCTCCGTCCTGGTCGCGGTCACCGTCGGCCTGCTGGTGCACCAGGCGATGATCCGCCAGCACGTCGACCAGGCCCGCACCGCGGCCGCCACCGCCCTCGGCTCCGCGCTGACCGACTACGGCCGCGGCACCCCCGGCCCCGGCGCCGCCGTCGACGACCCGGCCCTCCCCGCCCGGCTGCGCGAACTCGCCGCCGCCGGCCGGCAGGGCTCGCTCCTCGCCGCCGACCCGCAGGGCGAGTCGATGTGGGCGGCGGGCCCGGTCCAGGGCGGGGTGCTCTCCGTCCGGGTGGACTTCACCCAGGACCGCCGGGCGATCGCCGACCTGGACCGGATCATCCTGATCACCGTGGTCGCCGCGGTGTTCACCACCGTGCTGGCCGGCGTGCTCGTCGCCGACCGGATCAGCCGCCGCCTGCGCACCGCCGCCACGGCCGCCCGGGGCATCGCGGCCGGCGGCACCGACACCCGGATCGGCGAACTCGTCGACGGCAGGGACGAGGTCGCCGACCTCGCCGCCGCCGTCGACCTGATGTCCCGCACCCTGCACCGCCGCCTCGCCGACGAACAGCGCTTCACCGCCGACGTCGCCCACGAACTGCGCACCCCGCTCACCGGCCTGGTCACCGCCGCCGAACTGCTGCCGCCCGGCCGCCCCACCCAACTGGTGCAGAACCGGGTCCAGGCCCTGCGCGCCCTGGTCGAGGACCTCCTGGAGGTCTCCCGCCTGGACGCCGACGTCGAATCCCCCGACCTCTCCGCCGTCCCGCTGGAACGCGCCGTCCGCCGCACCGTCACCCTCACCGGCCTCGACGTCACCGTCGACATCAGCTCCGACACCGCCGGCACCTCCGACACCGCCGACCGGCAGGTCCGCACCGACCTGCGCCGCCTCGACCGCATCCTCGGCAACCTGCTGCTCAACGCCCACCGCCACGGCGCCGGCCCGGTCGAACTCCACGTCGACGGCCGCCGCATCACCGTCCGCGACCACGGCCCCGGCTACCCCGACGACCTCCTCCACCACGGCCCCCAGCGCTTCCGCACCAACGCCCCCGAACGCGGCCGCGGCCACGGCCTCGGCCTCACCATCGCCACCGGCCACACCCGCGTCATCGGCGCGACCCTCACCTTCAGCAACCACCCCGCCGGCGGCGCCGTCGCCACCCTCACCCTCCCGCCCGGTTAGGGCCCGCCAGCGTTCAACGAACTCCCGCCCGGCCACCCCCTGTCCGCCACCGGCGAACTCCCGAACCGCCACAGCCTCTGGATTCCGCCGACGCCGGACGGAACCCTGGTGCCGTGACAACCGGCGCCCCGGGACGACCGGCGCGCCGGGCCCGGGGAGGAGCGGACGTGACGGACGAGGACGCGGCGTGGCGGCGGCGGGAGGAGCTCAGCCGGCTGGCCGCCACGCACACGGTCGCCATCGACGCCCCGGGGAGCCTCGGCTCCGGGTTCCTGGTCGCCGAGGACACCGTGCTGACCTGTGCCCACGTCGTCCAGGGCCACCTGGAGGTGACGGTGACGGCCCAGGGCCGCACCCTCGTCGCCGACGTGGGCGCGGTGTTCCCCGAACCCGACCCCGCGGTCCGGGTCCAGGGCTTCCCCGACCTCGCCCTGCTGCACCTCCGGGAGCCGCTGCCACTGCCCGGTGTGTGGCTGGGCGAGCGCGCCCCCCAGGAGGGCACCGAGGTGGTCGTGCACGGATTCAGCCACGAGACCCTGGAGTCGGGCCCGCAGCACGACAGCCTGCGCCTCCACGTGGCCGGCGGGAGCGGACGGTTCGTCAGGCTCCAGGGCGACCGGGTCGTCGCGGGGTTCAGCGGCGGCCCGGTGCTCGACCTCCGGACCGGCCGGGTGTGCGGGGTGCTCAAGACCTCGCGCGACGACCGGCAGGAGGCGGGCGGCTGGCTGGTCCCGGTCGACGCGGTGCGCGCCCACTTCCCCGCCCTGGCGGAGGCCAACGACGGGCACCACCGGCCCGGCACCGACTGGTGCGACCTCGCGCTGGACCGGGCCGGACGGCAGAACAGGCTGTTCGGACGCGACCGCCCCCGGCCGAGCAGACGTCCGCCGACCCCGGCCCAACTCCTCACCCACGGGGCGATGCCGTTCCTGGACCGCCCGGAACTGGCGGACCTCCGACGGTGGTGCGACGAGGAGCCCGACCTCCTGCTGCGTCTGCTGCACGCGCCCGGCGGCTCCGGCAAGACCCGGCTCGCCACCGAACTGTGCGGCCTCATGGGCGGGGCGGGCTGGATCGCCGGCGTCGCGGAGCGGAAGGCGCTGGACCGGCCGGAGTGGACCGCCGGGCTCACCGCCGCCCTCGCCGACGGGATCCCCGTGCTCGTCGTCTTCGACCACGCCCAGGCCCGGCCGGAGGACGTCTGCGCCCTGCTCGAACACGTCGACCGGTACGGGCCCGACCGGATGCGGCTGCGTGTGCTGCTGCTCGCCCGCGCGGACAAGCCGCTCTGGCAGGCACTGCAGAGCGGCCTCGACGACGGGGTACTGGCCGACGCGAGCGTGGTCCAGCTCGCCAGGACCGTCCCCGCCCCCGGGGACGCCTCCGTGGCCGCCACCGCCTTCCGGGTCTTCGCCGAGCGGCTCGGCTCCCCGCGACTCACCCCGCCGTCCACCCTGGACGCCCGCGCCGACCGGGAGGGCTCGCTCCTGGGGGTGCTGGCACTCGCGCTGGACGCCGTCCTGACGCTGCGCCAGGGCCGCACCTGGTCCCCGGACGGCGATCCGCTCGAACGGGTCTGCGACCACGAGATCAGGATCTGGCACTCCACGCTCACCTGGTGGGATCCCCGGGAGCCGTCGTTCGCCGGCGAGAGCGGCAGGCTGCTGGCCGCGGGGCTCCTGCTGGTCCCCACGCTGGCCCCCGGCAGGCAACGGGCCGATCTCGTCGCGGTGTTGGAGCAGGTCCACGCGGCGGTCCTCCCGCACCGGCCGGTCCCCGACATGCTTCGCGTCAGCACCGCGCTGTGGGCGGTCTACCCCGCCGAGGGCGACCAGGTCGCCCCGCTGCGGCCGAACCGGATCGGCGAGGTCCTCGCCCGCCGGGTGCTCAGCACCCCGGAGAGCTCCGGCCACACCCACGCGTACCTCACCGCGCTGCTGTCCCCCACCCGTACGGACCCCGCCCGTACGGTCCCTACCCGTACGGACCCCGCCCTCGCCGGGCCCGCGCAGGAGCGGTTCGAGGCGGCGAAGGCGGCCGTCGAGGTGCTCGCCCGCGCCCGCGGCTGCACGGACGTGGGCCGGATCGCCGCCCACCCCGCGCACCGCGCCCTGGACGCCGTGCTGGCGCGCGCCGTCGCCGACCGGCCGGACGTGCTCCTGCCCGCGCTGGCGGCGAACGGCGCCCTGCTGCCCCACGCCGAGCCCCTCGCGGCCGTCATGCTGACCGCCCTGGAGTCCTGCGAGCCCCCGCTGCTCACCGCCGTGGAACAGCGGCTGCCCGGCTATCCGTCGAGCATGTCGCCGGTCTCGGTCGTCGTCCTGCGCCGGCTCCTGGAGCTTCCCGACGAGGAGTTCACCGAGGCGGACCAACTGCTGAGGCTGCGCAGGCTGGTCGGCTACAGCCTGCGGCTCGACGACGTCGACCCCGACGGCACCGGCCACGACGACGCCGACCCCGACGACGCCGACCCCGGCGACACCGGCCACGACGGCACCGGCCCCGGCGGCGCGCGGGACACGGCGGCCCTGACCGCGGCCCGGCAGGCCGTCGGGCTCAGCCGCGACCTGGTCCAGCAGACCGGACGCCACCTCCCGGAGTACGCGACGGCGCTCCACAACCTGAGCCTGCTGCTGCACCACGCCGGCCGGACCGTGCCCGCCCTGGAGCAGAGCAGGTCCGCGGTCGCCCACTACGAGGAACTGCTCGCCGACACCGAACCGAGGGACCGGCTGCGGCAGGTACGGCTGCTCGACACCGCGACCGCGCTGAGCCTCCTCGCCGTACTGCGCCTGGAGGACGGCCAGGTGGACGCGGCCCACGGCGAGGCCGCCCGCAGCGTACGACTGTGCGAGGCGGCCGCTCCTGGGGTCCGACAGGAGGCCACCCTGCTGTCCTGCGTCGAGGTGCTCGCCGAGTGCCACCGGCGGACCGGCCGGACCGCCGAGGCGGTGGCGGCCGGCGAACGGGTCGTCACCCTGCTGCGCGACCTGGCCGAACGGCACCCGGGGCGCTACCTCGCCCGGCTGCCCGACGGGCTGCACCGGCAGGCGCTCGCCCTGATCGGCGCCGGCCGGGACCGGGAGGCGTACCTCGCCATGCGGGAGGCCGCGCACCTGCGCGCCGACCTTCCCGCCGGGAACCGTCAACGCCTCGCGGCCCAACGGCAGTCCCTGCGGGTGCTGGTCCAACTCGGCGGCGAGATACGGGAGTTTTCGGCCGAGACGAACTCTTGGGTGGAGCAACTGGCCGCCATGGGAGATCATGGCGAACGGGGCCGTCCCACCGGAGGCCCACCCGACAGCCGGTAGGGAGCGCCATGACCATCGACGACCGGACGTCCGCCACGCCCGCCCCGATCCTGCGCCACGAGGCCGTCGAGGTCTTCGCGAACCGCTTCGGGCAGCTCAACAACGACCTCGTCGTCGGCCCGGGCGGCGCACCCGGCAAGTACCTCCGCTGGCAGTGGGCGCAGACCGGTGTGGTGGTGGTCCCGGTCGGCCCCGAGGGCATCGCCCTGGTGCCCTCGTACCGCTACCCGGTGGGCGCCGTCTCCCTGGAGTTCCCGCGCGGCGGCTGCGAGCCGGGCGAGAGCCCGGAGGAGGCGGCCGCACGCGAACTCCGGGAGGAGACCGGCCTCTCCGCCTCCTCCGTGCGGACCCTCGGACTGGTGCACGCGGACACCGGGCTGATCGAGACCGGCATCCACGTCTGCTGCGCCACCGTGCTCCCCTCGGAGGAGGGTTCCGCCCGGCCGGAGGCGATGGAGTCGGTGAGCCCGCCGGTCTGGGTCTCCCCGGAGGAGATGGCGGAGTGGCTCCGCGGGGGCCGGATCACCTGCGGGGTCACGCTGGCCGCCTACGCCCTCGCGGCCGCCGACTCCGGCGTGCTGTCCCCGACCGTCAGGGCGTGATCAGCCGCCGAGGGTGATCATCCGGTGCAGCGGGTCGAGGTGCCGCCGCGGCCCCGTCGCCACCCGCACCTCGTCGCCGTCCGGCGCGGCCGCGCCGAACCCGGCCACCACGTCGAGCGAGAGGTCCCGGGCCCCGTCGAGCGGCGCCCCGCGGACTTCGAGGCCCACCCCCAGCCGACCGGTCACCGTGTCCTCGTCCAGCCGGAAGCGCATCAGCCGGGTCTCGCTCCGCAGCCGCGCCCACGCCAGGCCGTCCGTACCGCGGAAGGTGCGCTCGAACGCCTCCAGCATCCACGCGCTGAACTCGCCGACCGACTGCCGCAGCACCGCGTCGTCCGGCCGCAGCCCCCGGCGCACCTGGCCGAGCTCCCGCACCAGGGCGTTCCGGGAGGGCTGCTCGACGGCCTCCAGCACCACCTCCAGGGGGAGTTGGGACAGCAGGAGGTTGTCGAGCAGGACGGCGGGCAACCCGGCCTCCTCCACGATCCGGCGGCTCCGCGCGGCCGACAGGGTGCCCGACCCGTCCCGCGGTCCGGCCATGCCGACGTCCAGCACACCGGGCAGGGCCCGGCGGTAGGACTCGCCCGCCCACTCGTCCACCGACTGCAGCGCGAGGATCAGCTCGGCGCTGCTGCCCGGGTCCTTCACCCGGTACTTGTCCAGCCAGTCCCGGAGCGCCTTGTAGTCGAAGGGCTGCTGGTCGGCGATCCAGCTCCGCGCGTCCTCCAGCGCGGTCCGGGTGCCACCGGTGGCGTGCCGGCTCGCGACGTCGATCCTGGCCAGCACACCGGCCTTGAAGCGCGCCGCCACCGCCGTCCCGTCGTAGCCCACCGCGTGCGCCGCCGACATCGCCGTCAGCCGTGCGACGTAGCCGGGCTCGGGCACGTTCGTCACGTTCCGCCGCCTGTGGTCGTCCCTGATCTCCCGCAGGGTCCTCCCCGCGCGCACCGCCACCCGGATCCGGCCGGACTCCAGCAGCGGGGCGAGGTCCGGCAGTTCCGCGCCCTCCTCCGCCCACGGGACCTGCCGGGCCTCCTCGGCCGAGACCAGCGCCCTGAAGTACCGGTTGTTGAGGCTCTGCGAGTCCCCGATCAACAGGGCGTCGGCGAAGAGCACGTGCAACAGCACCCGGGACCGCAGGTCGGACGCCCGGTCGATCGGCGCCGCGGCGTGCGGCTCCACGTCGGAGAGGTAGATGCGCTCCGCGCCCGCAGGCGGCGATTCCGTGCCCATCGGTACCAACCCTTCGCCCCTCCACCGGAGTTCCCGTCGGGGATACTAGAGCGCCGGCCGACCGCCGGCTTCAGGAATCCCGCATTTCGATTGCGCGGAATCGACGCCATCTTTGGAGGCGGAATGTCGGACCTCGTCCGGGTCGAGACACCCGACGGAGGCACCTTCTGGGCCCGCGTCGAGGACGAGGGCGGCCCCCGCGACGTGGCCTTCCGCGGCCTCACCTACCGGCTCGACGACCTCACGGACACCCTCCATGCCGTCGTGGGCAGCGTCCGCTCGGGCCTGCGGGCCGCCGCCCCGGACGAGTTCACCCTCGAATTCGGCATCGAGCTCTCCGTCAAGTCCGGCCTCCTGGTGAGCGCCGTCGCGGGATCCAGCGGCAAGGCCTCCCTCAAGGTCTCGGCGACCTGGAAGAAGGACGAGGGAACCACCGCCACGGTGCGCCCCGAGGCCGAAGAGGAAGAGACAGAGGAAGCGGAATCGGAATCGGAATCCGAAGAACCGAAGGAATCGGGCCCACCGGCCGCCGCCAGCGATTGACCACGTCCCGCACGGACGCCCCGACACGCGGAGGGGCCGGCTCGATCATGATCGAGCCGGCCCCTCCGACGTCTCCGCCACGGAGCCCCCTGTCGGGTTCGAACCGACGACCCCCGCTTTACAAGGACAGTCGTTCGACACCCAGCGTGACCTGCGGCACGCCTACCTTGCCGGTTTCCGAGCTGTCTCGCCGCGGGCGCCCGCGATTCACCGCCACGTACCGCCCGTTCTGGCACGCCCGTGGCACGGCCGGGCGACGTCTCTCCGCTCAAGCCGAAGGCAGCCGGAAGGCTGCAGACGGCCGCACGCCAGGTGTCATGAGAGACAAGACCTGCCGTAACGCGGGGAACGCGATCAAGCACCAGCTTTGCAGGAAGCGAGTAGGCCTCACCTACCAGTGGCACACTGTTGGTGTGACCGCGCCCGAGCCCAGCCCCGACAGCCGTTTTGCGATCGATCTGGCTTGGCACAACACTGACCAGCTCGCTCGACCCGCCAACCAGTTCCTTGTGTCGGTAGGCCTACCGGACACAAGCGGTCAACCTGACTCGGTCTACCTCACGATCGGGCAGGTAGAACCGCCGGTTCTAAACGGAACGCCGGCACAGATGGAACAGCGCCTACGCGAGATGGGTTCCCTCCGGGTAGAGACTCTGGGACGATACGTGCTCTCGCGTGCCCGGCTGCAGGAGCTGATCGACGTTCTGCAAGGCGCAGCTGAGATATTCGACAAGACAGGGGGGAGTGATCTCGGTGACACCGCAGACGATGACGCTAAGTAGTGGGAATGGTGTCGGCCAGATCCGAGTTGGCTTGCCCACAACAAACACGTTGGTCGCCCACGTCACCCGAATGCTCGCTGTGGCGCAGAGCAGGCCCGTTGTCGTAGCCGTTCCATACGCTGCGGCTGATCAAGCCATGGATGTTGACTCGTACGACCGTCGACTGCGCGCACCGATGTCTCAGGAGGCAGCAGCAGAGCTTCGACGTCACCTCCAAACTGGTCAGCTAGCTCGGCGCAAGGTGCGGTCGCACGATTGAACGATCTGGTCTGGCGCTTCGCCGATGGAACTGATCGGCAGCGTCTTGAGACCTTCACATGCACTCATCCGGCGCCTGCTTCCGCCTTTAAGCGGAAGAAGCCAGTGCCTCATCCGCGCCCCTGGGAACTGATCGTCCAGAAGTGGTTCCATGAGAAGGCTCCCTCTCTGGCGCTGCCAGGGCGAACTGACGATTCACGCGTGTGTATAGCAGTCGCGGCAGATGAGAAGCTCGCTGCCGCGGCTGCCCACATGCTCCCTGCACCTGAGTACGACAGCTGGCTTCGGGAAGCGCTGGGCGGCTACGACGGACCCATTCGGCTGCTGGCAGCGATGGGCGTGGCGTTGGGGTGGCGTGGGACTGGCGGGGGCGTAGCCGATGAGCTCTGTGACAGGGCGCTCAGTGACGCAGTCGAACGATCTCGGAGCGAAAGCACTCTCGTCGTATGCCGGATCGACCTACGCAACCGTGCCAGTGAGCGCATGGCTGCTCGGAATGGCTTCACACCCCTAACGGAGGGTCCGGACGAGTTGGATCCGGACATGAGGCAGTGGTACGTCGTTGCCGACCCGTGAGCTTCCAGGGCAGGCATCCAGGGCGGTGGAGCGGTTTTGGCCGGTGTCCTGTCCGGTCTGGGGTCGAGCATGATCGGGGGGCCGTAAGCTGCTGCGACTCGGTCAGGGCTTTGGGGCCTGACCGCAGTTTGGCCGAGTGGCCCCCCGGTCTTGCTCGACGCGGGTCCCTGGCCGGGGAGGTGGGTAAAACCGCGGAGCCGCCCGCCCCAGCCACCCTGCTGCCCCTGACCGGGCGGTCGCGCCGGGACCGGGCGCCAGCCCGCACGCCCGGCGTCGGCCGCCCGGGGCGGGGCAGCGGCGCGCGCAGGGCGCGCGCCCTTGACCCAGTAGAGCGGAATTCGGCAGTGACTCCAGTACGGCTTCGGGGTTCGCGTACTACAGCGTGACGGTGGCTACGGCGGCGTCGTCGTGAGCCTTGCCGCGGGGCCAGCGCTGGCCGTTGATGTCGCTGAGTTCGGCAGTGCGGACTTCCCGGATGAGCGCGGCCGGCCCATGGTCGCGGATGAGCTTCAACGCCTCGGTCCAGTCGGCGAGGTGGAAGCGGTCGACCAGGCGGGACGCGCCGTCGCTGAGCATGGTGAAGCCGGTGACGTCGGCGCGCGGGACGCTACCGGTGAGGGCTGCGTACGCGGCGGAGGGGTCCGCGGTGGCCACCCAGAAGCCGTCCTGCTGGTTGCGGTGGGCGCGCATGGCCTCAACGTAGCCACGAAGGGCGTCGGCGTGGGCGGGCGTACCGGTGGGCACGGCATCCATGGAGCCCCGGAGGGCTGCACCGACCTGGGCTTCGCGGTCGTCGGTGATGGCGACCGGGCCGGCGGTGGGGTCGGTGTGTTCGAGGATCAGGGTGGAGTCGGCGAGTACCAGGTATTCGAGGTCCTGACCGGTGAGGCGAACCGCGATGACGGTGGCGGACGGCGTACCGGGGTGGGTGAGGTCGCACTCGGGGTGCAGTGCCGCGGTGGTGGTGATGGCATCCGCGAGGCAGTCGGTCAAGGCCCGGTCGGGCTGGTTGGTGACGCTCGCAAGGAGGTTGACGCCGAGCCGGGTGACGAACCACGCCACGCCATGGGCACAACCGCAGTCGGATCCGGGCGGGGTGCCGGCGCCGTCGAGCAGGACGACGGCGCTCGGGCTGGCTGCGATGAAGTCCTCGTTGGGGCGGTCCAGGCGGGCGGGTTCGGTCGCGATCTCCAGGTGCACCCGGTCAGTCTGCCTCGTGCCGGTAGAACGGCGACAGTAGGCGGACGCGTACGGGCTCGTTGTCCTGCGGGTTGTAGTCCACGTTGAGCAGGACGGAGAACCGGTCCGTCCCGGCCTGCCGGTACAGGTCGGCAAGGTCGTTGACGATCAGGTGGACGACGCCAAGGGTGCCCTGGGGGTGGATGCCGGTGAGGACCATGATCAGGCCTTGGCCGTCGGGCCGCGGGAGTCGTCCGAGGTAGGCCACGTCCGAGTTGGTGCTGGGGTCGGAGTCCATCCCGGAGCGGTGGGCGATGCCGGTCTCGCGGTCGCGGAGTGTCCAGGGCCCGTCCTCGGCGCGCTCGAAGCAGATCGACGGGTCCTGGGCGAGCACGCCGGCGACGTGGCTGGAGAGCCTGGGCCCGCAGATGACGATCATGTCCTCGCGGTTGAGGTCGATCTCACCGCCGATCGGCACATGCTCGAAGCTCGGCTCCAGCTTGTACGAGCGGGCGAGATCGCCGAGCCGCTGGGCGGCCGCGAAGTCCTCGGCGGCCAGGACCGGGCGGGAGTTGCCGGCTTCCTGCTTGAGCGGGGTGGCGATGATCAGCCGCGCGTTGCCCAGGAACGCACCTTCGGGCGCGGGGGCCGACTGCTTGAGCTGGTGGATCCGGCCTCGGGTGAGTCCGGCCTCGGCGGCGATCTGGGCGTAGGACATGCCCTGCTCGTGCAGCTCGGAGATCACCCGCTGCCGCAGCCGCGACAGCTCGGTGACCTCCTGCTGAGCCTCGGCAAGTCGGACGGTGGCCGCCCGGAGTAGCTCGAACGGATCCTTGATGGCGGCGATCCGCTGCGTTTCTCCCGCCATGTCTCCTCCGGTGTCTGCCCCAGTCAACGCAGAGTCTAGGGGGATAGACAGGATCAGCAAACGCAGGTGTCGGCCAGTTTGCTGTGAGTCGTGGGGCATCGCGGGATCTCCTGACGGCATTGAAAGCCGTCGCTGTATAGGGGGCTATACACCCCGTGAAATGGGCAAGCGGTTTTGGGTGCGGCTTTGTTCTTCTGCGGTGGATGTTAGCTCCGCCCACACGCACCTGAGGTCATCGCCGTCATTGTGCGCGCCCCAGGAGTCGGCCACGGAGTCCACCAGCATGAGGCCCCGGCCGAAGTTGGAGAGTTCGTCGGGGGCCCGGTGGGCGGGGAGACCGTCCCGGCTGCCCTCGTCAGCGACCTCGATGCGAACGCAGGCCGGCGAGTACCGGAGCTCGACCCACACCGAGCCTCCCTGGCCGGACTTGCTGTGAAGGGCGGCGTTGGTCACCAACTCGGAGATGATCAGTTCGGCGTCCGCGGCCCTGGGGTCGTCGCCGAGCGCTTCGCGGACCAGCCTGCGAGCCGCACTCGCGGACTCGGGAACTCCCGGGAACTTGGCGATCCATGGCATGGGGGTACCCCTCTGCTTCTCTGTGGCACGATCGGCCAGACACGTAGCGTGAAGCTCGGATTCGAGCTTGAAAGCTCGGGTCCGAGGTTGTCAAGCTGATGTGAGAAAACGTGAGATGGAGGCGCTCGTGGGAGAGTTGGGGCGGCCGGCATACCTGCGACTGGCCGATGCCTTGCGCGCCGAGATCGTTTCGGGTGACCGGGCACCGGGTTCTCGGATACCGAGCATCGCGGAGCTGTGCCGTGACCACGGGCTTTCGGAACAGCCAGTCCGACAGGCGCTCCGGGTCCTTACTGCCGAGGGGTTGATCGAGGGGCGCCCGGGCTCGGGGACGTACGTGCGCGTTCGGCCGGTGCCGGCGCGGATGGCACGTGGGCGCTACCAGGTCACCGGAAGTCCGTTTGCCGCGGAGAGCCGTGCGCGCGGCGTTGAGCCTTCGTGGTCCTGCGACTCACAGAAGACCTACGCAACCGCTTCGCTCGCTCTTCGACTCGGCATCGCGGAAGGCGATCCGGTGATGCAGAGCCAGTACCTCTTCCGGGCCGACGGCGCGCCGGCCCAACTCGCCACCAGCTGGGAGCCGATGGCCGTTATCGGGGGCACGGCCGTGGTGCTGCCCGAGATGGGACCGATGGCCGGACTGGGCGTGGTGGCACGAATGGCCGGCGTCGGCATTGCGGTCACGCGGGTGGCCGAGGACGTGTCCGCGCGGCCGGTCCTTGAAATCGAGGCGGATCCGCTCGGCATCCCGCTGGGCTCCACCGTGCTCGCAATAGAACGTACACACTGGGCAGGCGAACTGGCAGTCGAAACGGCGGACATCGTGCTTGCCGCCGACCACTTCCGACTGTCGTACGAGATCGACATCCCGCCCCATAAGCCCTGATCAGCCCCGATCTGCCGTCGATGCCGCATCGCGCGGCCGTGACACGCCGTCAAGATCTTTGTATATCCCCCTAGACAACGTCCTCCTCGATGCCTACCTTGTTGTCTACCCCCCTAGACGGCACTCTCGGGGCGGTCGGCCTTCGACTGTCTAGGGGGGTAGACGTGAAGAGAGGTCTTCATGGCCATCCGTGGTGCGATCCCCGTCCGCTTCGAGGACGTGTTCCCCGCCGGCGCCTTCGCCGTCTCCGTCGAGCCGGTCGCGGACTTCGAGGCGAGCAAGAGCGGTGCGAAGGTCCAGGCGCGCGACAAGGCGACCGGGCAGCCCCTGTGGGTCGTCTCGGTGATCGACCCGGACCCGGAGGCGCGCGACACCTCCGCGCGGGTCAAGGTCGTGGCCCCCGTGCTGCCGGTCCTGCCGGACGCCGCGCCGGGCCTGCCGTTCCGGCCGGTCGAGTTCGACGGCCTGACGGTCACCGCCTACGTCAACAACGGCGGCCGGGTCGCGTACTCGCTCAAGGCCACCGGCGTCCGGGCGCCCGCAGCGAATCGCTCCTCGGCGAAGTCCGCGGCCTGACCCGGCACCGCAAGCCCCGGCGTGCGGACGGACGTTGGATCGTGCGCCGGGGCGGGACACCCCAACCGCAACCACATGTGAGATGAGGCGAAACCCGTCATGTCCAAGTTGAGCAACCGCAACATCACGACCGCGCTCCTCACTCTGCTCGCGGCCTGGATCGGCTACTCCTGGGCCGCGACCTACCTCGGGCCGGCCGGCGGACGGCTGGCCATCGTGCTCTACGTCGCCGGTCCCGTCGGCTGGCTGGTGTACCGGACGAACTCTCTGCGTTCGCGCATCCGACGCGGCTGGCCGGAGCTGAGCTACGCCCTGGGGCTTTGGCAGCAGGCACCGCTTCCCCGCTTCGATGCCGCGTACGAATACGTCTGGCCGCGCATCGCTCGGGTGCGCAAGCACCCTGGCGGCCTGGACGTCCTCATCGGGCTGCTGCCCGGGCAGGTCCCCGAGCAAGTCGCAGAGCATGCACTCGGGATCGCGCACGCCTGGCGCGTTCACCGGGTGGAGGTGACCAGTCCGCGGCGCGGGGCCGTGGTACTGCGGGCCTGGACATCCGATCCGCTCGCCCGGCCGTTCACGGTAACGGGCCAGGCTCCCAAGCCTGTTCGGCTCTCGATCCGCGGCCGGCTGAGGGGGTGGTTCAGCCGGGTCCGGTCACTGGCGGGCCGGTGTCGGTTTCGCCTTCGTCGCTTGGCGGGCGGAGCGCGGAAGGTCGCTGCATCGGCCTGGGCGGCTTCGGCACCTGAGCTTCCGGACGCTGGTGGCGGCCTTGAAGCTGTCGCGCCGAGCGGGACGGCTGTTCGCGGAGCTGGCGGCGGAAGCGGAGCTGAGGCCGAACCGCTGGTCCAAGTCCAGTGGCGGTCGGTAGAGATCGGCACCTGCGAGGACGGCGAGCCCTGGCGGCTGCGGCTGCACGGCACGCACGTTCTGGTTGCCGGGGTCACCGGCTCCGGCAAAGGCTCGGTCCTGTGGGGCGTGGTCCGCCGACTGCTCCCCGCGGTGCCCGAAGGCCTGGTGCAGATCTGGGCACTCGACCCCAAGCGCATGGAACTGTCCTTCGGCGCAGGCCTGTTCACCAAGTACGCCAGCGACCCTGCCCACATGGTCGACCTGCTCGAAGAGGCCGTCGACCGGATGCAGGAACGCGCCCTGTCCTTCGCCGGCCGCCTCCGCGCCCACACCCCCACCCTCGCTTCGCCGTTCGTCGTCATCCTCGCCGACGAACTCGCCTTCCTCACCGCCTACCAGCCGGATCGGGACCTCCGTCGCCGTGCCGAGGCGGCCATCGCCACCCTGACCAGTCAGGGTCGTTCGGTCGGCTTCTGCTTCGTCGGCGCGATCCAGGACCCGCGCAAGGAGGTCATGAACCTCCGCAACCTGTTCCCCGACCGGATCGCCCTGCGCATGGACGAAGCCACTCAGGTGGACATGGTCCTCGGCAACGGCGCCCGCGACCGGGGCGCGTACGCAGACCTGATCTCTCCCGACCCCACGACCGGCGCGGGCGTCGGCTACGTCCGCAACGAAGGCCGCCCGACCCCGCTCCGCGTTCGGGCCGCCTACGTCTCCGACACCGAGATCGAAGCCCTCGTCGCCCAGTACGGAGACAACTCCATCTACGCAGTGTCTAGCCCCCTGGACACCAATCCCGAAGGTGGTGCTCGCCCGTGATCCTCACCGGCTCCTTCGTCCTGTTCCTCGGCGCCCTGATCGCGGTCCTCCTCCGCCACAAGGCCCTGAGGGTCACCCACCTGATCCTCTGCGGCGTCTTCGGCTTCCTCCTCCCCGAGACGGGCGTCGCGTCCCTGATCAACAACCTGCTCGCCTGGCTGGCGAAGACCGTCGCCACCATCCACCCCTGACCGGAGGTACCGCCATGACCGACAACCGTCTCCCCAGCGCCGCCAACTACCCCGTCCCCACGCCGAAGGACGGCCAGGACCCGCGCTTCACCCGCGGCATGCTGTTCGACATCGCCCGCCGGATCGAGGACGCCGGCTACCCGCCCATCAACACCGGCCGCGACCTGGTCCGCCTGATGGAGGCCCTCTACACCTTCTGCTACTCGGAAGACCGCCGATGAGCGGCTCCACCGGCTCTACCCGCGCGGAACGGGCCCGGATGCCCCTGGCCCGTTCCGTGCTCCGCCAGGTCGCCGAGGAACACGGCGTCTGCGTCCGGCCGGTGGCCGTCCGCCGCACCGACATCGTCACCGGCCAGACCGAGATCGTCGACATCCCGTGCGGCGCCACCCGAGCCAGCCTCTGCCCGAGCTGTGCCGAACGGAAGCGCCGCCTGCGCGCCGCCCAGTGCCGCGAAGGCTGGCACCTCACCGAGGAACCCGTCCTCGAACCCGACCCCGCCACCAACGCTCAGCAGTACCTCACCGAACTCCGGGCCGACCTGACCACGGCGCAGGCCCTGGCCACCGGCCCGGAGGCCAACGAACTCACCTCCCTCCTCGCCGAGATCGACACCGAACTCGCCGACAGCGGCGTACGCGGCTCCCTCGCCCCGGCTCCGGCCGCTCGCCGGGTCCGCTCCACTCGGCGCCGCCAGGACACCCCCGACCTGCCCCGGCGCCCGGTGGAGAACCGCACCCTCGGCAAGGCCTACACCGCCCCGGACGGCAAGACCTTCCGCCCGTCGCTGTTCCTGACCCTCACCCTGCCCTCGTACGGCCGCGTCCGCGGGGACGGCACCCCCGTCGACCCGACCACGTACGACTACCGCCGGGCCGCTCGGGACGCGCTCCACTTCCCCAAGCTCATCGACCGGTTCATCCAGAACCTCCGCCGCTTCGTCGGCTACGACGTCCAGTACTTCGCCGTCGTAGAACCTCAGCGCCGCCTCGCACCGCACCTACACCTCGCCCTGCGCGGCACCATCTCCCGCGCCGAGCTGCGCCAGGTCGTCACCGCCACCTACCACCAGGTCTGGTGGCCGAGCACCGACCAGCTGCTCCACACCCCCGAGAGCGCACCGACCTGGTTGCCCGAACCCGGCGCCTTCACCGACCCGGCCACCGGCGAACCGCTCCCCACCTGGGACGAAGCACTCGACCGCCTCGACACCGACCCCGCCGCCGAGCCCCTGCACGTGCTCCGCTTCGGACCCCAACTCGACGCCCAGGGCGTCCTCGTCGGCTCCCCGCAGGCCGCCCGCTGCGTCCGGTACCTGACCAAGTACCTCACCAAGTCCGTCGCCGAGTGCCACACCCCGGCCGACGAGTCCGAGACCAATCACGTCGACCGCCTCGCCGCCGAACTCCGCTACGAACCCTGCTCGCCGACCTGCGCGAACTGGCTCCTCTACGGCCTCCAGCCCAAGAACGCCCACCCCGGCCTACGCCCCGGCGCCTGCCGCTGCCGCGCCCACAAGCGCGAACACCTCGGCTACGGCGGCCGCCGCGTCCTGGTCTCCCGCAAGTGGTCCGGCAAGACCCTCACCGACCACCGCGCCGAACGTCGCGCCTGGGTCCTGGGAGTCCTCGGCGACACCGCCGGCCGAACCGAGCCCAACCGCTACGTCTGGGAGCCCGTCCGCCCCGGCGACCCCGACATGTCACCCCTCGCCACCCGCCTCCTGCGCGCCGTCGCCGAACGCGTCCGCTGGCGCCAAGCACTGGACGAAGCCCTGACCCGCGCCGAAGGGCTCGACTCCGCGGCAACCGCCATCGCTCCCGAGAGGAAGGCAGCATGACAACTCCGGACCCCCTCCTGACCACCGCCCAGGCCGCCGAACTGCTCGGGACCACCGAACGGTTCCCCCGCCGGCTGATCGCCGAGCGACGCATCGCCTTCGTGAAGCTTGGACGCCACGTCCGCATCCCGGCCTCGGCCATCGCCGAGTTCATCACCGCTCGCACCGTCCAGCCGGTCACCGTCCGGCGCACACAGCTCAGGAGGGCCGCCTGATGGCGAACAACAGGGGCAACCGCCGGCGCTTCGGCTCGGTCCGCAGGCTCCCCTCCGGCCGCTTCCAGATCCGCTATCCCGACCCGGTCACCGGCCTGATGCGCCCCGGTGAAGAGACCTACCCCACCAAGACGGATGCCGAGGTCGCGCTCACGCTCATCGAGGCTGACATCAAGCGCGAGCAGTGGACGGACCCGGATGCCGGGAACGTCAAGTTGGGCGACTTCGCCGACGAGTGGCTCAAGGACCGCAAGCTGGAAGAGACCACCAGGGAGCGGTACGAGGGCGTCCTTCGGCTGCACATCAAGCCCGCGCTCGGCGAGAAGTTCATCTCCGAGATCACGGCCGCCCGCATCCGTACGTGGCGAACTCGCCTCCTGGAAGGCGGAGTTGGCGAGCCGACCGTGGTCAAGGCATACCAGCTCCTCCGCAGCATCATGACCACCGCCGTGGACGACGAACTGATCAAGCGCAACCCGTGCCGGATCAAGGGCGCCGACGTCTACGACGTCCCGGAACGCCCCGTCCTGACCGTCCCGGAGGTGTACGCCGTGGCGGCGGCCATCCAGCCGCAGTGGCGGGCGCTCGTGCTGCTGACCGCGTTCACCACGCTCCGGCTCGGCGAGCTGGCCGCGCTCCACCGCCGGGACGTCGACCTGGACGCCCGTATCCTCTGGGTCCGCCGAAATCAGGCCGAGCTGAGCAGCGGCAAGCTGATCACCAAGGCACCCAAGAGCCGCGCCGGTTTTCGCCCGGTCTCGTTCCCGGACCTGATCGTCCCCGACCTCGAACGCCACCTGGAGCGTCACGCATCCGAGGGGCAGGACGGCCTGTTCTTCGTCGGCCCCCGGGGTGGCAGGCTCCGCCGGAGCAACTTCCGGGACGACTGGACGGCTGCCAAGGCGAAGGCCGGCGTCTCCCCGGACATCCACTTCCACGACGTCCGGCACACCGGCAACAACATCGCCGCACAGAACGGGGCCAGCACCCGGGAGCTCATGACCAGGATGGGCCACAGCACCACCCGGGCCGCGCTGATCTATCAGCACATGACCAGCGACCGGGACCGCTCCATCGCCGACAAGATGGGCGAGGCCGCCCGGCAGGCCCTCGAAGATGCGAATCCCACTCACGGCTAGGGCATGCCGACCCATGACGCGCCGGGCGGCATGCCCCAATCCCGTCAGCTACTGCACGATGAGCTGCACCAGAAGCGCGCCAAGTGCACCACTCGCACCCGTGACGAAACTGAGCGCTGCCGACCGGGCCAGGCTGCGAAGCAACAGGCGCCTGCCGGCCACCCCTCGCTTTCCTGGGTGACTGCGCAGCACGCTACTCAGTCGCCTAGTCTTTCCGAACACGTAGGCCTCCCTGGGCTTACTTGTGGGCTCCCTCGACCAATTGCTGTAGGAGGCGCTGGTCGATGGGAGCCCTTGGCGTTTGAGCAGCATCTAAGCACCAGATTGACAGTCAGAATGGGCTCCAGAAACGGATGTTGATCATCCGGATCGAATGCTCGCAACATCGCGCGCGCACGCCCGGGCGCGCGCGTCTAACACAAGATCCGCAGTGGCGCAGATCACATTAGCGTCGACGCTTTCGTTTGCTCCACAGCGACGCTTGAACCTCATAGTCGACCTCCGCACCAAGCGCACGAAGGCGTCGAATGCGCGCTCGTTCTCGACGGCCAAGACGCTGCCCCAGCGGAGGAAAAGCCCGCTCCCGGCGCGTAGCAATAGCCGCATGATGCCGTTGAACAGCCTTCACGGAACTGTGCCACCGCTCAACGGTCCGAAGGCTGTATCCAGTCGCGGCCGCGATCTCTTCCGGCGCCATCCCGGCAAGTAGTGCGCGGGCTACTGCATCCCGCGCCTGCTTCGAAAGGGCGTACTCAAGACGTCGAAGCTCAGTCCGCTGCTTCTTGATCCGCGCGAGCTCACTGGGCAACTCATCCGCAAGGGGGCCATCCATGGCCACACGCTACGGGGCCACCCTTTCGCTACCCAAGATCGGCCGCGACCGATGCGTTCTGGCACGCGCGTGGCACAGCCCGAGTAGCACCACAGCAACGACGAAGGGCCAGCTGCACCGGATCACCCCGGTGAGCTGGCCCCTCCGACGTCTCCGCCACGGAGCCCCCTGTCGGGTTCGAACCGACGACCCCCGCTTTACAAGATCAAACGCCCTCGTCGGGGACCGGTCCGAACGCATCCGGCCCGCCGAATCAGAGTGCCCACGGGGACGTCCGGATGCATCGGCGTCCGAGCGTGTTGATGTCGGATAGTGATGTCAGCACTACCCAGATGCAGCCCCGGTCGGCGCTCACAAGGCCCGGGGCCCGACAGCGCAAAGCCGCCGGGCCCCGGCGCTAACTAGGCTGCAGCGCGCAGGGTTTCGTCGGTGAATCCATGCTCGGCCGAGCCTGCGACACGCTGGGCCAGCCAGCCTGACACGCGCGGACCGCCGTTCACAGCGCCCCCCTCTCGCACCGTTCGCACGTGGGTGAATCCGTGGTCCAGGTAGTACTGCTGCAGACGTTCATTCGTGGTCCAGGCATCCAACCGGAGCCACGCAGCGCCCTCGGTGGCGGCGCGCTCGCTTGCCCAATTCAACAGGCGTCCGCCGATGTCGCGGCCGGCGTAGGCTCGCGACACGGTCAGCTTGTTGACGAATCGTGACGGCTCGGCGAGTTCGTCGTCGTTCCAGAGCCCCGGCTCAGCCTCCGGTGTGACGGTTATCGTTCCGGCCGTCTCCGCGCCGTCTCGCAACATGAAGACGATGCCAGCGTCGATCGTGGCCAGCAGCTTGTCTGCGGGGTAGTCGCGACTCCATTGGTCGCTGCCGAGGGTCTGGAGCCAGGCAGCTGCCTCGCGCCGAGAGGCGAGCAGGTACTCAAGGTCGGCAGGCTTGGCGGTTTCAATGATCACTTTTCGCCGCCCAGAGCAGTCAGGTCGCCGATCTCGTAGTTCATTTCGTTCAGGTCTCCACGGAGCGTCGTGATCGTGAAGCGGATCGGCTTGTCCACCGAGTAGCCGGTGCGGCGCCAAACGAGCACCGGAACGCCGTCACCGGTCTGGAGCAACCTGCTCTCCTCGGGTGTGGGCATCCGGGTCGAGATGGCATCGAAGTAGCCCATCTGCTCGACCCCGACTCCGGCCAGGTACCGAGTCGTCCCCTCGTCGATGTCGCCAGGCTCGGCCAAGCGCGGAGCCCTCTCGACCAGCCACATCGGGTAGTTCGTGGCCTGGGTCGACCACGGCACTCCGTCGACATAGCGGTGGCAGAATCGCAGGACCGTCGTCGCGCCCTCCGCGATGTGAAGTCTCTCCGCGACTTCGGCGGACGCGGGCTGCATCTCGACGCGGAACTCCTGGTGCGGTCGGCGCCCGGCCTGCGTGACGTCGGTGTTGTAGGCATCTCCATTCTGGGGGAAAGTCAGGTTCTCGAAGCGCGAGGCGTTCAGGCTGAAGACCTCGTGTGACCTGACCTCGTAGCCCAACCCCTGACTGGGCGCGATGAGGCCCTCGGACACGAGCACCTTCAGGCCATTGCGGACAGTGTTCCGGGAAGCGTCGAAGCGGTCACAGAGGTCGCGCTCGGACGGCAAGCGGGCACCGGGTGCGAAGACTCCAGAGCTGATCTCGCTCCGGAGGATGTCGGCCACGCGACGGTACAGCGGCTGGGTGCTCATGCCTCAATCATGACGCATCCAGTCAACTGGTTCCTACATGTTGAACCAATGGGCTTGACGATCGCGCTCCGTGAGTGCAGCATCATGTTCAGCAGCTTGTACCTACCAGTTGAGCCAGCGGCTCAATGGGAACAAGATGCTTGTAATGGGTCACGCCCAAAACGGGCGTGACCTGCGCAGATGCGACCCGCAGATGTCGGGGGAAGGCGGCCCAGCCGCACGCCCTACGAGCTGCATGGATCGCTGCTCCTTGAGAACTCAACAGTGTGTTGATCAAGAACGAGTGTCTTTGGTCCCTGATCCGCCCCGTATCCATGACTGCGGGCGCGGGTCGGGGGTCATGGCTGCTCGTGATGTGACGAGTGGCTGGGCCCGAATGAGTCGGGGCCGCCGCGCCTTCCTTGGCCGGAGCGCGGCAGCCCCTGGGGCCCACCTCCCTACTGGAAGAGGTAGACCCGTGAAGTCGATTGTTGCAGGCCAGCGCGCCGTGGGCTCCGAGGAGTTCGCGGAGCTGGCGTTGGGTGTGGACGAGGAGCTGTTCGCCGGCGTGGCCGGTGAGTCGGCGGTCGAGCGCCAGGCCCGGTTGGACGTGGCGTACGCGGTGCTGGCGGACCTGCGCCGGGAAGACTTGGAGCTGGCCGGCTACGCCGGGCGGCTGCTGAGCATGGCGCCGGTGCCGCTGGGGCGCCCCGCGGTCGTCCGCCGCACGGCGAGCGTCGAGCGGGTGGCCGCGTGACGGCCGGACTCGCGCTCACGGCGCTCACGTTTGCTCACGACGCGCTCACGACGGGCTCTCCGCTCGCCGGGAGGTGGTCGCGGTGAAGGCGCCGATGAGCCCGGAACAGATCCGCTCGGCCGAGAAGGCGCTGGCGGTTGGCACGTGGACGATCACGCTCGGCGCGGTCCTCTACAGCGTGCTCACGGTGACCCCGCTCATGTCCCACCACACCCCGAAGGACTGGGGGTGGACGGCTCCGATCCTGCCGCTGGTCGTGGACGCGGCGGTGGTGATCGTGGTCCGGATGGACAGCACGCTCGCCCGCCTGGACGGCGACGGCGGCCGGTGGCCGGTCGTGCTGCGCTGGATGACCGGCGCCATGACGGTGCTGCTCAACGTGGGTCAGTCCGCCCTGGACCGTGATCGGGTGGGGGTGGCGGTCCACGCGGTGGCGCCGCTGCTGCTGATCGTCACGGCGGAAACCTCCCTCGCCTACCGGCGGGCGATCGCCGCCGCACTGGCCGCACGAGCGGCCCGTGAGCGCGATGAGCGGGCCGAGCGCGAGCGTCGTCAGGAGGAGCGCCGGCAGCAGGAACGAGAGGACCGGCTGGCCGACTTCGCCCGGGCCGAACAGCGTGACCGTGAGCGCCATGAGCGCGAGCAGCAGACGGCCCGCGAGCAGCGTGAGCACGAGCAGCGCATGGCCCGTGAAGCACGGGACGAGCAGGCCCGCCGGGACGCCGCCGACCGCGACGAACGGCAGCGCCGGCAGGACGCCGAGCGGGCCGACCGCGAGCGTCGTGAGCGCGAGGTGAGCGAGCGTGAGCGCCGTGAGCGCGAGCGTGAGCAGGCCGCCGAGCGCGAGATCGAGCGGCTCCGGCAGGAACTCCTCACCGCCCCCGCCACTGATGAGCAGCTGCCCGAGGACCAGGCCCGGATGAAGATCCAGGACTGCGTGATGGCCGGCATCCCGCAGCGCCGGGCGGCCGACCTGACCGGCTGGTCGGGCGGCTGGGTCGCCGCCCGCTACAAGGAACTGCGCGGCGCCGGTCCGGAGCGGCCTGCCCTGCACGCCGTACCCGCCACCACCGAAGAGACCACCGCCCCCCGCACCGAGGAGCAGGCATCGTGACCACCACCACCGACACCACCACGGCCGGCGCTCAGATCAACGCCGTCGGTTCTCTGCTCGCGCTCTTCACCGCCCACCGTGGCCTCCCCGCGCCGAGGATCACCAGCGAGCGCGTCGTCGCCGACGAGCGCGACGCCTCGGGCAACCTGACGCTCACCGAGGGCATGACCCTCGCCTTCCACCGCGACAACTCCCTCGCCGACTTCGAGCAGTGGCGCCAGGCTCTCGGCATCGACCCGGCCGGTGTCGACCTCTCCACGACGGGTTGCTTCGCCTGGCTCGACGTCACCACCACCCACGCCGGCACGCCGATCAGGCTGGTCGGCTACTTCGAGCTGCCCGAGTCCGCCAGGGACGGCGAGCGGTGAGCCGCCCCCGCCACTGGGACCCCGACGGAGCCCGCCACGGCGGCACCCCGACCTACCCGTGGCGTATGGCCCCGCGTGGCCTCTTCACCCGCCGGCAGCTCCGCGCCAAGGGCCTGCGTCCCGGTGGACAGGACGTCGTCGCGCAGATCATGTGGCGCTCCCGTCGCAGCAAGACCGGCGCCCGGGTCGCCTACCTCTACCGGCTCGACCGGGCCAAGCCGGTGCGGCCGATGACCCCCGCGAAGGCCGCGGCCTTGGCCAAGGCCAACGCCGCCCGCCGCACCTGCCCCGTCTGCGGCCGGGACGCCGGCTACGTCCTTCCCGCGCACCTCGGCACCTGCGTGACCTGCGCTACCGCGCTCGCCGCCTGACTCCAGGGAGACCTGCTATGAGCACTGCTCGCACCTTCCGCGCCACCCACGCCGACAGGCTCGCCCTTGACCTGCCCACCGGCCGGGTGCGCGTCTTCGTCGACCCCGCCGCCACGGCCATCACCGTCCACCTCACCACCGACGACGACCACGGCCCCGCCGCCGACGCCGTCAACCGGGCCCGGATGTCGGAGGGCCGCAACACCGTGAGCATCGACGTCCCGCACGTCGACACCGGCCTCGCCCTCGTCGGCGGCCGCGGCAACACCGTGATCCAGTCCTTCGGGACCGTCACCGGCAACGTCACCGGAATGACGATCATCAACGGCCGGATCGTCACCGGCGGCAGTGTCCACCACATCGGCGCCAGCCCGGTCACCGCCATCGTGCTCCTGCCGGCCGCCGCTCTCGGCATCGCGCTCAAGACGGTCTCCGCCGACCTCGACGCCACCGGCCACCTGGGCGTCGTGTCCGTCACCTCCACCTCCGGCGACGTGCACCTGGACTCCGTGGACATCCTGTCGGCCACCACGATCTCCGGCGACGTCACCGCCCAGCGCACCGGCACCGACGCCGAGATCCGCACCACCTCCGGAGACGTGCACATCGCCGTCCACGAGGGCCACACCGCCACCGTCACCACCGTCTCCGGCGACGTCCGACTCACCGCCGGCACCCGCGCCACCGGCAGCGTGTCCGTGCGCACGGTCTCCGGCGACATCGGCCTGACCGGCGCCGGTCGCCTCGACGTCACCGCCCGCACCATCTCCGGCCGCAAGAACCAGCGCTGAGGGGCCCGGACATGGCTGTCACCGAGATCACCGTCACCTCGTTCGGCTACCTGCACGGCGCCCCGCCCGAGGCGCACCTGACCCTCGACCTGCGCCGCCACTTCCGTGACCCGCACGTCGACCCGACCCTGCGCGACCTCACGGCGAACGACCTGCCGGTCCGCGGGGCGGTCCTGACGACCCCGGGTATCCGGGAGCTGATCGTCGCGACCGCGCTGCTGGCCGACGCCTACGAGGCCGGGCCGGCCGAGGCGCCGCTGACCATCGCGGTCGGCTGCGCGGGCGGCCGCCACCGCGCCGCGACCGTCGCCATGGCCCTGGCCCGGCGCCTGTCCAAGACCGGCATCCCCGTCGACCTCGTGCACCGCGACCTCGACAAGCCCGTGCACGAGCGCACCGCCGACGGCGACGCCGTCACCCCGTCCCGCGGCTGACGGCTGCCTGTCCTCGCCCGGCCCATCTGGGGTCGGGCGGGGGCGGGGAGCCGGGACAGTCCCGGCCCGCAGGGGAGGCACCGCAATGAGCGTGAACACCACGTCGCCGAACAGCGGCGCGAACAACGCCGGCGGCAACAACAACCGCAACGGCTTCGGCTCCGGGGCGACGTTCGCCCCCGGGATCAGCATCAACCTCAACAAGACCACCAACGGTGGCGGTGGCGGCGCCCCGCGGCCGGGCGCCGCCGCGAACCCCGGCACCGGCGTGGACCGCACCTCGCCCCTGGTCCTGCCGGAGCCCGCGTTCTACTCGGCCGCCGACGTGCGCTCCTACTGCGAGGCGCTGCGCGCGTTCGCCGCCTACTCCGCGATCGAGGTGGAGGTGGGGGCCGAGATCCTCAAGGCCGCGCTGGAGCAGGCCCCGCCCGTCCCGGGCGACCACGGGTTCCGGGCGAAGATGCGCGCCCGCGCCGTCGCCAAGAAGGTCTCCAAGGCCGCCGACGCCCTGGCCGACGCGGCCAAGGACGCGGCCGGCGCCTGGGCGGCCTTCCAGCGCGAGTACGCCGACGTCATGACCCCCCGCCCCGCGCAGCAGCAGCGGCGCCCGTTCCAGTTCTGAGAGGAAGCCCGCCATGTCGAAGAAGGACGTCGACCCTGACCAGCAGCACCGGGAGAACCTGGAAGGGGCCAGCACGGGGCGGGGCATCGCCGCGTGGCTGGCGCACCGGGCTAAGCCCTACACCCCGCCGTGGATCCTGACCGGCATGGTCGGGATCGCCGGGTCCGCCGCTTCCCTGGAGTGGCAGGGCTCGGCGGCGGCCGGCGTCGGCCTCACCCTGGGCTCCGTCGCCCTGACTGGCATGACCTGGTGGGCGGGCAAGCGCACGGGCCCGCAGCGGCGTCTGCACTCGGCCGTGACGGTGGCCGCGGCTTCGGCGTGGGTGACCGGGGCCGCGCTCGCCGGGCCGACGGCCGGGCCGCTGCCGGACGCCTTCCTGATGGGCGGCCCGGTCGTGGCCCTGTCCTGGAACATCCGCCAGGTCATGCGCCGCAACCCCGACGCCGTCCAGGCCGCCGACAACGCCGACGGCTCGCTGCTGGAGAAGGTCAAGCTCGCCGGAGCGAAGATCCGCAAGGCCGAAGTCGAACCGAACCGCGTCACCGCCGAACTCACCCTCCCCGCTGGGGAGATGACCAACGAGGACGTCACCCGGGCGCTGCCGAACATCGCGTCGGGCCTGGACGTCGCCCCGACCGCCGTGCGCTACCTGCCCGACCCCGACTCCGCCCGGCGCGGTGAGCTGGTCGTGGTGCCCCGCGACATGCTCGCCGAGGTGGTCGAGTGGGAGATGCCCACCAACGTGGGTGGGTCGATCGCCGAGCCGCTGGTCATCGGCCGCTACGACGACGGCTCCCCGCTCATGCTGTGGCTGCCCGGCGACCCGGAGGCCGGCCGCAACAGCACCCACCTGCTGATCTGCGGCATGTCCGGATCCGGCAAGGGCGACGGCGCGCTGAACGTCCTGACCGAGATCATGGGCCGCCGGGACGTCATCGTCTGGCTCAGCGACCCCAAGGCCTTCCAGGACTTCGGCCCGCTGCGGCCCGGCCTGGACTGGGCCGTCGAAGGCGGCGCCCCGACCGAGACCATGGTCACCGCCATGCAGGCCGCCATCCCCGCCCGTACCCGCTGGCTCGGCGCCCACGGCTACCGCCAGTGGACGCCGGCCGCCGCCGAGCAGCAGTCCGATCCGGCGCACTCCTGCCAGAAGGGCCGCGCCTGCGGCTGCCCCGGGATGCCGTTCCTGGTCGCCTGGTACGAGGAAGCGGCGAACACCCTGCGGTTCATGGGGGAGGACGCGTTCACCGGCGCTGCCCAGGAAGCCCGCTCCGCCGGGATCGCGCTGGTCATCAGCCTCCAGCGGCCCAGTCACGACCAGATGTCCACCAGCACCCGGGCCAGCCTGCCCAGCGCGCTCGCGTTCGGTCTGGACGCCCGGGACGAGGGCATGGCCCTGCCCGGCCCGGTCCTGGACGCCGGCGCCCGCCCCGGTGCCTGGGCCAACCGCCGCCCCGGCTACTGCTACCTCGTCACCCCCGGCGTCGAAGAGCAGCGCTACAGCTCCCCCGGCCGCACCTTCCGCTTCACCGGCAAGGCCGCCCGCGTCATGGAGCAGCTCGCCGCCTGGTCGGTGCGCAACGGCGCCAAGGTCGACCCCGTCACCGCGAAGGCCGCCGCCGCCACCGCCGGCAAGGCCTACACCGACCGCCACCAGGGCGCCACCGACGAGGACGAGGACAGCGTGTACGCCACCCCGGACAACGACGGCAGTGACGACGTCGACGGGCGGGTGGACCCGGAGGACGCCGACCTGGACCCGCAGGCCGAACTCCCCCCGGTCCCCGACAGCATGGCCGGCATCGCCTTCGGCCCCGAGTCGACCGCCCCGGACTTCACCCCCGAAGAGGCCCGGGCCGCCATGGACGCCATCGTGGCCGCCTTCGAGCAGGCCGGCGTGATGGTGATCGGCCCCAAGGACGTCATGCAGCAGGCCGCCCAGTTCGGCCGCTCCCGCCCGTGGGTCTCCGGGGAGTTCCGCCGACTCGTGGACGAAGGCCGTCTCGTGGCCACCGCGAAGGGCGGCCGGTACCGGATCGTCCCCACCCCGGCGCTGGTCTGACACCCCCTGACACCTGACACCCCCTGACACCCATTCCCCTAGGCAGACGGGGTGTCAGACGGCCCTTGACACCGTCTGACACCCCGCTCTGACGCCTGCCCTGACACCTCCTGACGGGAGACGCACCGTGGACCACACCGCCCCGCAGCCCGCCGTCCCCACGGTGCTCTACACCCCGGACGGCACCCCCTACTACGCCCACCAGCCCGCCCCCGCGCCCCTCGCCCTCTACCACCCGCCCACCCCGCTCCCCGCGCCGATCCACCACCCCGGGCTCACCTACCTGCCCGCCCCGGTGGCCCCCGCCCCGCTCCCGGCGCCGGTCGCCGTTCCGGCCCGGGACGTGTGGCCCGCCCGCCTGCTCGCCGGCGGCATCGGCATCGGCGCCGGAGGACTCGGACTCGGCTTCCTGCTCCAGACCCTCGCCGCCGCCAC
This sequence comes from Kitasatospora sp. NPDC001309, assembly GCF_042896295.1. NCBI lineage: Bacteria > Bacillati > Actinomycetota > Actinomycetes > Kitasatosporales > Streptomycetaceae > Kitasatospora > Kitasatospora sp. NPDC001309. The sequence goes on along the minus strand of NZ_JBIAXC010000001.1, from coordinate 141,062 downwards.
CACCGGGCTCGGCCTGCTCGTCGCCGCCCTCGGCGTCCTCTACCTGCTCAAGAACAGCGGCGGGGGCAGCCGCGGCGGCGGGGGCGCCGTGAACGTGAGCGTCAACGTCACCAACCGCAACCGCTGACCTGGGGAGACTCGCATGGCCCTGCGCCTGACCTGCTACACCCTGCCCCGGCTCGAACTCTGGCTGATCGACACCCCCCGCCCGCGCTGCCCCCAGTGCGGGGGCGACGGCTGGTGGACCGACGGATGGGACGACGAGACCGGCGAGCACCCGGACGCCGAGTACGTGAACTGCGGCTGCTGGAACCCCGACCGGCGCAGCTGCCTGCTCGTCGTCCCGTCCTGGGCCGCCCGCTTCTGGCCCGGCTGGACCCCGCCCGACACCGAAACGTACTGACCGGCGGTGGGCAGCCACCTCGACTGGCGCGACGCCCGCCACTACGACCGCACCGGCGACCGCCCCTGCCGCTGGTGCGGCCGCCCCACCCCGCTGCGGGACGAGCGGCGCAGGCCTTCCCACAAGGTCTGCGCCGAGGCGAACGCGGCGAACGAGAACGGCGGCCCCCTTCCGCCAAGAACCGGGGCGCCGCCAATCCAGCACAGAACTGGAGGAGTCCAGCATGACCCATCTGCCCCCGATCCGGGGAGAGCACCTGTCCACCGCGCTCTCCCTGGCCGCCGACGGCGTGCCCGCCCTGCCCTTGCGGGCCGGGAAGGCCACGTTCGGCAACTGCCAGCGCTGCACCGGCAACGCGTGCGGCGGCCGGCCGAACATGAAGACCCCCGGCCCCTGTGCCTGCCCGAGGCCGTGCCACGGCTGGGCCGCCGCGACCACCGACCCCGACGTCATCAACTCGCCCGAGTGGGCGCGGGCGTGGCGCGAGGCGGCGGCGGTGGCCTACCACCCCGGCGGCGCCGGGTGGACCGTCGTCGACCTCGACAACGCGGAGGCCATCACCTGGGCGCGCGAGACCCTGCCCGCCACGCGGACCGTGCCCACCACCCGGGGAGAGCACTGGCTCTACCAGGGCGTCATGCCCTCGCGGAACGCGGTCCGGCCCGACGTGGACATCAAGTCGTCCATGCAGTACGCCCGGTGGCTCGGCCCCGGCGCCGGCACCATGACGGCCCTGCCGGACGTCGTCCGCGACCTGGTCGTGAAGACGCCCGCGGTCGTCCGACCGGCGGCGGTCGCGGTGCCCACTCTGGCCGGGGGCGGGAAGTGCCCGCACCGCACCCCGGCGTACCTGAGCCGCGGAATCGCCATGGCCGAGCAGCGCATCACCGAGGCGCTCAGCGCGGTCCACAGCACGGTGTTCGCAACGTTCCTCGCCGTGCTCTCCACCCACGGCCGGTGCGGGTGCCTGACCGATGCGCACACCGAGCGGCTGTTCGCCGCCGCGCAGGCCAAGGGCGAGTCGCCCCGGCACTGCGCCGACGCCTGGGCCAACGCCCTGACCCGGCTGGGGATGTAGCCGTGGCCGAGGACGAGAAGAACCCGGCGCGCGTGGTCGTCGCCGACTACGCCCGCCAGCACTTCCGGTACTTCCGCACCGCCGACGGCGCCGTGTACGCCCAGCGCACCGGCCACCCCGTGGCCCGGCCGATCCGCTCCCAGGGCACCACCGGCAGCCACCGCCAGGAACTCATGGCCGGCCTGTTCAAGGACGGGCGCGGCGTCTTCAACGGCACCGCCATCAAGGAGGCGTTGGACTTGATCGAAGCACTCGCACTGACCGAGGACGTGCAGCCCGTCCACATCCGGGTCGCCCCCGGCTTCGACGGCGCCACGTGGCTCGACCTCGGGCGCGCCGACGGGCAGTCCGTGCGCATCCACCCCACCGGCTGGGACATCACCGTCCCCGACCCGCGTGAGGTGTGCTGGAAGCGCACCCAGCTCACCGGAGAACTCCCCCTGCCCGCCCGGGACACCGACGGCAAGGGCATCGACCTGCTGTTGCGGCTGACGAACTTCGCCGACGCGGCAACCGAGTGCCTCGCGATCGCGTGGCTGATCGGCTGCCTGGGGCCGTCCGTGCCCGTCCCGGCCCCGTTCCTCACCGGCCCGCAGGGCGCGGGCAAGTCCACCGGCGGCCGGATGCTGACCAGGATCATCGAGGGCATGAGCGGGGACCTGCGCCGGGCCCCGAAGGGCGAGGAAGACCTGATCGCGGCGGTCGCGGCCGGGTGGGTCACCGCCCTGGACAACCTGAGCCACATGGGCCCGGACCTGTCCGACGCCATGTGCTGCATCGTCACCGGAGCCGAGTCCGTCAAGCGCGCCCTGTTCACCGACGGGGACGTGCACCGCTCCGCCTACCGCCGGCCCCTGCTGCTGACCGGCATCGACGTCGGCGTCATCCGCCCCGACCTCGCCGAACGCCTCCTGCCCCTGCGCCTGGAGCGCCCCAGCATCCGGCGCACCGAGGCGGAGCTGTGGGCGGAGTACGCCGAGGTGCTGCCCGTCGTCCTCGGGTCCCTGCTCGACCTGACGGTCAAGGTCCGCGCCGCCGAAGCCGAGACCCCGACCGACCTGCGCATGGCCGACTTCGCCCACCTGTGCGCACAGCTCGACACCGCGACCGGCTTCGGATCGCTGGCCGCCTACCGGGCCAGCCTGGACGACCTCAACGACGACGTCATCGAAGGCGACCTGTTGGCGCAGACCGTCCTCCAGCACGCCGAGACCATCGCCCCGGGACAGGCGCAACGCATGTCCTCCACCGAGTGGCTGCAGTGCCTCAGCCGCCTCTACAGCGGCGACGAGCTCCGCCCCCTGCCCAAGGGCTGGCCGACCACCGGCAAGGTCCTCTCCGACCGACTCAAGCGCCTCCAGCCCACCCTTGCGGCCCGAGGCGTCCTCATCGACTCCGGCCGTACGAAGGAGCGCCGCTACCTCGAAATGGCCCGACCGGCGGCCCCCGTCGAGCACGAGCAGACCCGGCTGCTCTGACCGCTCCGGACAAGCAAGAAGAGCACTCGGCTCCGTCGCCGCCGGGTGCTCTTCTTGCTGTTCGGCGAAGCCGCCCAAAGGTCGTGCCGCGAAGCGGCTCCTTCTTCACGCTCTGAGGCACGCCTAACTACATCAACAGCCCCCTTCTTTTCCTAAGTAGGAAGACGCTGCGTCACCTGCGTCACACGGCCTCGGAAACCGCCTCTGACCTGCGCCGAAGGTGGTGACGCAGACGACGGCCGCTGCGTCATCCTGCGTCACCTGCGTCATCGGATGACGCGGCCGATGACGCACCGGTGACGCAGACCCCGCCCGCTGCGTCACGCAAAACCGCAGGTCACAGACCTGAATGACGCAGATGACGCGATGACGCAGAAATCCCCACCTCGGACAAACACGCCCCGCGAGAAGCCCCTGTCCCTGCCACCGCCCAGGGAGCCCACGTGAGCACCATCCCGCCCCTCGCTCTGGAAGTCCCGGAGGTCATGGAGGCCCTGCGGCTGAGTCGCAGCAAGGTCTACGACCTCATCCGCACGAAGAAGCTTGCGAGCTTCAAGGAAGGCGCCTCCCGCCGCATCCCCGTGACCGCCCTGCACGACTACGTCCGCACCAAGATGGAGGAAGCCGCCTGATGGTGAAGAAGCGCAACCCCAATGGCGCCGGCACCGTGACCCTCCGCAAGGACGGCCGGTACCAGGCTGCCGTCTACGTCCCGCAGCCCGATGGCACCCGGGCCCGCAAGTTCGTCTACGGCAAGACCTGGACGGAGTGCGACGAGAAGCGCCAGGAACTCGTCCGGCGCGACCGGCAGGGCGTCCCGACGCCCACCCGGTCGGCCAAGCTCGCCGAGTGGCTCCCCTACTGGCTGGAGCACTTCATCGCGCCGCACCGCAAGCGGACGACGTACGACAAGTACGAGATGCACGTCCGGCTTCACCTGGTGCCGGTACTCGGCTCCAAGAGCCTGGAGAAGCTCGGCACCGCCGACGTCCGCAAGCTCATCAGCACCGTGACCAAGAAGGTGTCGGCGGCCACCGCCAAAGAGTCGCACCTCGTGCTCCGCACGGCGCTCTCCGCCGCCGTGCGGGACGAACTGATCACCCGCAACGTCGCCAAGCTCGTCCAAGCCCCCCGAGTGGAGTACCGAGTGACCAAGCCCTGGAGCCTCGACGACACGCTGATCTTCCTGGAGGGATCCCGGCGGGACCCGCTGTACGCCGCGTTCGTCCTCGCCGTGGCGCTCGGCCTGCGGCGAGGGGAGATCCTCGGGCTGCACTGGTCCGACATCGACCTGGAGAACCGCACCCTGACCGTCCGGCGCCAACTCCAGCGCCGGGACGGCGAGCTGTACGAGGACACCCCGAAGTCGCGCCGCCAGCGGGTCATCCCGCTCCCGATGATGTGCGTCGCTCCCCTTCGCTGGCAGCGACTCCGCCAGGCCGAGCAGCGACGCCTGCGGCTGGCGGCGGGGAGGGACTGGCCGGAGTCAGGCTCCGTCTTCACCACGGCGACCGGCCAGCCGATCGAGCCGCGGAACCTCACCCGCTCGTTCACCCGGGTCGCCAAGGCCGAGGCCCTGCCGCCGATCCGGCTGCACGACACCCGGCACGGGTGCGCGACGCTCCTGTCCGCCGCCGGCGTCGCGCCCCGGGACCTGATGGCGATCCTCGGCCACAGCCAGATCGCCGTCACGATGGAGATCTACACGCACGTGGTGCAGGAGAGGCAGCGCGAGGCGATGAGCCACATGGACCGCCTGTTGAAGCGCCGCCGCAAGACCGACTGATGTCATCCGGAGATGTCAGAACGCCCCGGGCCGATCACGGCCCGGGGCGTTCTGCGTTCTTCGGCACTCTGACCTGCGCCGGAAGCTGAGCCCCCTGTCGGGTTCGAACCGACGACCCCCGCTTTACAAGAGCGGTGCTCTGGCCAGCTGAGCTAAGGAGGCACGGTGGCCGTCCGCGATGGATCACGGCGGCACCGGGGGCAGTCTACCGGGCCGGGGTGGTGGGGTGGGGGGATATCCCGGGGTTGGCGGGGTGGGTGGGCGTGATGGAACCGATGCGGAAAAGCGGGCGGCGGGGGGCTGACAAGCGGCGGAAGCGCAGGTAGCGTCGCCGGGAGTCGGTGTGTGCAGTGGTTCAGACCACTGCCCGGCCGACCGAGACGAACGAACCCCCTTTACTCGGATCGTCCGGCACGTTCCTGCCGGTGAAGGAGAGAACGACCATGGCTTCTGTCACGTACGACCAGGCGACCCGTGTCTACCCCGGGGCGACCAAGCCGTCGGTGGACGCGCTGGACCTGGAGATCGCGGACGGCGAATTCCTCGTGCTGGTCGGCCCGTCGGGCTGCGGTAAGTCGACCAGCCTGCGCATGCTGGCCGGTCTGGAGGACGTCAACAGCGGCGCGATCCGGATCGGCGACCGGGACGTCACCCACCTGCCGCCGAAGGACCGGGACATCGCGATGGTGTTCCAGAACTACGCGCTCTACCCGCACATGACCGTCGCCGAGAACATGGGCTTCGCGCTCAAGATCGCCGGCGTGAACAAGGCGGACATCCGCATCAAGGTCGAGGAGGCGGCGAAGATCCTCGACCTGACCGACTACCTGGACCGCAAGCCGAAGGCGCTGTCCGGCGGTCAGCGCCAGCGTGTCGCGATGGGCCGGGCGATCGTCCGCCAGCCGCAGGTCTTCCTGATGGACGAGCCGCTGTCGAACCTGGACGCCAAGCTCCGCGTCTCGACCCGCACCCAGATCGCCGGCCTGCAGCGCCGCCTGGGCATCACCACGGTGTACGTCACCCACGACCAGACCGAGGCGCTCACCATGGGCGACCGGGTCGCGGTGCTCAAGGACGGTCTGCTCCAGCAGGTCGACACCCCGCGCAACATGTACGACAAGCCCGCGAACCTGTTCGTGGCCGGCTTCATCGGCTCGCCCGCCATGAACCTGGTCGAGGTGCCGCTGGTGGACGGCGGCGTGAAGTTCGGCGGCTCGGTGGTCAACATCTCCCGCGAGGACCTGGCCGGCGCCGCGACGGACAAGACGGTGACCGTCGGCATCCGCCCCGAGCACTTCCAGATCGTCCCGGCTGGCGGCATCGAGGGTGTCGCGGTGACGGTGAACGTGGTCGAGGAGCTCGGCTCGGACGGCTTCGTCTACGGCACCACCCAGATCGGCGGCGTGGACAAGGACCTGGTCGTCCGCGTGCCCGGCCGCCAGATCCCGGCCCGCGGCGAGACCGTCCACGTCGTGCCGACCGCCGAGGAGACCCACGTCTTCTCCACCAGCACCGGGGCCCGCCTGGGCCGCTGACGCCCGGCACACCTCCCCTCGCACGGGGCAGCTCCGGAGCCCGTCGGACCGTTCGCGGTCCGACGGGCTCCGTCCGTACACCCCCACGTCAACACGGTGCAGGGACAACCCGGACACCCTGTCACTCGATGGCGTGACGGAGGGCGATCCGGGGCCTACCCACCGCTACTCTCCTGAGGGTGAAGCAGCTTGTGCGCCGTATCGGCCAGACCGTCGCCCTGACCCTGCCGGTCGTCCTGGTGACCACCGGCACCCTCGCCGTGACCCGGGTCCCGTGGGCCCCGCCGACCGCGCTCGACCAGCAGGTCGTGGCGGCCTCCAGCGGCGACGGCGTCGGCATCGGGCGGTCGTCCGCGGCCCCCGCCAGGACGGACGGGCTCGCCCCGCAGGACTCGCTGCGGGTGGCGCTGCTCGACGAGCTGCGCGCCAAGAACCCGTCCGCCGCGCTGGACCTGCTGGAGCGCTCGATGCGCGAGCAGCCGTCGCTGACGCCGTACTGCACCTCGCTGGCCACCGAGTTGGGCAAGGCGGCGGTCCGCAAGTACCAGGGCGACGTACAGCGGGCCCGCTCCTTCGCCCGCCCGGTCTGCGACGGCGCCTTCGCGGCCGGCGTCGTCGGCTGACGGATCCCCGGACGGCCGACCGTTCCCCGGAAGGCCGACGGCATCGTCGGCCGACGGACAGCCGGGCGGCCGGGCGGCCGGCGGATCACCGGACGAGCGGTCCACTTGAGGCGCCAACCCCCTTCCGGCGCCCTATTGTTCAGCCATGACCGCTGACTCCGGCACCACCGCCGACCTCGCGTCCCCGCAGCCCCACCACACCCGGCCGACCACCACTCCCGTCACCCAGGCCGTGATCCTGGCCGGCGGCCAGGGTTCCCGGCTGCGCCCCTACACGGACGACCGCCCCAAGCCGCTGGTCGAGATCCCGGGGACGGGCACGCCGATCCTCGGCCACCAGCTGGCCTGGCTGGCCGCCGAGGGCGTCACCGACGTCGTGGTGTCCTGCGGTCACCTGGCCGACGTGCTGGAGGAGTGGCTCGACACGGCGGACCTGCCGCTGCGGGTGCGCACCGTGGTCGAGGCCGAGCCGCTGGGGCGCGGCGGCGGGCTCAAGTACGCGGCGAAGGCGCTGCCGCGCCCGGACGAGCCCTGGTACGCCACCAACGGCGACATCTGGACCCGGTTCAGCCTGCGCGACATGGCCGCCTTCCACCACGAGCGGGACGCCGTCGCGACGCTCGCGCTGGCCCGGCCGCGGATCCCGTGGGGCGCCGTGGAGACCGACCAGTTCGGCAACGTGCTGGACTTCATCGAGGCCCCGCCCTCGCCCTTCCTGATCAACGCCGGCCTGTACGTGTTCAGCCCGGAGTTCGCCGAGCTGCTGCCGGACGTGGGCGACCACGAGCGCACCACCTTCCCCCAACTCGCCCGCAGCAAGCGGCTCGCCGGGTACCAGCTGCCGCAGGGCGTGTACTGGCGCGCGATCGACACCGCGAAGGACCTCACCGAGGCGGCCAAGGAGCTCGCCGCCTACCGCGACAGCTCCCGCTGACGACGCGGAGACCGGCCGAGAACAGGCGGAGGACGGACACAGGCCCGGCGAGGGCAAGCCCGCGGAACCGCCGAGCAGCACGACGGCCGAGTGCTCCCCCACGGAGCACCCGGCCGTAGCGCGTCCGGCGGCCTCAGGTGGCGGTCGGCGTCCCCGGACGGGAGGACTGCCCACCGGCCTGCCCGTCGGCCTGTCCACCGGCCTCTCCGCCGGACAGGCCGGCCAGCGGCCCGCTGCCCAGTACCGGTCCGCTGCCCAGCACCCCGCCGAGCAGCCCCGAGCCGTTGCTCGGGCTGGGCTTGGGCGCGTTGCCCGAGCCGCCGGGGGCCGGGGTCCGCTGGGCGGGCGCGGAGCCGGACCCGGCGGACGGCGCGGCGGGCGCCGGGGAGGAGCCGCCGGTCTCGGGCTTGCCGGAGTGCTTGCCGCTGGGCGTGGCCCCGGCCGACTTGGCGGGGGCGGTGGACGGCGTGCCGGCGCTCGGGGTGGGGGTGGCCGGGCGGGGGGCGGCGGGCTGGGGCTGGGTGGACGCGCCCTGGCCGCCGGGGGCGCCGGACGGGCTGCCGGACGGCCACACCGGGGTGCCGTAGTCGCCGGACGGTCGGCCGGGCTCCTGGTGCGGGCGGCCGCCGGTGCGGACGGCCGCGCCGAGCATCGAGCCGAGCAGCAGGGTGAGGCCGACCACGACGGTGGTGACGACCGCGCCGCGGCGCAGCACCCGGCGGCGCAGCGCACCGGGGGCACCGGTGCCGATCCGGCGCCAGGCCTCCAGGTTGAGCCGTCCGTCGAGCGAGGCGAACGGCGCCCCGGCGATCAGCAGCGGGCTCCAGGCCGCGAGGAAGATCAGGTCGGGGGTGTCGTAGACCGGGACGGCCCGCCAGCTGACGGTGAACAGCAGCACGGCGGAGAGCAGCATGGCCGCCCCGGCGGCGAGCCGCTGCCACAGGCCGAGGACGGTCAGCACGCCGACCACGATCTCGGTGAACGACACCACCAGGCCGGAGCCGACGGGGTGCGCCATCGCGAAGGCGAGCAGCGGCTCGGCGACCTTCCACGGGTGCAGGGAGGAGAGCCAGCGCATCATGGAGCCGCGCTCGCCGCCGTCGAAGTACACCGGGTCGCAGAGCTTGCTGAACCCGGCGTAGACGGAGAGCGAGCCGAGCACCGCGCGCAGCGGCAGCAGCACCAGGCCGAGGTCGACCCGGCGGCCGGGGTACCAGGGCTGCTTGCCGTCGGCCGCGGAGGCGGCGGAGACCTCCGGCAGTTCGCCGCTGGGGGTCCAGCCGTGCGGCTCGCCGACCGGGCCGACGCCGGCGTCGGTGGCGGTGCCGCTGCCCTCGCGCGGCTGGCGGGGGACGGTCCGGGCGCCCGCGTAGGCGGGCAGCACCTGGGTGTCCGCGCCGTCGGGGCCGCCGCCGGGCGCGCCGTTGGTCCGCACCGCTTCCAGGAGCCGGGTGGCCGCGAGGTCGCCGGGGGCCGCCTGGCCGGTCCAGGTGACGGCGGTGACCCGGCCCTTGCGGCGCTGCGCGCCGCCGGCGGCCCCGGCCGCGGCTCCGGCCAGCGCCGGGACGGCGGAGGCGGGCACGACGACCTGCGGGGTGACCAGCGGACGGCGGATCAGGCCCTGGTTGGCGTAGGGGTCGCCGAACGCGGCGCCGGTGGACAGCAGTCCCGCCGGGGCGTCGATCAGCGGCGCCACCGGGGTGCCGAGCCGGAGTCGGAAGCTCGCCTGGGTGCTGCTGAGGCGCGCGGGGTCCGACGGCACCTTGACGGTGTCGATCCCGGGGCCCGCCTCTATCCCGGTGCTGCCCCCGCCGAACAGGGGGCGCCGAGGTGTTCTGGTGTCCACGTCCACGCCCGTCTAACCGGGTGACGGCCGCTTAGGACACTCTCCCGGGTGGATGTCCGGCGCATACTTGAAGTGATCATGAGAAAAGCGATCGGACCCGGTCGGGCCCGATCGCTTTTCACTCGGATCGCGGAGAATTCAGAAGTTCTCCTGCGGACGGGGGTCCGTCCGTGCTGGTCCGGACCTGCCGGGAATCAGCGCTTGGCGCGCATGCGGGCGGCCTCGTACAGCACGATGCCCGCCGCGACACCGGCGTTCAGCGACTCGGTCAGGCCGCTCATCGGGATCCGGACCCGCATGTCGCAGGTCTCGGAGACCAGGCGGGACAGGCCCTTGCCCTCGCTGCCCGCGACGATCACCACGGGGCCGTTCAGCAGCTCCAGGTCGCCCAGCTCGGCCTCGCCGTCGGCGGCCAGGCCGACGACCATCAGGCCGGCCTTCTGGTAGGCCTCCAGGGTGCGGGTCATGTTGGTGGCGCGGGCCACGGGCAGCCGGGCGGCGGCGCCGGAGGAGGTCTTCCAGGCACCGGCGGTCATGCCGGCCGCACGGCGCTCGGGGATGACCACGCCGTGCGCGCCGAAGGCGGCGGCGGAGCGGACCACGGCGCCGAGGTTGCGCGAGTCGGTGACCCCGTCCAGCGCGATGATCAGCGCGTCCTGGCCGGCGTCGGAGGCCTCGGCGAGCAGGTCCTCGGGGTGGGCGTACTCGTACGGCGGGACCTGCAGCACCAGGCCCTGGTGGTTCATCCCGCCGGTCATCTGGTCCAGCTGCGCGCGCGGGGCCTCCATCAGCGGGATGCCGCGCTCGTTGGCGGCCTGGAAGGCGTCGCGCACCCGGTCGTCGGTGTCGATGAACTGCTGGACGTACAGGGCGTTGGCGGGCACGTCGCCCTTGAGCGCCTCGACCACCGAGTTGCGGCCGAAGACCAGCTCGGCACTGCCCGCGCCGCCGCGGCCGCCCCGGCCGCCGGCACCGGCCCGGCGCATGCCGGCCCGGGCCTTGGCGTCCCGCTCGCGCTTGATCGCGGCGTTGGCGGCCCGCTGCTTGGGGTGGCCCTTGCGCTCCTCACCGGGCGGGGTCGGGCCCTTGCCCTGCAGCGCCTTCCGGCTGTGCCCGCCGGTACCGACAGCGGCCCCCTTCTTCGACCCGGGGTTGCGGCGGTTCCTGCGCTGGCTGTTGCCGGCCATGGCTGTACTTCCTGTCTGTCCGGCATGCCCGGCCGCTCCGCTCGGTGCGGCGGCGGCCGACGGCATGCGCTACGTCATGCGGGAGGGCCGCACCGGTCCGGTACGGCCCACCCATCACCCCGATCGTCAGATGGGGTTACTGGCTGTTGATCGTCCAGCGCGGGCCGGACGGGGTGTCCTCGATCACCAACCCGGCCAGGCCGAGCTGGTCGCGGATGGCGTCCGCGGTGGCGAAGTCCTTGCGCTGACGCGCCGCCTGCCGCTGGTCCAGGACCAGACGGACCAGCGAGTCGACCACACCGTGGAGGTCCTCGCCGCGCTCCGCCCCGGCCCACTGCGGGTCGAGCGGATCGAGGCCCAGTACACCGAGCATCGCACGGACCTCGGCCAGTCGCGCCACCACGCTCTCCTTGTCGTCCGCGTTCAGGGCGCTGTTGCCCTGGCGGACGGCGGTGTGCACGACGGCCAGCGCCTGCGGGACGCCGAAGTCGTCGTCCATCGCCTCGGCGAAGGCCGACGGCACCTCGGGCGCCGCGTCGACCTTGCCGCAGCGCTCGACGGCCCGCTGGATGAAGCCCTCGATCCGGCCGAAGCCGACCTCGGCCTCGCGCAGCGCGTCCTCGCTGTACTCGATCATCGAGCGGTAGTGCGCGGCGCCCAGGTAGTAGCGGAGCACGATCGGCCGCCACGCCCGGACCATCTCGGAGACCAGCACCGAGTTGCCGAGCGACTTGCTCATCTTCTCGCCGGCCATGGTGACCCAGGCGTTGTGCACCCAGAAGGCGGCGAAGTCGTCGCCGTAGGCCTTGGACTGGGCGATCTCGTTCTCGTGGTGCGGGAAGATCAGGTCCAGCCCGCCGCCGTGGATGTCGAAGGCCGGGCCCAGGTACTTGTGCACCATCGCCGAGCACTCCAGGTGCCAGCCCGGACGGCCGCGGCCCCAGGGCGTCTCCCAGCTCGGCTCGCCCGGCTTGGCGGCCTTCCACATCGCGAAGTCGCGCTGGTCGCGCTTGCCGGTCTCGCCCTCGCCCTCGGGCTGGCGCAGGTCGGCGAGCTTCTGGTTGGAGAGCGCGAGGTAGTCGGGGTACGACTTCACGTCGAAGTAGACGTTGCCGTCGACCGCGTAGGCGTGGCCCTTCTCGATGAGCCCCTGCATCATCTCGATCATCTCGGGCACGTGCCCGGTGGCCCGCGGCTCGACGGTCGGCGGCAGGCAGCCGAGCGCGTTGTAACCGTCGTTGAAGGCGCGCTCGTTCTCGTAGGCGATCTGCCACCACGGCGTGCCGAGCTCGCGCTCCTTGGCGATGATCTTGTCGTCGATGTCGGTGACGTTGCGGACGAAGGTCACCTGGTAGCCGCGGTAGGCGAACCACCGCTGCATGATGTCGAAGTTGAGGCCGGACCGGATGTGCCCGATGTGTGGCGCCGACTGGACGGTAGCGCCGCACAGGTAGATCGAGACACAACCCGGTACAAGCGGGACGAAGTCGCGTACCTGTCGGGTGCTGGTGTCGTACAGACGAATGCTCACAGCGTCAAGCGTAGTGGGCGGCGGGGGGTGCCCCGCGACATTAACCGGGAACGGACCGGGCATTCCCCGGGGAACGGCGGGACCGCCCCGGGGAATCGCGGCCCGTCCGGCCGGTCAGATGCTGCCGACCACCTTGCGCGGGCTGAGCCGGACGACCACCCGGACGTCGTCCGGACCGTCGAAGCCGTACTCCTGGTCACCGCGGTACTTGAAGCCCAGCTCGTTGATCAACTCCCGGCCGCCCTCGGTGGTCAGCGTCACCGAACCGCGGACCTCCAGGTACTCGTACGGGCTCTCCGGCGGGTTGATCACGATCGAGGCCCGCGGGTCCTTCACCAGGTTGAGGTGCTTGCGGCGGCCCTGGACCGTGGAGAACAGGATGTCGTCGCCGTCCCGCTTGACCCAGACCACCGAGGACTGGGGGCTGCCGTCCGGCTGGATCGTGGAGACCACGGCGAAGCTCTTGCCGTCGATCAACGCCTTGGCGCGGTCGGAGAGTTGGGAAGTCATCGGGAACCTCTTCTCGTCGGCGACGGTACGACCCGGGGGTGAGCTCCGCACGGGCCCGGACCGAACCCTACCGATCCGGGCCCCCGCGGCATTCGGTGAACACCCGTCAACAGCCGTCTGTTTCCGGCCGGACCGCCGACCGCCCGCCGACGCCCGCCGACCGCCGACCGGCCGGACCGCCGGCGAACGGCTCAACGCCGTTCGTACACCAGGGCGGTGGCGATCGCGGCCAACCCCTCGGCCCGGCCGGTCAGGCCCAGGCCGTCGGTGGTGGTGCCGGAGACCGAGACCGGCGCTCCGGCCGCCTCGGACAGCGCGGCCTGCGCCTCGGCCCGCCGCTTGCCGATCTTCGGCCGGACCCCGATCACCTGGACCGCGATGTTGCCGATCTCGAAGCCCGCCTCGCGCACCAGCCGGGCCGCCTCGCCGAGCAGCTTCACCCCGGAGGCCCCGGACCACTCCGGGCGGTCGGTGCCGAAGTGGGCGCCCAGGTCGCCGATCCCGGCGGCCGAGAACAGCGCGTCGCAGGAGGCGTGCGCGGCCACGTCGGCGTCCGAGTGCCCGGCCAGTCCGTCCCCGGCGTCCGGCCACTCCAGTCCGGCGACCCACAGCGGGCGGCCGGCCTCGAAGGCGTGCACGTCGGTGCCGATCCCCACCCGGGGGATCAGGGGCTCAGTAGTCATCGGCGGCCCTCCGGCGGGCGAGTACGGCCTCGGCGAGCACGAGGTCCAGCGGACGGGTGACCTTGAACGCCTCTTCGTGGCCGGGCACCACGACGACCGTGCCGCCGTAGCGCTCCACCAGTCCGGCGTCGTCGGTGACGGGCACCGCGTCGGCGCCGCCGGCGGCCTCCTCGGCCAGCGCCTTGGCGTGCACCTCGACCAGGGCGGCCCGGTCGAAGCCCTGCGGGGTCTGCACCGCGCGCAGGGTGGCCCGCTCGGGCGTGTCGAGCACCGGCTCGGGGCGGCCCGGGTTCGGCTCGACCCGCTTCACGGTGTCGGCCAGCGGCACCGCGGGCACCACCGCCGGAGCCCCGGCCCGGACGGCGGCCGCGACGGCGTCCACCACCTCGACCGGGACGAGCGGACGGGCCGCGTCGTGCACCAGCACGATCTCGACGTCCTCGGGGATCGCCGCCAGGCCCAGCCGGACCGACTCCTGGCGGGTCGCGCCGCCGGCCACCACCCGGACGTCCTTGCCGGCCAGCCCGTGGCCGTCCAGCAGGGCGACCACCTCGGCCACCCCGTCGGCGGGCGCGGCGACCACCACCAGGCCGACCGCCCGGCTGCGGGCGAGCGCCCGAACGGCGTGCACCAGGAGCGGCACCCCGCCCAGTTCCCGCAGGGCCTTCGGGGCACCGGGCCCCAGCCGCTCACCGCGTCCGGCGGCGGGCACCACTGCTGCTGCAACTGCTCCTGACGCGTTCAGGTTTCACTCCTTCGGCGAAGTGGGTATGGCCATGGCGTGCCCGGCGGGCGCGGGGCCCCTTCCGAAGAACAACTGGTCCACTGCCCGCCGCACAACTGCGCAGAAACGGTGCAGAAACGGTCTTGCGGGCCTGGACCGGATCGGGTGGGGGGGCGTCGTCCGGACACGCCTCAGCGCCCGGAGTGCCACTGCACCACCCCCGGACGGTTCATCCTGGGAGCGGCACGCCGGCACCGGGCGCTGTGGGCGGTGGGGCGGAAGCCCGACTGCACTACGAGGCGAGCACCTCGTCGAGCAGCGTCTCCGCCTTGTCCTCGTTGGTGTTCTCCGCCAGCGCGAGCTCGCTGACGAGGATCTGGCGCGCCTTCGCGAGCATCCGCTTCTCGCCGGCCGAGAGGCCGCGCTCGCGCTCGCGACGCCAGAGGTCGCGCACGACCTCGGCGACCTTGATAACGTCGCCCGAAGCGAGCTTCTCCAGGTTCGCCTTGTAGCGACGGGACCAGTTGGTCGGCTCTTCGGTGTACGGTGCGCGGAGCACCTCGAAGACCCGGTCCAGACCCTCCTGGCCGACCACATCGCGCACGCCGACGAACTCCGCGTTCTCGGCGGGCACGCGGAGCGTCAGGTCTCCCTGCTGCACCTTGAGCACCAGGTAGGTCTTGTCCACACCTTTGATCTGGCGAATTTCGATGGCCTCGATCAGCGCGGCCCCGTGATGGGGGTAGACCACCGTGTCGCCAACCTTGAACGTCATGTGACAGGACCCCTTCCGTGGCTTTCCAGAATAACACGCCTTGCGGCCCACCCGAAGGGCGTTTTCGCAGGTCAGGGCCGGTACCGGGGCTTGACAAGGACCCCCGTGACGTGCTGCGACCGATGTTCGAGGGGGGCTTCCCGCAGGTCGGAGGCGGTTCCGAGGTCCGGCGAAACCCTTGCGCAACACCCCCGCAACCATGATTGGATCTTGAGCTTTCGCCCCGTTCCGGGCCGTGACCGGATCGTTATTCGATCTTGGTCGAAGCTTGTCCTACCGATGACCGGTTCATGCCATGGGTACGGCCGGACGGCCCCCGCGGGGCCCCGGGAGTGCGACACGGGGACCACCCCGTGAGGAGCGCATAAGTGAGGTCGATAATCTGAGACCTGACCTGTCGACACGTGACCTAGGAGTAGCCGCCGCATGAGCCGCAGCCTTCGACGCGGCAGCATCGCCGCCATCGCCGCCCTCGCCATCGCCTCGCTGTCCTCCTGCGCAGCCAGCAACACGCCGGACACCCTGCAGATCAAGCCGGACAACGCGGCGGCGACCCTTGGGACGAACCTTCGACTGAACAACATCGTGATCGTCACCGGGGCCGGTACCTCGGGTGACTACACGGGCCCCGCCAACGTGGTCGTGAACATCTCCAACACGGCGACCACCCCGGCCGAGCTGCAGTCGATCACCGTCGGCAACGCTTCCGCCACCTTCGCGGACGCGGCGGGTGCTCCGCAGCCCACCCTCGTCATCCCGGCCGGCAGCTCGGTCGCGATCGGCGGCCAGGGCAACCCCTCCGCCTCGGTGAGCGCGGCCGCCGTCCACATCGGCGGCTTCGCCAACACCACCTTCGCCTTCAAGGACGGCCAGAAGGTCGACGTCCAGGCCGGCGTCAGCCCGGACTCGGACAAGAACCTCTACAAGGGCTTCGGCCCGACCCCGGCGGCCGTGCCCTCCAAGAGCACCTCCCCCGCCGCGACCGCCCCGACCACGCCGGGCACGCCGGCCACGCCGCCGGCCGGCACCACGCCGAGCGCCCCGGCCACCCCGGCCACCGGTGCCGGCACGGCGACCACCCCGGCCGCCCCGGCCACCGGCACCACCGCGCCGGCCGCCCACTGACACGACGCGCTGCCGACCGGGCGCACCCTGACGCAGCGCGCGAAAGCCTCCCGCCGGCCCTTCCGGGGCCTGCGGGAGGCTTTCGCGTGCCCCCGTGGGCCGCGTGGCCGCGTGGCCGCGTGGCCTGACCCTGTGGCCGGGCAGCCAGGCAGTCGGGCAGGAACGCGGGAGGCCCCCGCCGACGACTGCCGGCAGGGGCCTCCCGCGTCCTCGTCCCTCGCGGGCCCGCGGTTTACGGCTCGAACTTGTAGCCCAGGCCGCGGACCGTGACCAGGTAGCGCGGCGCGCCCGGGTCGGGCTCGATCTTCGCCCGCAGGCGCTTCACGTGGACGTCCAGGGTCTTGGTGTCGCCGACGTAGTCCGCGCCCCAGACCCGGTCGATCAGCTGCATGCGGGTGAGCACCCGGCCCGCGTTGCGCAGCAGCATCTCCAGCAGGTCGAACTCCTTGAGCGGCAGGTCGACCTTGGCGCCGTCCACCGTCACCACGTGCCGGTCCACGTCCATCCGGACCGGGCCCGCCTCCAGGGCGCCCGGACCGCCGCCATTGTCGCCCGCGCCGCCGTCCTCGCCGCGGCGGCGCAGCACCGCGCGGATCCGGGCGACCAGCTCCCGGGTGGAGTACGGCTTGGTGACGTAGTCGTCAGCGCCTATCTCCAGCCCGACGACCTTGTCGATCTCGCTGTCCTTGGCGGTCACCATGATCACCGGCACGCTGGAGCGCACCCGGAGCTGGCGGCAGACCTCGGTGCCCGGCAGGCCCGGGAGCATCAGGTCGAGCAGGACGAGGTCGGCACCGTTGCGTTCGAACTGCTCCAGGGCGTCGGGGCCGGTCGCGGCGACGGCCACCTCGAAGCCCTCCTTGCGGAGCATGTACGAGAGGGCGTCGCTGAACGACTCCTCGTCCTCGACCACCAGTACTCGGGTCACGATCAGGCCTCCGGGGCAAGCTGGGTTGTCTGTGTCAGGGGTTGTTCCCGCTCCCCGGCGGGGAGCGAACGGGCCGCACGCTCGGTGCGGTCCGCGGTGAGGGTCCGGGGTGCCGTGGCGGGCCCGGCGGTGTCGGCACCGGGCTCGGCGCGGCGTGCGCTGCGGGGTTCGTCGTGGTCCGGCGCGGCGTCGACGGCGTCGAGGTGGTCGTCGAAGTCCTCGCCCAGGTCGTCGTCCGGGGCGTCGTCCAGGTCGTCGTAGTCCTCGTCGGGGGCGTCGGCGGGGGCCTGGCCGGCGGGCAGGCGGATGGTGAAGGTCGAACCCTGCCCCTCCACGCTCCACACCGAGACGGTGCCGCCGTGCGAGGCGGCGACGTGCTTGACGATGGACAGGCCGAGTCCGGTGCCGCCGGTCTGCCGGGAGCGGGCCGGGTCGACCCGGTAGAAGCGTTCGAAGACCCGCTCGCGGTCCTTCTCGGAGATGCCGATGCCCTGGTCGGTGACCGAGATCTCGATCAGCTCGCCGTCCGCCTCGCCGAGCGCGGCGGCGCTGGAGATCCGGCGGGTGGCGATGGCCACCCGGGTGCGGGGCGGGCTGTAGTTGACGGCGTTCTCCACCAGGTTGCCGAGCGCCGCGGCGAGCTGGCCGCGGTTGCCGTGCAGGTAGAGCCCGGCGATCCCGCCGGCCGCGATCAGGATCTGCTTGGCGGCGGCCTGCTGGCGGCAGCGGTCGATCGCCTCGGCGATCAGCTCGTCCACCGCGACCGGCTCCGGGTCGACCATCAGCCGGTCGTCCTGGACCCGGGAGAGGTCGATGATCTCCTGCACCAGGCTGGCCAGGCGGGTCGCCTCGACCTGCATCCGGCCGGCGAAGCGCTGCACCGCCTCCGGGTCGTCGGACGCGTCGGCGACCGCCTCGGAGAGCAGCGACAGGGCGCCGACCGGGGTCTTGAGCTCGTGGCTGACGTTGGCCACGAAGTCCCGGCGGACGGCCTCCACCCGGCGGCGCTCGGTCTGGTCCTCGACCAGCACCAGCACCAGCCGGGAGCCCAGCGGGGCGACCCGGACGGAGACCGCGAGCGGCTCGGACGCGCGGGCCGCGCCGGGGCGGGGCAGCTCCAGCTCCACCTGCCGGATCTCGCCGTCCCGGCGGGTGGCGCGGGCCAGGGCCAGCATCTGGTCCACGGCGACCGCGCCGCCGCGCACCAGGCCCATCGCGTACGCGGCCGAGCTGGCCTTGACCACCTCGTCGCCCTCGCCCAGCACGATCGCGCAGGAGCGGAGCACCGAGAGCACGGTGTCGACCCCCGGCGGCAGCGGGGGTTCCGGGGTGCCGGTGCCCAGCGTCTGGTACCGGCCGTACTGCTTGCCGCTGGTGTACTTGCCCTTGGCCTGCTCGCGCTCGCTCCAACGGAAGGCGATGGAGGCGGTGAGGCCGACACCGAGCCCGGCTATGGCGCAGGCAGCGGCAGCGGCCACGTTCACGTCCATGTGGCCAGCGTAAGCGCACGGCCTGGCCACTCCCCAAGGGCTGGGTCAAGGCATCGACCAGGCGTTGCCGAGAATTCACCTCCACGTAGCTACTGATTCACCACACCGGCCGTGCGCCGTCGCCCGAACGGCACAGAGTTGGCCATGCAGCCCGTGTGGGAGAGATCGGTGCGCCGAAGAGCGGCCACGGTCTCGGGTGTGCGCGTACCATTCGCGCCACCAGCAGCGGTCACCCGGACACCGGAACGATGGTCGGACGGGCTGACCGGTCGGCACCGCCACCGACACAGCTACTGAGGAGAGAACATGCGCGACGCGTACCACGAGGAACTCGATGCGATCGGCGACAGCCTGGTCGAGATGGCCCGGCTGGTCGGGTCGGCCCTGGGCCGGGCCACCACCGCTCTCCTGGACGCGGACCTGGCGCTGGCGGAGAGCGTGATCGCCGCCGACGAGAAGGTCAACGAGCTCCACCACGAGCTCGAGAACCGCGCCATCGACCTGCTCGCCCGGCAGCAGCCGGTCGCCACCGACCTGCGGATCGTGGTCACCTCGCTGCGGATGAGCGCCGACCTGGAGCGCTGCGGGGACCTCGCCCGGCACGTCGCCAAGGTCGCGCGGATGCGCTACCCGGACTCGGCGGTGCCCGCCGACCTGCACTCCACCGTCCTGGAGATGGGCCAGCTCGCCCAGCGCCTGGTCGCCAAGGCGGGCCTGGTCATCGCCACCAAGGACGTCGACAAGGCCCTGGAGATGGAGCAGGACGACGACCGGATCGACGCCCTGCACCGCGAGCTGCTGTCGCACCTGATCGACGAGCGCTGGCACCACGGCATCGAGACCGCCGTCGACATCACCCTGGTCGGCCGCTACTACGAGCGCTTCGCGGACCACGCGGTGTCCGTCGCCAAGCGCGTCGTGTACCTGGTGACCGGCGAGCACGTGGCCGAGTTCGTGGCCGCCACCGAGGCGGCCGAGGCAGCCGGGGCGGAGTGAGTGCCGCTCACCCCCGGGGGTGAGTAAACCTGTGGCGAGGGTGGTGCGGGTGCACGGATTTCCGGACGCCCCACCACTGCGCGCCTGTTGACGCTCCCTCCGAACGGCCGCTTCACTCGACGGTGGGGGCACCGGAGTGTTCCCGTCATTAGGAGGGAAGAGCTCGATGAAGGCCAACCCGACCCGACCGGCATCCGCCCACCACACCGCCGAGCCGCCCGCCCCGAAGCTGCTGCCCGTCCTCGCGGCCGGTTGCGGCTGCGGCCCCGGCTGCGGCTGCGGCTGCCAGTCCGGCGCGCCCTGCCAGTGCGGCGGCGCCGACGGCGGCTGCTGCGGCGGCCACTGAGGCACGGCGGCCGGAACGGCCGCCAGGGCAGCCGCCGAGGCCTCCCGGGGTGCGCGGTCGTGCACCCCGGGACGCCCGCCCGGCCGTTCCGGAACCGTCAGAACTGGACGTCGGTGCAGGAGTAGAAGGCGTTCCCGGTGTCCGCGATCGTCCAGACCGAGACGACCACCTGGTGCCCGGTGCGCCCGCTCGGGAGGGTCCCGGTGTGGCTGAGCGTGCCCGGCACCTGCCGCCCGCCGTAGGGGACGGTCAGGAAGGGCGTCAGGTCGAGGTTGGCCCGGGTGACCGGCTGGCTCGCGTCGTAGCCCGGCTTGGTCAGGTAGTACCGGAAGTCCGTGGTCGCGTGCCGGGCGGTGAACTTCCAGGTGAAGGTGAGCCGCTGGCCCGCGGTCACCGGCGTGGTCGGCCAGGCGCCGCCGTGCGGGTCGTCCAGCTCGGCGAAGCGGGAGTTGCCGCCGGCGCAGATGGTGCCGTCGGAGGGCCCGCCGGCCGGGAAGCCCTTCGGCCCCTCGACGCTCTGCGGCTCCCACTGGATGTCGCCGCAGTCCCACGGGACGGCGTTCGCGCTCTCGTCGCAGAGCGCGGCGCGGCTGGGCGGCGTGGTGATGAAGCCGTGCGACTGGGCCGGGAGGGCCAGGGTGAGCGGGATCGCGAGCGCGGCGACGGCCGCCCCGACCAGATGACGTGTGCGCATGGTGCTCCTCCGTGGGGGTGGATGGAGAGTGCGCCGGGGCGCAGACGCGCGCGCGTTGGGGGTGCGGCGGCCGGGACATGGGGGAATCCTTGGCATGCCTGCGCCAGCCCGGTGCCCCCACGGTAGGAGTCGGCGCCACCACCCGTCAATGGTCTGAACCATTTTCGAGCCCACCCCAACTCCCGCCCCACACCGGCCGGTTGAACGAAACAGGCCCCGCCCCCGGCGAACCGGGAGCGGGGCCTCGTCGGCAAGCGGGTTACTTCTTGCCCTGGTTCTTGACCGCCTCGATGGCCGCCGCGGCGGCGTCGGCGTCGAGGTAGCGGCCGCCCTTGGCGAGCGGCTTGAAGTCGGCGTCCAGCTCGTAGACCAGGGGGATGCCGGTCGGGATGTTGAGGCCGGCGATGTCGGCGTCGGAGATGCCGTCGAGGTGCTTGACCAGCGCGCGCAGGCTGTTGCCGTGGGCGGTGACCAGGACGGTCTTGCCGGCGGCCAGGTCCGGGACGATGGCGTCGTACCAGTACGGGAGCATCCGGTCGACGACGTCCTTGAGGCACTCGGTGCGCGGGCGCAGCTCGCTCGGGATGTCGGCGTAACGGGCGTCGCCGGCCTGCGAGTACTCGGCGCCGTCGGCGAGCACCGGCGGCGGGGTGTCGTAGGAGCGGCGCCACAGCTGGAACTGCTCCTCGCCGAACTCGGCCAGGGTCTGGGCCTTGTCCTTGCCCTGGAGCGCGCCGTAGTGGCGCTCGTTCAGGCGCCAGCTGCGGTTGACCGGGATCCAGTGGCGGTCGGCCTTGTCCAGGGCGATCTGCGAGGTCCGGATGGCGCGGCGCAGCAGCGAGGTGTGCACCACGTCGGGAAACAGGCCCTCGGCGGCCAGGAGCTCGCCACCGCGGGCGGCCTCCTTCTCGCCCTTCTCGTTGAGGTCGACGTCGACCCAACCGGTGAAGAGGTTCTTCTGGTTCCACTGGCTCTCGCCGTGACGGAGCAGGATGAGTCGGTAGGTCGTGTCAGCCATGGCGCCCAGCTTAGTGGAGGGCGGGAAAACCCCTGGTGGGCACCTCGGGGGATGAGTAATGTGTGCAGCGCTTATCTGCCACTTACATGCGTCGGGCGGTCGGGCCCGCCCGCGCCGCCCGGCGGACGCCTGCCCTCGGGAGCCCCCACATGCTCGTCGCCCTGGCCGCCAATCCCCGGATCCGAAGACTGGTGCGCGAGACGGTGGGCGGGCTGCCGAGGCAGTTCTGGTGGCTCTGGGTGAGCACGCTGGTGAACCGGCTCGGTTCGTTCGTGGTGACGTTCCTGGCCCTCTACCTGACCGTCGAACGGGGGTACTCGGCCTCCTACGCGGGCCTGGTGGCCTCCTTGTTCGGCGCCGGTTCGGCGGTCTCGGCGATCGGCGCGGGCGTGCTCACCGACCGGATCGGGCGCCGCCCCACGCTGGTCGCCGCCCAGCTCGGCACCGCCGCCTCCACCGCCGTGCTCGGTTTCATGGACGGCCAGGTGGCGATCGCCTCGGTGGCCTTCGTGGTCGGCCTGTGCAACAACGCCACCCGGCCGCCCACCTCGGCGATCATCGCCGACCTCGTCCCCGCGGAGGACCGGGTCCGGGCGTACTCGCTGAACTACTGGGCGATCAACATCGGCTTCGGCCTGTCCGCCGCCGCGGCCGGGCTGATCGCCACCCACGGCTACCTCACGCTCTTCCTGCTGGACGCCCTGAGCACGCTGGTCTGCGCCGTGGTGATCTTCATCCGGATCCCGGAGACCAGGCCGCAGGCCGTACCCGGCAAGGCCGGGGACCCGGCCGAGCCGGGGATCAGCCTGCTCACCGTGCTCCGGGACGCCCCCTTCATGGTGCTGGTCGGGCTGACCCTGCTGGTCGCCCTGGTCTTCCAGCAGGGCAGCACCACGCTGGCCGTGGACATGGGCGCCTCCGGCATCTCGTCTACCCAGTACGGGCTGGTCGTCGGCCTGAACGGGCTGCTGATCGTGGTGCTGCAGATCCCGCTGACCCGGTGGATGGAGGGCCGTTCACGGACCGGGATGCTGATCGCCAGCTGCCTGCTCACCGGCTGGGGCTTCGGGCTGGCCGCGCTGGCCGGCTCCTCGGCCTGGCTGTTCGCGCTCTCGGTGGTGGTCTGGACGGTCGGCGAGATCCTGCACACCCCGGTGATGATGGGCCTGGTCGCCGAGTTGGCGCCGACCCACGGACGCGGCCGCTACCAGGGCGTCTACGGGCTGTCCTGGTCGCTCGCCTCGCTCCTCGGCCCGGCGGGCGGCGGGCTGCTGCTGCAGTACGCCGGTCCCGTGGTGCTGTGGACGGTCTGCGGGGCGATCGGGACGGCGGCGGCGCTCGGGTACGTGGTGCTGGCACGCCGGACCGGTGCGACGGGGCGCCGGCGCACCGGGGCCGTGTCGGAGGTGACGGCCGTGGCGGCACCCGTCGCGGAGCCGGCGAAGGCCCCGGCCGACGCCTGAGTGCCGCCCGCCCCGGTCAGTCGGTGGCCGGGGCGTCGGCGGCCGGGGCGTCGGCAGCCGTGGCGTCGGCTGCCGGGGCGGCCAGGTGGGCGAAGGCGGCCAGGTTGCGGGTGGACTCCCCGCGCTTGGTGCGCCACTCCCACTCGCGCCGGATCGCCGAGGCGAAGCCCAGCTCCAGCAGGGTGTTGAAGGGCTCGTCCGCGTTCTCCAGCACCGTCCCGAGGAGCCGGTCGACGGTGTCCGGGGTGAGCGCCTCCAGCGGCAGCCGGCCGGCCAGGTAGACGTCGCCGAGAGCGTCCACCGCGTACGCGACGCCGTAGAGGCGGGTGTTGCGCTCCAGCAGCCAGCGGTAGACGGCCTGGTGGTTCTCGTCCGGGCGGCGGATCACGAAGGCGTTCACCGACAGGGTGTGGTCGCCGACCCGCAGTGCGCAGGCGGTGTTCAGCTTGCGGGTGCCCGGGAGGGTCGCCACCAGGGTGTACGGGTCGGCGGCGGCCGGCTCCCAGGCCACCCCGGCGTCGTCCAGGGCGGTGCGCAGGAGGGTCAGGGCCTCGTCCTTGGTGCGGATTGCCATGGGGGTGACGTTACTCGGCGGTACCCCCGGCGCGCAGCCGCCGACCCGGCCAGGACGCCGACCCGGGCCAGGACGCCGCCCGGCCCGGGCGTCGGCGCTCAGCGGCGCCGGGCCACCGCGAGCCGGCCGGCCGGGCGGGCCAGGCTGCCGTCGTAGACCTCGGCGGTGGAGGCCGCGGCGGTGTCCCAACCGAAGGCGGCCGCGTGCCGGGCGGCCGCCGCCCCGCGCCGGGCGACCAGCGCCGGGTCGGTGACGTACGGCTCCAGTGCACGCGCCCAGGCCAGCGGGTCGTGGCCCTGCACCAGGCTGCCGGACTCGCCGTCCCGCACCGCGACCGGCAGGCCGCCGACCGAGGCCGCCACCACGGGGGTGCCGCAGGCCTGGGCCTCCAGCGCCACCAGGCCGAAGGACTCGCTGTACGAGGGCATCACCAGGGCCGTCGCCGCGCGGTACCAGTCCGCCAGCCGCTCCTGGCCGACCGGCGGGTGGAACCGCACCACGTCGCCGATGCCGAGCTGGGCGGCGAGCTTGTGCAGGCTCTCCGGCCGGGCCAGCCCGGTGCCGGACGGCCCGCCGACCACCGGCACCACCAGGCGCTCGCGCAGCCCCGGACGGGCCTCCAGCAGCGCGGCGACCGCCCGCAGCAGCACGTCCGGCGCCTTCAACGGCTGGATCCGCCCGGCGAACAGCAGCACCGCCGCGTCCTGCGGCAGGCCCAGCCTCGCCCGGGCCTCGGACCCGGCGCGCGGGCCGCCAGGGCGGAAGACGTCGAGGTTGACCCCGGGGTGGACGACGGCCAGCTGGTCCGGCCGGGCGGCGTAGTGCAGCGCCAGCTCGGCGGCCTCCTCGGTGGTGTTGGCGATCAGCCGGTCGGCCGCCTCGACCACCTGGGTCTCGCCGATCACCCGGGCCGCGGGTTCGGGTGTGTCCCCCTCGGCCAGCGCGGCGTTCTTGACCTTCGCCATGGTGTGCATGGTGTGCACCAGCGGCACCCCCCAGCGCTGGGCGGCCAGCCAGCCGACCTGCCCGGAGAGCCAGTAGTGCGAGTGCACCAGGTCGTAGTGGCCGGGGCGGTGGCCCGCCTCGGTGCGCAGCACGCCGTGGGTGAAGGCGCACAGCTGGGCCGGCAGGTCCTCCTTGACCAGGCCCTCGTACGGGCCGGCGGTGACGTGCCGGACCAGCACGCCGGGGGCCAGCTCGACGGTCGGGGCGTCGTCCGAGCAGATCGCCCGGGTGAACACCTCGACCTCGATGTTGAGCTCGGCCAGGCGCTTGGCCAGCTCGACGATGTAGACGTTCATCCCGCCGGCGTCGCCGGTGCCGGGCTGGTGCAGCGGCGAGGTGTGCACGCTGAGCATGGCTATCCGGCGCGGGCGGCGACGGCCCGGGACGAGCGACTGGAGCCGGCCGCGCGCGGGCGTCGCGGACTGGGCACGGCGTACCGAACGGACGGGGTGCTGGATCACCTGGCTGAAGCCTCCTCGTGTGCGGCCCGTCTCGGCGGTCCGCGTGAACGGGCCCGCCACATGTCCGGTGTGCGCTGCCCCGTCCGGGCACACATCACCACCAGTGTGCCAACCACTGGGCGGGCGTCCGGCATTCCCGCTCCCGGCGACCGGTCCGCCGGGCCGGCATCCGCCCAGCTCAGGCCGGGGACGCCCGGCCCCGCGACCGCCGACTACCCTTCTGGGCATGGCTGCCTCCTTCGACCCCGCGACCGCCGCGCCCGCCCGCGGCCGGACCGGACGGCCGGTCGGGACGGTCACCCGGGGCACCACCAACACCAACCGGCTGCGCCGGATGGACCGCTGGATCGCCCACACCCTGGGCCGGGCGCTGCGCGCCGCCGAGCGGCCCCCGGTGGCGGTGGACCTCGGCTACGGCGCGGCGCCGTGGACGGCCGTGGAGCTGGCCGGACGGCTGCGCACGGTGCGGCCGGACGTCCGGGTGGTCGGGATCGAGATCGAGCCGGAACGGGTCGCGGCCGCGCTGCCGTACGCCGAGCCGCCGCTGCTCACCTTCCGGCGCGGCGGCTTCGAGGTGCCGCTGGACGGCGGCGGGCCGGCCCAGCTGATCCGGGCGGCCAACGTGCTGCGGCAGTACGAGGAGTCGGCGGTGGCCGGGGTGTGGGAGCGGCTGTGCGCCCGGCTGGCCCCGGACGGGCTGCTGGTCGAGGGCACCTGCGACGAGATCGGGCGGCGGCACGTCTGGGTCGCGCTGGGGCCGGAAGGGCCCCGGACGGTGACCTTCGCGGCCCGGCTGGGCGGTCTGGGCCAGCCCTCCGACCTGGCCGAGCGGCTGCCGAAGGCGCTGATCCACCACAACGTGCCGGGGCGGCCGGTGCACGCCTTCCTGACCGACTTCGACCGGGCCTGGGCGGCGGCCGCGCCGTACGGGGCGTTCGGGGCGCGGCAGCGCTGGGTGGCGGCCTGCACGGCGCTGGCGGGCAGCTGGCCGCTGGTGGACGCGCGCGGGCGGTGGCGGCAGGGCGAGGTCACGCTGCCCTGGGCGGCGCTGGCCCCGTAGGACGGGGTCGGGCCCGGATTCTGCGGGGCCCGGACGGGGTTCCCGGAGGCCCGCTGGGGCCCGGCGGGGCCGGGCTGGTGAGCGACGCGCCTCATTCACTCGAACGAGTTATCGAATATCTCTGGCGTGTTGACGCCTCGTCACGCCACGATGGAGACCGCCGGGCGGCGACACCACACGCCGCCCGGCGCGCACCGCGCCCGTCAGCCCCCCTGCCCGAGCAGCTCCCGCCGGGCCCGTTCGAACACCTCGTACATCTCCGTCCCGAACAGCACGAACCGCACCTCCGCCAGCTCCGCGCCCGCGAGCGCGTCACCGCCGCCCAGCACCTCGGCGACGGTGCCGAGCGCGATCCGGGCCGCGTCCGCCGGCGGCCAGCCGAAGATCCCCGCCGACACCGCCGGGAAGGCCACCGTGCGCGCGCCCAACCCGGCCGCCGTGCGCAGCGACTCGCGATAGCAGGAGGCCAGCAGCCCAGCCCGCTCCTCGTACTCCTCCGCCAGGTACACCGGCCCGACGGTGTGCACCACCCAGCGGGCCGGCAGCCGCCCGGCCGTGGTCGCCACCGCCCGCCCGGTGGGCAGCCCCTTGCCCCAGTGCGAGGCCCGCAGCCGGCGGCACTCCTCCAGGATCTGCGGCCCGCCCCGGCGGTGGATCGCGCCGTCCACCCCGCCGCCGCCCAGCAGCGAGGAGTTGGCCGCGTTCACCACCGCGTCCACCTCCTGTGCCGTGATGTCACCCTCGACCAGGGTGATCCGCGTCACCACCACCTACCCCCTTCCCCGGACCCGCCCGGCAGCCGCCGGGCCGGGATCCGAGCCGTCGTCCGAATCCGATCACCACACCGCCACCGGCGTGGCAATAGCCACAACGGCGCCGGTCGGCCAGAGAAATCCCCGGAGATCACGTTATGGTCGCGAGAAGTTCCCCGACGCGCGGTGCCAGGCGGGCACTGCGGACGGACGCCGGCCGTTACGCAGGCGGGGAAAGGGAGGAACCACCGATGCCCGCAACGGGAGACGGGCGGGCACCTGGTGCCGCGGACCTGCCGGGCGCCCACGACGGCGCCCCCGTCGGCCATGCCCGTACCCGCCCGGCCACCACCGGCCCGGCCACGGCCGCTCCCCCGATACCCCACCCCCGCTCGCAGCCGGCCCGGACCGCGCACGGCACCCGCCGCCCCTCCCGCCCCACCGGAGGCGGTCACGCCCCCGCGCCCGGAGACGGACCCGTCGACGGCGCCGTCGCGCCCCTGCGGCTGCTGGTCATCGAGGACGACGCCTCGGACGCCCAGCTGATCAAGGCGGCGGTCGCCGACAGCGGCACCTCGATCGAGATCCACTGGGCCCGCGGCCTCGAACAGGCCACCCAGCTGCTCGCCCAGTCCTCCCCCGCCGGCCGGCGCGGACGCTCCCGCGGCGGCGAGTTCGGCTGCGTGCTGCTCGACCTGGCCTCCCCCGCCGACCTGCCGCACCCGTCCGACCCCTCGGACGGCCTGGAAGGCCTGCACGAACTGCTGCGCCGCGCCCCGCACATCCCCGTCGTGGTGCTCACCGACGCCGCCGGGGCCGAACTCGGCGCCGCCGCCGTCGCCGCGGGTGCCCAGGACTTCCTGCTCAAGCACGAGACCGACGGCCCGCTGCTGGCCCGCGCACTGCGCTACGCGGTCGAACGCAAGCGGGCCGACGAGTCCCAGCGCCGCCTGGTCGAAGCCGAGTTGCGCGGCCAGGAGAACGCCCGGCTGCAGCGCCACCTGCTGCCCACCCCGCTGCTCGACGGCGCCGGGCTCTCCTTCACCCGGCGCTACCGCCCCGGCCGCCGCCGCGCCCTGCTCGGCGGCGACTTCTACGACGCCGTGCGCACCGACGACGGCACCGTCCACGTCGTGATCGGCGACGTCTGCGGCCACGGCCCCGACGAAGCCGCGCTCGGCGTCGCACTCCGGATAGCGTGGCGCACCCTGGTCTTCGCCGGTCTCACCGGCGAGACCCTGCTCACCACCCTCCAGCACGTGCTGGAGCACGAACGGCGCAGCGACGAGATCTTCGCGACGCTCTGCATGCTCGTCATCGAGCCCGGCGGCACCACCGACCTCGACTCGCTCGGCACCGGCGAACGCGCCCGGCTCTACCTCGCCGGGCACCCGGCGCCGCTGCTGCTCGGCCGCGACCACGCCCCGGCCACCCTGCCCGCCGACCACGCCGGGCCCGCCCTCGGCCTGCTGCCGTGCCACGACGGCGGGGCCGCCTGGCCCGCCCACGAGGTCGAACTCCAGCCCGGCTGGCGGCTGTTGCTCTACACCGACGGGCTGATCGAAGGCCGGGTCGGGGCCGGGTCGCGGCGCCTCGGCCAGGACGGACTGGCCGACCTGATCGCCGACCACCAGTCCGCCGGGCTCACCCGGGGCCGGCTCGTCGACAGCGCGATCGCCGAGGTCGAGGAGCTGAACGGCGGGGCGCTGACGGACGACGTCGCGGTGCTGCTGCTGGAGCGCAACCCGGTGCAGCTGATCCTCGGCTGAGGCGGCTGCGGAGGCGTCGCGGACACGTCGCGGACACGTCGGGGACAACGGCGCGGACACGCTGCGGCCCGGGAGGGTGAACTGCCCTCCCGGGCCGCGGCGTTGTCCGTGGGGTCGGCCTACCAGGGGCCGTACGGGCCAGTGTTGCTCCGGCCGGTGCCGCCGGTCAGTGCCCGGATCGCAGGGCGGACGTCCACCACGTAGACGATCGAGGCGACCAGGCCGGCCAGGGTGCCGATGCTGCCGAGGAAGTTCGCCCCGAACAGCAGGTCCCACCCGAAGCTGATCCCGAGGATCGCCAGCCAGAAGCCCTTGGTCTTCTTGTCGGCCGCCCGGTAGGCGTCCTCGCGGCGGGTGGCCGCGTCGATCAGCGCGAAGAACTTGTAGCCCAGGATCGCGACGGCCATCCACCAGAACGGGTTCAGGTAGGAAAAGGCCAGGATCTGGAACACTCCGGTCATCGCGGTCTCCTACGTCTCTCGGCTTGCTGCGCCCCGGCCGCCGCCCATCCTGGCACGGCGGCCGCCCGCAGGGTGTGAACGTCCCGCCGCCGGTGGATGTGCCCCGGGGTGGCGGGCGGCGGTCACTCCGTGGCGGAGGGGGTGTTCTTCCGGGGCCTGGCGGGCTTCTTCGGGGCGGGGGCGGCGGGGTCCGCGGCCGGGTCCGCCGGGGCGGCGGGGGCGTCCAGCAGCTCGGCCTCGACGGGGGCGGCCTCGAAGGCGGTCTCGAAGGCGGGGTCGACGGCCGGGTCGACGGGGACCTGGGTGGGGTCGGCGTCGGTGTGGGGGCGGGCCTTGTCCACGACGACCTTGCCGCGCTCGGCCAGTTCGTCGTAGGTCTCCTTGGCCCGGACCGCCAGCTCCAGCGCGCGGGCCACCTGCTGCAGGGCGAAACCCTGGGCCCGCTCCTGGAGGACCTTGAGGTCGGTCGGGAAGGCCGTGACGGCCCCGGTGACCTTGGCCGGGGCGCCGGCCAGCAGCTCCTGCGCCTCGTGGAGCCTGGCGGTCGCCTTCTCCTGGGCACCCTGGCGGTCCGCCGCCAGGGCCTCGACCCGGCCCGGCACCTCGCGCAGCTTCTCGTACGCGAGGTCCCCGGCGCCGGCCAAGGCGTACAGCGGGGTCGGGTCGGTGAGGGTCTTCTTGATCTCGTCGGTGATCGGCATGCTTACCGGTCCTCCCGGTGGGTGTTCTGGGTGGCCGCGCCGTCGGTCGTCGGGGTGGAGGCCGAGGCGGCGTTCTCCTTGAGGAAGGCGTCGTAGACCGCGAGCAGCGCCTGCTTCTGCTGCTCGTTGATCAGCGGATCGGCCAGGATCGAGGCCCGCAGTTCCAGGCCCTCGCCCCGCCGCTCCTCCAGGATCCCGGCCTGGACGTACAGCGTTTCCGCCGAGATCCGCAGCGCCTTCGCGATCTGCTGCAGGATCTCCGCGCTCGGCCTGCGCAACCCTCGCTCGATCTGGCTGAGGTACGGGTTGGACACGCCGGCGGCCTCCGCCAGCTGGCGCAGCGAGAACTGCGCGTTGCGGCGCTGCTCGCGGATGTACTCGCCCAGGGAGGCGACGTTGAGTGAGGCCATGGGGACAGGGTGCGGGATCGTGCTTGCAATTGCAAGCAGGATGCTAACTGGAGGCTAGCGGGTGGGGGCCGCTGCGCGGGGCTTTGGTTCGGGGGTGGGCTCTCGGGAGGGTGGGTTGGTCCGGGGGCGGTTCCGGGGGTGGGCGCTCCGGGGGCTGGGTGATTTTCCGACCGCCGACCCTGTGGGGTGGGGTGCTGGGCGCCGTTGGCGGTCTGAAAATCACCCGCAACGCCCCTCTCCGCACCCACCCCCTCCACCGCCCCCTCCCGCAGCGCGTCCCTCTCGCCTTGGGCGGGTGAGGAGGTGGGTGGGGGTGGGTGTTGGTGGGTGGGTGCGGGTCAGGCGAGGTGGGGGAGGAGAGGGGCGGTGAGGGGGGTAGGGGGGTGGGGGCGTCAGGGGAGGCGGACCGGCATCAGGACGGAGAAGGTGCCGGTCCGGCCGGGGGTGCGGATGGCGAGCGGGGCGATCGGGCCGCCGAGTTCGAGGAGGAGTTGTTCGGGGTGGGCGGCGCGGAGGGCGTCGAGGAGGAAGTCGCGGTTGAGGGCGATGTGGGGGTCGTCGGGGGTGGGGTCGGCGGTGACGGTGAGGTGGCCGTCGTCGGTGAGGGTGAGCACGGTGACCTGGCAGTCGGCGCCCTGGGGGCCGGAGGGGAGGGTGCGGGTGGCGCCGGCCTCGACGGCGGTGCGCAGGGCGGCGGCGGGGAGGGTGAGGCGGTGCTGGGGGTCGAGCCGGGTGAGGACTCGGTGGTCGGGGTAGTCGGTGGCCGGGACGGCGCCCTCGATGCGGTGGTCGGGGGTCTCGGCGCGGAAGGTGTCGGCGCCCAGGGTGAGCAGGACCTCGGCGGGGGCCGCGGGCAGCAGTGCGCGCAGGGCGTCCACCAGGGCGGTGGGGACGGTGGTGCCGGGGGCGGGCTGCTGCGGGGCGCCGAGCGCGGGCAGTTCGGCGAAGGCCATCCGGTAGCGGTCGGTGGCGACCAGGCGCAGGACCGGGCCGTCCGGTTCGAACAGCACGCCGGTCAGGGCGGGGTGGTCCGGGTCCTCGCAGACGGCGAAGCGGACGGCGTCCAGGGCGGTGGCCAGGCGGTCGGCGCGGACGGTGAGGTGCAGGGTGGTGGTCATCGGGTGCTCCCTCTGCTCGATCGTGGTGCGGATCAGGGAGAGTTCGCGGCGGGCGTCGGCGAGGCCGTCCTCCAGGCGGCGCAGGTGGGCGTCGAGGACGCGTTCGGCGTCGTGGCCGGCCAGTACGGCGCGGATGTCGGCCAGCGGGAGGCCGACCCGGCGGAGCCGGACCAGCAGGCGGGCGTCGGCGAGTTGGGCGGGCCGGTACCAGCGGTAGCCGGTCTGCGGGTCGACCCAGGCGGGGGTGAGCACCTCGGCGCCGTCGTAGTAGCGCAGGGTGCCGACGCCCAGGCCGCTGGCGCGGGCCAGTTCGCCGATGCTGTGCAGCTCGCTCTCCATGCCGGTCACTCTCGGGGCTCGACCTGGTCGAGGGTCAAGCGAGGTGGGTGAGCTTGTCCGGGTTGCGGACGGCGTGGATCGAGCTGACCAGGGGCTCGCCGTCCGGGCCCTCGGTGAAATCGAGGACGGAGACGGAGTCGACGGCGCCGTCGACGGTGATCAGCAGGCCGGGCTGGCCGTTGACCAGGACGGGGCGGACGCCCGCGGCCTCGCCGAGCTGGCGGAGCACGCCGAGGAGGAAGCGGGCGACGTTGTCGGCGCCGGTGACCGGGCGCAGGGCCGCGCGGATCACTCCGCCGCCGTCGCTCCAGGCGGTGACGTCGGGGGCGAGGAGTTCGAGCACCCGGTTGAGGTCGCCGCCGACGCAGGCCGAGAGGAACTCGTCGGTGGCCCGGCGGCGCAGCTCCGGCGGGGCGTCGTAGCGGGGGCGGCGGGCGCGTACGTGCGCCCTGGCCCGGCTGCCGACCTGGCGGCAGGCCGCCTCGGTGCGGCCCAGGGCCTCGGCGATCTCCGGGTAGGAGAAGCCGAAGGCCTCCTTGAGGACGAACACCGCCCGTTCCAGCGGGGAGAGGCTCTCCAGCACGACCAGCAGGGCGAGCGAGACGCTCTCGGCGCGCTCGACGCCGTCGGTGGCGTCGGGCTCGGAGACCAGCGGTTCGGGCAGCCAGGGGCCGACGTAGGACTCGCGGCGGACGGCGGCCGAGTCCAGCCGGTTGAGGGCGAGGTTGGTGACCGTACGGGCGAGGTAGCCGGCGGGGCTGGCGACCGGGCCGGTGACCCCGCTCCAGCGCAGCCAGGTGTCCTGGACCAGGTCCTCGGCGTCGGCGACGCTGCCGAGCATCCGGTAGGCGATGCCGAAGACCGTCCGCCGGTGCTGTTCGAAGGCGGCGAGCCGGGTGTCGGGGGTGTCGGTCACGTTCGGGACGCTACCTCAGGAGCGGAAGGCCTCGTAGGCGGGGGCGAGCAGGGTCGCCAGGTCGCGGCCGTGGACGGTGATGCCGGAGCGGCCGAGGCGGTGCAGCGAGGGCTCGACCGGCTCCTCGTCCGGGGTCGGCGACAGGGTGAAGTCGCCGCGCCAGTAGGCGGCGACGTTGACCATCGGGGCCTTCGGGGGCGGTGCCTGGTCGGTCATGCGTCCTCCTCGGCGACGGCGTCCTCGCGGGTGAGGGTGACCAGTTCGCGCAGGGCCTCGGCGGGGAGGTCGGTGAGCCAGTGCTCCCCCGCGCCCACCACGGTGTCGGCCAACGCGCGTTTGGTGGTGAGGATTTCGTCGATCCGCTCCTCGACGGTGCCGACGCAGACCAGGCGGCGGACCTGGACGTCGCGGCGCTGGCCGATCCGGAAGGCCCGGTCGGTGGCCTGCTCCTCGACCGCCGGGTTCCACCAACGGTCCAGGTGGATCACCTGGTTGGCGGCGGTGAGGTTGAGGCCGGTGCCGCCGGCCCGCAGCGAGAGCAGGAACACCCGGGGGCCGTCCGGGGCCTGGAAGCGCTCCACCAGCTCCTCCCGGCGGGCGCGGGGGACGCCGCCGTACAGGTGGAGGACCTCCTCGCCGAGGCGGCGTTCCAGGTACGGGCGGAGCATGGTGCCGAACTCGGCGTACTGGGTGAAGACCAGGGTGCGGTCCCCCTCGGCCAGCGCCTCCTCCAGCAGTTCGGCGAGCCGGGCGACCTTGCCCGAGCGCTCGCCCAACGGCGAACCGTCGTGCAGCAGTTGGGCCGGGTGGTTGCAGACCTGCTTGAGCTTGCCGATCGCGGCCAGCACCGTGCCGCGCCGCTCCACGCCCCGGATCCCCTCCACCCGCTGGAGCAGGTCGGCGACCACCGCCTGGTAGAGGCCGGCCTGTTCGGCGGTGAGGTTGCACCAGACGGTCATCTCCTGCTTGGCGGGCAGCTCGGCCGCCACCGCCGGGTCCGTCTTGAGCCGGCGCAGCACGAACGGGGCCGTGCGGCGCCGGAGTTCGGCGGTGCGTTCGGGGCTGCGGTGCAGTTCGACCGGGATCGCGTAGCGCTCCTTGAAGCGCTCGGCCGGGCCGAGCAGGCCGGGGTTGGCGAAGTCCAGCACGGCGTGCAGTTCGGCGAGCCGGTTCTCCACCGGCGTGCCGGTCAGGGCGATCCGGTGCCGGGCCACGGGCAGCGCGCGGATCGCCCGGGACTGGGCGGTGCCGGTGTTCTTGATGTGCTGCGCCTCGTCGGCGACCACCCGGCGCCAGCGGATCGCGCGGAGCGCGGCGAGGTCGCGCTGGACCAGCCCGTAGGTGGTGATGACCAGGTCCGCTCCCCCGACGGCGTCGGCGAGTCGGTCACCGCCGAGGCGGTCGGCGCCGTGGTGGACGTAGCGGCGCAGGCCGGGGGCGAAGCGCTCGGCCTCGCGCTGCCAGTTGCCGACCAGGGACATCGGGCAGACCAGGAGGGTGGGGGCGTCCGCCCCGGACCGTTCGGCAGCCAGCAGGGCGAGGGTCTGGACGGTCTTGCCGAGGCCCATGTCGTCGGCCAGGACGGCGCCGAGGCCGAGCTCGGACATGGTCCTGAGCCAGGCGAGTCCGCGCTGCTGGTACGGGCGGAGTTCGGCGTGGAAGTCCGGTGGCAGGGCGGGGACTTCGGGGGTGGCGGTGGCGGTTCCGGCCAGCAGGTCGCCGAGCGGGCCGTCCGCCCGGACGCCGGTGACCGGCAGCCCGGCGACCGTCGCCTCCGGGTCGAGGGCGAGCCGCAGCAGGTCGGCGGCGGCGAGCAGGCCGTCGCGCTGCTCGGTGAGGAAGGCCAGTGCGGCGGCGATCTGGGCCGGGTCGGCCTCCAGCCAGGTGCCCCGGACCCGGACCAGCCCCTGTTTGGCGGCGGCGAGTTCGGTGAGCTCCTGCTCGGTGAGCGGGGTGCCGTCCGGGCCGAGGGCGGCCTGCCAGCGGAAGGCGACCACGGCGTCCCGGTCGACCTGGCTGGCGACGGCGAGGGTGCCGGGGGCGGACGGGGTGGTGGCGCGCAGGGTGAGGCCGAGCCGGGGGCGGCGGCGCCACCAGGAGGGCAGCAGCACGCCGAATCCGGCCCCGGCCAGGGCGGGCGCGGCGGTGCGCAGGAAGTCGAGCGCGCCGGCGCGGTCGAGCGGCAGGGCGGACGGGCGGGAGCGGTGGCGCAGCCCGTCCAGGGCGGGCCAGCGGTGGGCGGCGCGGGCCAGTTCGGCGACCAGCACGTCGGCGGGGCCGGCCCGGTCGCCCCCGGGGGCGACCTGCGCGAGCTTGCGGTCGAGGGCCGCGTGGGCCGCGCCGCCCTCGTGCAGTTCGGCGGCGCGGACCAGCAGGGAGGGCTCGTCGACGGCCTGGAGCAGGAACTCCAGCCGCCAGGCGTCGTCGGAGGGGCTGCCGTCCGGATCGTCGTCGGCGGGGCCGAGCGGTTCGACCAGGCGGAAGCAGAGCCGCAGGGCCGGGTCGGCGGGCTCGGCGGTGGCGTACCAGTCGGTGATCCGGCGGCGCAGTTCGGCGAACTCCCCGGGCGAGGCGTCGACCTCCCCGGAGGGGGTGGCGAGGGCGTGCAGCCAGCGGTCGGCCGGGGCCGGGCCGGGGGCGGGGAAGGGGGTGTCGGCCAGGGCGGCCCGGGCCTCGGCGTCGACCAGGGCGCCCAGGGCGGCGTCCAGCAGGGCCTCGCCGGTGCCGGCGCCGGTCGGCCACTCGCCCAGCAGGACGGGCGGGCAGCCGGCCGCCAGGGCGGCGGCCTCGCGGCGCCCGGCCGGGGTGGGGTCGGGCCGCCAGCGGGCCCGGGGCCGGCCGTCGGCGAGGACGGGCAGGGGCAGCACCCGGCCCCGGCCGACCGCCCGCCAGGCGAGGTCGTGCACCCCGGTGAGCCAGCGCAGCGAGGGCCCGTAGACCACTTCGACCCGGCCGGTGCCGGGCAGGTCGGTGTCGGTGACGGCCCAGTGCGGGTCGTGGACCTCGCCGAGCAGCTGGGCGGCGGCGCCGGCCTCGAACAGCAGGGCGGGCACCCGCCAGGGGGTGAGCACGGCGCCGCCGCGAGGCGGGGTGACCGGCAGGTCGGGCGAGGGCGCGGGCAGGGGGCCGACGGTGGGCAGCAACAGGGTGGCCCAGCGCTCGGGGGCCTGCCCGGCGAGCCAGCCGAGGCCGGGCCCGATGCCGCCGAGCACGGCGGCCAGGCGGTCGGCCGGGCAGGCGTACGGGTGGGCGCGCGGGGCGGGCCGGTCGGGGAGGTGATCGGTGGCGCCGGGGTGGGCGCGGGCGTCCTCGGCCCAGAGGGCCAGCCGTCCGTCCGCCCGCCAGAGTGCGTGCAGGACGAACATGCGGGGCCTCTCGGGGCGGGTGGGAACCGTCCTTCGCAGCCTAGTCGGAGGGTCGGACAGTGCCCGTCGGTCCGCCCGGCGGCGCCCGTGGGGCCGGGCGGCTGGGCCGTTCGGGTGGTTCGGCGGAGTGCTTCGACCGTTGTGGTTGAAACTTGAACGAAAGAGTCGTACGGTGGAGCCAAGAAGTTGAAGCCTAAACAAATGGCTTCGAACCCGAGGAGGAGCCATGGGCCTGTTCAACCGCACCAAGACCGCCACCCCCACCGCCGTCCAGACCCCGGCCGGCCCGGACCTGTCGCACCTGACCGGCGACTGGGCGATCGACACCACCCACAGCGAGATCGGCTTCGCGGTCCGCCACGCGATGGTCACCAACGTCAAGGGCCGCTTCACCGACTACGAGGGCAAGCTGCACCTGGACGGCGCCGAGCCGCACAACTCCTCCGCCGAGCTCGTGATCAAGGTCGCCAGCGTCGACACCAACCAGGCCCAGCGCGACGAGCACCTGCGCACCGGCGACTTCTTCGCGGTCGAGACCCACCCGGAGATCCGCTTCCGCAGCACCTCCGCCGAGGCGGTCGGCGACGACTCCTACCGGATGACCGGCGAGCTGACCATCAAGGGCACCACCCGCCCGGTCGTCCTGGAGCTCGACTACACCGGCAGCGCCACCGACGCCTACGGTGCCGAGCGGGTCGGCTTCGAGGGTCGGACCGTCGTGGACCGCACCCAGTTCGGCCTCACCTACAACGCGGCCCTGGAGACCGGCGGCGTGCTGATCGGCGAGAAGGTCAAGCTCAGCTTCGACATCTCCGCCGTCAAGGCGGCCTGAGCCGGCCGTCCGCGGCCACGGCGGCCCGTGCCGCCCCCACGACCCACCGCCCCTGCCCGTCCCCCCGGGGCAGGGGCGGTGTGCTTGGGTCCGCGGACCCAAGGTCCGCGGACCCTACGTCCGCGCGATGAGCGCGGCGTCCTCCGGGGGCAGCCAGCTGCCGGCCGGGCGGTCCAACCAGCCCTCGGCGGCGCCGAGTTCGGCGGCCGCGGCGGCCAGTGCGAGCAGGCCCGGACGGCGCTCCCCGGGCCGGTGCACCAGGCTCACCAGACTCAGCGGCACCGGGTCCACCAGCGGGACGTTCACCGCCCCCGGGAGGCTCGGCCCGCCGACCGTGGTCAGCATCGGATCGCCGTGCCGGGCCAGGTAGCGGGCCGTCTCGACCGGGCCCACCGGCGGGACGTACGGCTCGGCCGCGCGCAGACCGTGTTCGCGCAGCAGCCGGGCCCCGAGGTCGGCCCACTCGGTGGTGGCCGGGTTGCCCGCGCAGATGTCGACCGGGTGCCCGAGCAGATCGGCCGGGCGCAGCGCCGGGCGGCCGGCCAGCGGGTGGGTGTCCGCCATCATCACCGAGACCCGTTCCAGCCGTACGGGCCGCTGGGCGAGCCGGCCGCGCACCGGGGCGGGCAGTCCGGCGAAGCGGCCGAACGAGGCGTCCAGCCGGTGCGCCAGCAGTTCGTCGGCGGCCGCGGCCAGACCGCCGTGGAAGCGGGCCAGCAGCTCGCCCTCCGGCCAGGCGGTGCGGGCCCGTTGCAGCACCCGGTCGGCGGTCAGGTCCGGGCCGGTGACGTCGCTGTTGAGGTCGAGCAGCAGCGGCCTGGCGGCGGCACCGGCGCCCGCGCCGAACCCGGCGAGCAGGTCGTCGTGCAGGGCGAGCAGCCGGCGCGCCCCGGGCAGCAGCCGGCGCCCGGCCGGGGTGAGGTCGACGCTGCGGGTGGTGCGGGTGAACAGTGCCTCGCCGAGCAGGCCCTCCAGCGTGCGGACGTCCCGGCTGAGTGCCTGCTGGGCGACGTACAGCCGCTCGGCGGCCCGGCCGAAGTGCAGGGTCTCGGCGGTCGCGACGAAGCCGCGGAGCAGTCGGGGGTGCAGGTCACGGGGCATGGGCGGCAGATTAACAACACCGTGTTGTGACTGCGGCGGAACAGGTGTTGGACGCCGGTCGGAGCGCACCGCGAGGCTTGGCGCATCCCCCTCCCGCCCTGCGTCCCAGGAGCCCGATTGCCCCCGCGCGCCCTCCTCGCCTCCTACCGACGGCTGTTCGCGGCCCCCGGCGCCACCGCCTTCACCCTGGCCGGGCTGCTCGGCCGGATCGCGCTGTCGATGAACGGCGTCTCGCTGGTGGTGCTGCTCGCCGAACGGCGCGGCTCGTACGCGCTGGCCGGGACGGTCTCGGCGGCCGGGCTGGTCACCGGGGCGATCGGGATGCCGCTGCTCGGCCGCCTGGTGGACCGGTACGGGCAGTCGCGGGTCGCGGTACCGGCCGCGCTGTACAACGCCGTTCCGCTCGCCGCCCTGCTGCTCTGCGTCCGGCTCGGCGCCCCGGACTGGACCCTGTACGCCTGCTGGGCCGCCTGCGCCGCCGCGCCCAACCTCGGCGGCATGGCCCGGTCCCGCTGGGCGCACCTGCACCGGGACGACCCGGCCGCCCGGCACCTGGCCAACTCCCTCGAACAGGCCCTGGACGAACTCTGCTTCATGGCCGGGCCGGTGCTCGCGATGGTGCTCTGCACCACGATCGCCCCGGAGGCCGGGCTGCTCACCGCCGGCACCGTCGGCACCACCGGCGCCCTGCTGTTCGCCGCCCAGCGGGGCACCGAACCGCCGCTGCCGGCCCCGGCCCCGACCGGCGAGCGGCACGGCTCCCCGCTGCGGGTGCCCGGGCTGCGGGTGCTGGCGCTGACCTTCCTCGCCACCGGCACGGTCTTCGGCGCCACCGAGATCACCACCGTCGCCTACGCCGACGCGCTCGGGCACAAGGCGGTGGCCGGCCCGCTGCTGGCCCTGGTCGCGGGCGGATCCTGCGTGGCGGGGCTGCTGTTCGGGCTGCTGACCCCGCGCCGGGCCCCCGGGGCGCGCTTCCTGCTCGGGGTGGCGGCGATGGCCGCGGTCCTGCTGCTGCCGCTCGCCGCCGGGCTCGGCGGGGCCGGGCCGGTGGCCCTCGGCGCGGCACTGTTCGCGGCCGGCACGGCCACCGCGCCGACCATGGTGACCGGCATGACGCTGGTCCAGGAGCTGCTGCCGCAGCGGCAGTTCAACGAGGGGATGGCGGTGGCGGTGTCCGGCATCGTGGTCGGCATCTCGGCCGGGGCGGCGCTCGCCGGGACGCTCGCCGAGCGGGCCGCGCCCGGCACCGGCTACGTCCTGCCCGCCGGGGCCGCCGCGCTCGCCCTGCTGATCGCGTCGGCCGGGCGGCGGCACCTGCGGGCGTCCGGCCCCGCGGAAAATGGGGCGCGGGTTGTCAGTGCCTCCGTCTAACTTCGAGTCATGGCGGAAATCACCTACGTCCGAGGCGATGCCACCACGCCCCAGGGCAAGGGCGTGAAGGTGATCGCGCACGTCTGCAACGACCTCGGCGGCTGGGGCAAGGGCTTCGTGCTCGCGCTCTCCAGACGCTGGCCCGAACCCGAAGCCGCTTTCCGGCGGTGGCACCGGGAGCGGGCGAAGAACGACTTCGGCCTCGGCGCCCTGCAGTTGGTGCAGGTCGAGCCGTTCGTCTGGGTGGCCAACCTGGTCGGCCAGCGCGGCATCCGGACGGGGCGCTCCACCGGGGTGCCCGTGCGGTACGAGGCCATCGACACCGGGCTGGCGGCCCTGGGCGGGCGCGCGCTCGAACTCGGCGCCTCCGTCCACATGCCGCGGATCGGCTGCGGACTGGCGGGCGGGCGCTGGGAGAAGGTCGAGCCGCTGGTGGCGGCCCGACTCTCGGCGCGCGGCGTGCCGGTGACGGTCTACGACATCGACTGACCGCTCACCGACCGACCGCCCTCGGGCCGGGCGTGCTCCGTTCGACCGTTCTCCGGCCGGGCGCTCGCGGACCGACCGTTCTCCGGTCGGGCGTTCGCGGCCGGCCAGGCGTAGACGTACTCGGGCAGCACCCAACCGCCCGGGAACACGCCCTCCTGCGCCGCGATCCGCACGCCGCCCTCGCGCTCGTAGAAGGCGATCGCGCGGGTGTTGGCGCGCAGCACCTCCAGGTACAGCTCGGCGGCGGGGAACCGCTCGGCGAGTTCGGCGCGGGCGGCGGCCAGCAGGTGTCGGCCGATGCCCCCGCCGGTGAGGCCCGGGCGGACGTGCAGGTTGTCCACCAGCACCCGTCCGTCGGCCTGCGGCACCAGATAGACGAACCCGGCCGGCTCACCGGCCCGTTCGGCGACCAACAGCACGGGCGTGTTCTCCGGCGGCCCGTAGTCCACCGCCAGGCGCAGCTCCCACAGTTCGCGCCGCTGGGCGGCCAGTCCGTCCCCGATCGCCTCGTCGGGGACCACCCCGCGATAGCTGGTGCGCCAACTCTCGGCATGCAGGTCCGCGACGTCCGCGGCGTCCTGCGCTCCGCCGTACCGAATGGTGGTCCGTTCAGGACCGGTCATGTGACGAGCCTCCCACGAAGATGGAGTTGAACATGTTCAACCGTAACGTCTACAGTTCTGCCAAGGTTTTGAACGCGTTCGAAATGACGGGGGACGGTTTCGTGGCACCGGATGCGGAGGGGGCATCCGGTGCCACGAACACCGACAGCACCGACACCGGGTGGAACCTCGTCTCCGGTTAGGCTCGTGCCTGTGGACGACCTGGCAGCGACGAACCGAACGGACGGCGAGAAGGGTGCGGCCGACGCCTCGGCCGCACCCGGCACGGACGGCGGGCCCATGCCCGGCGGCCGGGCCCAGCCCAAGACCGACAAGAGCGAGGCGACCCGGGCGCTGATCCTGGAGACGGCCATGCGGCTGTTCCAGGACCGGGGTTACGAGAAGACGACGATGCGCGCCATCGCCACCGAGGCGGGCGTGTCGGTCGGCAACGCCTACTACTACTTCTCCGCCAAGGAATTCCTGATCCAGGGGTTCTACGACCGGATGACCCACGACCACGCGGCCGAGGCCAGGCTCCGCATGGCCCACACCCGGGACTTCGCCGAGCGGCTGCAGATCGCGCTGGACTCCTGGCTAGACACGGCCGCGCCGTACCACGAGTTCGCCGCGCAGTTCTTCCGCACGGCGGCCGACCCGACCAGCTCGCTCAGCCCGTTCTCCAACGAGTCCCACCCGGCCCGGGCGGTGGCCGTCGACCTGTTCCGGGAAGTCCTCCAGGGCTCGGAGCTGGCGCCGAAGCTGGACGCCGAACTCGTCGAGCTGCTGCCGGACGTGCTCTGGCTGCACCTGATGGTCGTGGTCCTCTACTGGGTCTTCGACCGGACGGAGGACACCGAGCGCACCAGGGAGTTCGTCCGGCGCTCGACGCCGATGGCCGCCCGGGTGATCAACCTCTCGCGCTACCGGGTGTTCCGGCCGATCGTGCGGGACGCCAAGGGCCTGATCCAGGACTTCATCCTGCCCACGATCGGCAAGACGGCCGTCAAGTAGGCGCGGCCGGTCACGAGTTGTGACCGCCGGAGACCGGCCCGCACACTGCGGGCCGGCCTCCGGCGTCGTTCCCGGCACTGTCGTTCCCGGCACTGTCGTTCCCGGCATCGTCGTTCGCGCCGCTCAGAAGTCCGTCGGCGTCCAGGCCCGCAGCGGCGTGCGCAGCAGCAGGTCGGCGGCGGCGGCCGCCCCCGGGCGAAGCTCGGTGACCAGACCGGCCGCGGCCAGTCGCGGGGCCGTCTCGGCGCCCAGCTGGAGCGAGCCCAACTCCGAAGCTCCCAGGGCGAGGTCGGCCTCGTCGGTGGTCCGGACGCAGCGGCCGGTGCCGTCCTCGGCGACCTCGATCGCGAAGCGGCCGGAGGCGTAGCCGAGCTCGTCCTCGACCTCCAGCACCACCCGGCCGGGCGCACCGTACGCGCGGGCGCCGAAGGCGGCCTCGACGTCCAGCAGCCGCAGCCACATCGCGTCGGCGTTGTCCTTGCGCGGGACGGCCGCGCGCGGGTCCTGGAGCAGCAGCGGCAGCGGGTCGTCCGGGGCCAGGCCCGCCACCACGACCTTGCGCACCCAGTCGACGCTCAGCACCAGGCGCCACAGTGCGACGGCGGTGGGCAGGTCGAGGGCGATGAAGTCCTCCACCGTGAGGGTGGCGTCGGGGTGGGCGCCGTCCCACTTGTTCTCGATCCGGTAGACGACCATCCCGGTGACCGTGCCGTCGGCGTCCCGGTGGACGG
The DNA here is from genome assembly GCF_042896295.1 of Kitasatospora sp. NPDC001309. NCBI lineage: Bacteria > Bacillati > Actinomycetota > Actinomycetes > Kitasatosporales > Streptomycetaceae > Kitasatospora > Kitasatospora sp. NPDC001309. Next base: position 98,835 of record NZ_JBIAXC010000001.1, on the reverse strand, counting down.
CGGTGAACGGCTCCTTGAAGGTGTCGCCCGGCACCTGGATCCGGTTGGTGTGGCGCTCCCACCAGATCTCGTCCCGGGCGATCGCGCCCGGCTGGGTGAGCCGCCAGCGGTCGTACAGCTCGGCGCCCAGCTCGGCCTGCTCGGCCAGGGTCACGAAGTCGGTCCGGCCGCCGGGTACGCCCGGCAGGCCCTCGCGCAGTCCGCGGGTGCGGCTCAGGTCGATGTCCCAGCCGCTGCCGCGGGTGGCCGGGCCGAAGCCGAACCGGCCGTAGATGTTGTACTCGGCGGCCATCAGGACGGCGACGGCGCAGCCGCGCCCGGCGGCCGCGGCGAGGTCGCGGCGCATCATCGCGCTGAGCAGGCCCCGGCGGCGGTGGGTGGCGCTGACCGTGACGTTGGTGATCGCGTCGGCCCGGACCACGGCTCCGCCGGGCACGGTGAGGTCGACGTCGAAGCTGCGGAAGGTCGCGATCTGCCGGTCCCCGTCGAAGCCGGCCACCATCCGGCCCGGCTGCCACTGCCGGCGGCGCAGCTCCGGCGCGACGCCCGCGTGCGGGCGCAGGAAGCCGAAGTTCAGCGCCCGGTTCCACTCCTCCACTTCGTCCACGGCTACGGCCCGGACCTGGATCCCGTTGACCGTCTCGGGGGCCGTGTGATCACTGTCGTTGTGCATCCGGCCACCGTACGGGCGGTGGCCGGGGCCGAGCACCCCAATTAATCCGTGTCCGACCCCAGGCCGTCCGGTGCCCGGCGGTGCTCGCCCGGCGTCACCACCCAGTGGTTGGTCCGCAGGACGCGGTCCCCGAAGTCGACGTCCCGCTCGCCGAGCAGCCGGAAGCCGAGCGCGCGGCAGATCCCGTTGGACGGGCCGTTGGTCGTCCCCGGGCTGGCGTGCACCTCGCCCCAGCGGCCGTCCGCCGCCGCGGCGTCCAGCACCCGGCGGACCGCCGCCTTGGCCAGGCCGCGGCCCTGGAACGCGGGCAGCACCATCCAGCCGATCTCGGAGACGGTCGCGCCGTCCTCCTCGTCCTGCCAGAGCGTCACCACCCCGGCCGCCGCACCGTCTTCGGCGCCGTCCGGCACGATCGCCTTGATCCAGGCGCCGTCCTCCGCCACCAGCCGGAGGTCCTTGCGCAGCCGCTCCTCCACCTGCTCCCGGGGCAGCGGACCGCCCAACTCGGCCATCATCGCCTCGTCGCAGCGCATCCGGACGTACGCCTCGACGTCGCCCGCTGCCACGTTCCTCAGCCGCACGGTTCCTCCTCGGGAGTGGTCGGAGCGGCCACGCTAACGGAGGCCTCCGACACCGGCGCCCGGGACGGCGGGGGTCAGGGCCGGGCGTAGTAGTCCGGGGTGCCCATGATCCAGAGGCTGGCCTGCTTGACCGGCATGCCGACCCTCGGGGCCTCGATCATCTGGTCGTCGCCGATGTAGAGGCCGACGTGGTGGATGTCGGCGGAACGGCCGGTGTCGGTCCAGAAGACCAGGTCGCCGGGGCGCAGCTGGCGGTAGGTGACCGGGGTGGACTGGGCGTACTGGTCGGCGGCGAAGTGGTTGAGCTGCCTGCCGCCCTCGCGCCAGGCCATCATGGTCAGCCCGGAGCAGTCGTAGCCCTCCGGCCCCTCGCCGCCCCAGATGTAGGGCAGGCCGATCTTGGAGCGGGCGAAGGCGATCGCGGCGGCCGCGCCCTCGGCCGACCAGGGGCGGGAGTCGGGCGGCGGCGCCTGGACCCTGGCGGCCTCGGCCGCGGCGGCTTCGGCCTCCCGGGCGGCCTGTTCGGCGGCCCGTTCGGCGGCGGCCCGGGCGGCCGCCTCGGCCTCGTGGGCGGCGATCGCCTCCAGGGCCTCGCGCCGCTTGCGCTCCAGCTCGACGGTGGTGTTGCGGGCGGCGGCGAGTTCGGTGAGCAGTTGCTCCCGGTGGCGGCCGGCCGCGGCGACCTCGGCCTGCTGGGCGGCGAGCCGCTGTTCGGCCCTGGTCCTGGCCGCGCCGACCTCGGTCGCGGCCTTCTCGGCGGCCGCGGTGGCGGTGCGGGCGGCGGCCGAGGCGGTGCGGGCGGTGGCGGCGGTGGAGGTGGCGGCGTCCAGGATCTGCCGGGTGCGCTCGCTGGCCACGCCGACGACGGCGGCGCGGGCGCTCGCCTCGCGCGGCCCGTGGGCGCCGAGCAGGGCGTTGAGGGCGGAGAGTTCGGCGCCCGCGCCCTGCCGGTACGTCTCGGCGGCGAGCCGGGCGGCGTCGTCGGCGGCTTCGGAGCGTTCGGCCTCGGCGGCGGCCGCGCGCCGGTTGGCGGCGGTCTCCTCGGTGCGGGCCCGGGTGAGGGCCAGCTGGGCGCCGTTGTAGGCCTCGACGGCCTGCTCGGCACCGCGGGCGGCCCGGTCGAGTTCGGTGCGGGCGGCGGTGAGCGCGGTCTCCAGCGCGGCGGCGGAGGCGGCCTTGCCGTCGGCCTCGGTGCGGGAGCGGTCGATCTCCTCGGCGGAGGGGTACGGGTCCTGGCCGGCCGGGGTCGCTGCGGCCGGCGGTTCGGCCTGCGCGGGTTCGGCCTGCGCCGGGGCGGGCCGCGCCGGTTCCGGCTGTACCGGGGCCGCCTGGGCGGCGGGGAGCAGCCCGAGCAGGGCGGTGAGGGACAACAGGAGGGTCGGCAGGATCCTGCGCGCCACGAGACATCCCTTCTCACGGTCCGGAGGGGATGACGGCGGTGGCCGGGCGGCACGCGGCCTGCGGGGCTGCGGTCGGGCGGCGGGGGATCCGACGAATCATCCCATCACGTGACAGAACGGTCACTCGCCGATCATGTTCTCAACTCCGAGGGTTTTCACACCTCGAACGCGCTCCGCCGGCCGGGTGACCATCCGATGATCCGACCGGGTGTCACCGTCGCCCAGGCGCACACGGTATACGAACTAGCGGTGGATCCGGCGGGTCTTCGTCCGTAGGTGGGGGTGTCGGCCGGGGCGGCGCTCCAGGCCGGTCGGGCCGACCGCGTACGTCCGGTTGCGCCCGGCACGGACCGTACGGCGGCGCTGCCGGGCCCCGGCCGAGCGGGCCGGCACGCCCTCGGCGGGCCCCTCGGCCGGTTGCGGGTGCGCCGCGGGCGCCTTCGCCGCCGCCCCGGCGGTCGCGGCCGAGCGGCGGTCGGCCAGCCGGGCCCGGCGGCGGGACAGCGCCCGGGCGGCGTGGGCGTCGAGGTGGGCGGAGGCCCGGGCGGCCATCCGCTCGGCGACCCGGTGGGCGGCCGGGTGGTTGGCGGGCACCTTGTCGGGCGCGCCGGCGATCAGGTCGAAGAGCCAGGTGCGGGCCCGGTCCGCGCGCCGGTGCAGCAGGCGTTCGCGCCGCAGCGCACGCGCCCGGCGGCGGGGGCGCGTGGTGTACCGCCAGCGGGCCCACGGGCTGCTCGGGCGGGCCAGCCGGATCGCGCCGATCCAGGACAGGCCGGGGACCATGATCCCGAGCAGTCCGGTCCACACCTTGCCCTTGAGCAGGGTGATCACCGAGGCCAGCGCGTTCACCGAGATGACGGTGATCAGGCCCCACCGGGTGTCCTCGCCGGGCACCACGCCGAGCGGCACGTACCCGATCAGCAGCAGGGCGGTGAACAGGATGCCGAAGATCACCGCGTCCACCGACTTGCGGCCCTGCTCGCTCCAGTACACGTCGTCCAGGTGCAGGATCAGCGCGAACTCGTCCAGCACCAGGCCGCAGCCGATGCCGAAGGCCAGCCCGAACCAGTCGATCCACGGGGTGCCGCCGTAGGTGGCGAACACCCCGATGCCGCCGACCAGCAGGAAGCCCAGGCCGAACACCATGTGGTGGATGTGCAGGCCGCCGGGGGTGACGTTGCCGGGCCACCAGCGCACCTTGGCGCGGATCATCCGCACGCTGAACCGGATGAAGACGAAGGAGGTGATGAAGCCGACCAGCAGCAGGAACAGCGGTTGCTTGTGCGTGTTGACGATGTGCTCGCGGTAGCTGTCCAGCATTGCCGTCATGGGTCTTACCTTCGTTCCTGGTCCTGCGTCCTGCCTGCCGTGACATGGCCCGGGGCCCAATAGCCGCCCAACACGGACCCCGCTCGGAATCCGTCACCGGGCTCAACGCGCGGTCAGAACCCCCGGGTGCGCTTGGCCGCCCGGCGGGGCACCACCGGGTAGAGCGAGGGCAGCTCGGCGCCCACCGGCAGTTTGAGGAACAGCCGGGCGATCTCCCCGCCGAGGTTCACCCCGATGGCCAGCGCCATCGCGATCGCGGCCGCCCGGAACACCGACACCAGGCCGGTGCTGGAGTGCCCCTGGGCGAAGGCCAGCATCCCGAGGTAGAGCGCCGAACCGGGCATCAGCGGGCCGATCGCGGCGGTGACGTACGGCAGCGCCGAGCCGTTCCGGGCCCGGGCCATCAGCTGGCCGAACAGGCCGACCAGGCCGGCCGCCACCCCGGTGGCCGCGATCGGGTTGACGTGCGCGTTGTACACCAGCGCGCCGTAGCTGGCCCAGCCGATGCCGCTGTTGAGGGTGACCAGGGCGAGGGTGCGGCGGTCGGTCTGCAGCAGGGTGGCGAAGGCCAGGGTCAGCACCATCGCGGCGACCATCTGGACCGGCGGGTAGCTGATGCCCACCAGGCTCTCGTCCGGCTTGAGCTTCGCCTCGAAGCCGACGCCCAGGTAGAGGATCATGATCACGCCGATCACGATGCCCGCCACCAGGTAGATCACTTCCAGCAGCCGGGCCGCGGCGGTGATGTAGAAGCCGGTCAGGCCGTCCTGGACGGCCGCGACCAGGGCGCGCCCGGGCAGCAGGGCGAACAGGCCGCCGGTGATCACCACCGAGCCGCGCAGGCCCCAGTCGTTGAAGGACAGGATGATCCCGGACGCGGCGGCCGGCATCGCGGCCGCCACGAACTGGTAGAACTCCGGCAGCCGGCGCTTGGCCAGCGCCGAGGCCAGCCGGTCGCCGAGGACGGCCGCGACGAAGGCGCTGCCGAAGACCAGCCAGGCCTTGTCGTCGAGCCGGCCGCCGACCAGGAAGGTCGCCGCGCCGGCCAGCAGACCGGTGGTCAGGGCGAGGAACCAGGCCGGGTACGGGTGCCGGTTGCGGCGGATCGCGGCGAGCCGGCGGTAGGCGTCGTTGACCGTCACCTGCTCCGCGGTGATGTCCGCCACCAGCTGGTAGACCGCGTTCAGCCGGGTGTAGTCGGAGGTGCGGCGGCGCACCACGCGGTCGGCCGTGACCGGCGGCTCGACCAGCGAGGGCTGGTGCGAGATGCCGATCAGGGTGAAGGTGACCTGCGGCTCGCAGTGGTCCAGCCGGTAGGCGTGCGCGATGCCGAGCATGGCCGCCTCGACGTCCTCGGCGGCCTCGCCGCTGGCCAGCAGCAGCTCGCCGATGCGCAGCGTCAGGTCGAGGATGCGGGGGACATTGCGGGCGGCGGCCGCCGAGGGGTGCATCTCGCGGGCGGTGCGCTCGAAGGCGGGGCGCTCGGACATCGGGGTGCGCAGCAGGGTGCGCATCCGGTCCGGCCAGGGCGCTTCGCCGGGGGCGCCGGCGGTCAGCTCGGGGATCGGGATGCCGGTGGGCGGGGTGTAGCCGGCGGCGCGCCACTCCTCGGGGGTGAGGGTGTCCTCGGCGACCGAGCGGCGGCGCGGGGGGCGGGCGGCCGCGGGGCGCTCGGGGGCCGGGCGCCCGGCCGGGGGCTCCTCGGCGTCCCTGTCCCGGGGGCGCAGGTCGATGGCCAGCTCGGGGTGCGGCTCCAGCGGCTCCGGCGGCGTCCCGGCCCCGGCCCCGACACCGACACCGGCCCCGGACTCCGGCGCGGGCTCGGGGGCCAGCAGGCCCTTGGTCTCCGTTACCGGCGGGAGCAGCGGCACCACGGTGGTGGGCTCGACGACCGGGGCCGGGTAGCCGAGCAGGCCTTCGGTGGGCGGCGCCTCGGCGGGGTGCACCGGCTGCGGCGGTGTCTGCCGCACCTGGCGGACCGCCCGGCCTCCCCTCGCCCGCTTGCCCGCACCCGGTCGGCCCCGCTTAGGCACTTCCGCTCCTCGCCACCCCTGGTGGCCGTCGGCCACCGTTCGATCTCCGGATACACCTTGCCTGATCGAACAGCCGGACGCACATGTACGCGACGTCCGGCGGCGGCACCCCCGGACGCCTACCCGGCGCGGCGGCCCGCGGTGTCGCGCGCTCCGGAACGGCGGGCCCGGAGCAGTTCGACCGCCACCGGGACCACGGAGACCAGCACGATGCCGACCAGGATGGCCTCGATGTTGTCCCGGACGAAGGGGATCTGGCCCAGGAAGTAGCCGAGCACGGTGACCCCGGCGCCCCACAGCACCCCGCCGACCACGTTGAACAGCACGAAGCTGCGGTAGTTCATCCTGCTCACCCCGGCGACGATCGGGGTGAAGGTGCGCACGATCGGCACGAAGCGGGCCAGCACGATCGCCTTGGGGCCGTGCCGCTCGAAGAAGGCGGCGGCCTTCTCGACGTTCTCCTGCTTGAAGACCCTGGAGTCGGGGCGGCGGAACAGGCCCGGCCCGACCTTCCGGCCGAACAGGTAGCCGACCTGGTCCCCGGCGATCGCGGCCAGCACGATCAGCGTGCAGACCAGCCAGAGCGGCTGGTGCAGGTAGGTGCCGCCGGCCACCAGCAGGCCGGTGGTGAACAGCAGCGAGTCGCCCGGGAGGAAGAAGCCGATCAGCAGGCCGGACTCGGCGAAGACGATGGCCAGGATGCCGACCAGGCCGAAGGTGGAGATCAGGGTGGTCGGATCGAGCCAGGACGGGCCGAGGGCGATGCTGGTCACGGTGCTGGCTCTCCTGGAGGTCGAGTCTTGGCAATGTCATGGTAAAGCAATGACAAAGACTCGCCGGGGACGGTGATGGTTCCCCGGCCGGCCCGGAGGTGCGGACCGGCCGGGGCACGAGCCGGGGAACGGGCCGGGGAACCGACCAGGGGCGGGGCCTGGGGGCGGGCCGGCTCAGAGGTCGTAGCGCTCGACGATCCCGGCGTGCCGGCCGAGGTCCGCCCCGGCCGCGTCGGCCAGGTCGAGCCAGGCCAGCGGGTGGGCCCAGCCGGCGGTGAGCTCGTGCAGCAGCGCGTCGGCCGCCTGCGCCGAGGCGGTCGGCGGGACGCCGAGCGCGGCGTACACGCCGGGCAGCGAGCCGTCGTCCTCCGTCGGGTCGGTGATCCGGTACTGCTCCCCGCTGTACGCCCAGACCGCGTAGCCGGCCGCCCGCAGGTCGTCCCGGAAGCCGGACCAGGCCTCGTCGCCGGGCCAGGCGCCGTCGATCCAGTACGTGGTGAAGCCCGCCGGGTCGAGCAGGGTCAGCAGGGCGAAGACCGGGCGCCAGTTCGCCCGCTCCGGTTCCGGGGCGTCCTCGGCCGGCGGGGCCTCCAGCAGGGCCGGGGCGAAGACCACCACGTCGCCGTGGTTGAGGGTGAGGTCGTCGCCGAGCACCGGCAGGATCCGGGCGGTCGCCGGGCCGGTGCGGACGGCGGGCAGGTCGGCCGTCGAACCGTTGGTGCGGGTGGCGCGGACGGTGACCAGCTGCCACTCCTCGTCCACCGGGCCCTCGGGCTCGTCGAACTCGATGCCGATCCGGGCACCGGTGGAGCGGACCACGGCCCAGTCCCGGTTGGCGGTGGCGGCGGTGACCAGGTGCCAGAGGTCGGGCTCCTGGACCGTCCGGTGGAGCTGCTCCTCCCCCGCCTCCTCGGCGGACAGGGCGTGCTCCAGCAGCTCCTGGTAGAGGCGCTGGGCGGTGGCGTGGTCGCCCAGTTCGGTGGCGGCGGCCGCGGCCAGCCGGCGGGTGTTGATCCGGTTCGCCTCCAGCGCCAGGATCGCCCCGCACTGCTCCAGCACCTCGGCCCAGCGGCCCTCGGCGGCGGCCCAGCGGGCGCGGATCCAGTGCGCGTCGGCCGGGGCGGTCGCGGCCAGCCGGTCGGCGAGCCGGCGGATCCCCTCGGCGTCCCCGGCCTCGATCAGCAGCTGGCCGAGCGTGCCGACCAGGTGCTCACTACCCGGGTCGACGTCCAGCCGCTGCCACAGCAGGTCGGCGGCGGCCCGGGCGTGGCCCAGCCCGCCGAGCACGGTGGCCAGCGGCACGGCCAGCCCGGTGGCGCCGGCGGGCTCGCCCCGGTACCGCTCCAGGGCGACGGCGAGCAGGTCGGCACCGGGTTCGACCGGCACCTCGGCCTCGGCCAGGTACGCCGCCAGCTCGCCGGGCGGGACGGGCAGCTCGGGCACCGGCAGCGCCTCGGCGGCCGCGCGCAGGGCCGCCACCTCCCCGGCCACGCCCTCGGTGCGGCGCAGCCGGGCCAGCTTGCGCTCCCCGGTGGCCGCGAGCGTCAGCGCCACCGTGCGGGCGCCGCGGGCGAGGGCCAGCCGGCCCGCCGCCAGCAGCAGGTCCACGCAGGGGCGGTGCGAGCCGGTGGCGTCCAGGTAGCCGACCCAGCCGGCCAGCACGGCGCCCAGCTCGGCGTCGTTCTCCCAGGCCCCGGCCGCGACCAGCAGCTCGACCGTCCGGGTCCAGGTCTCGCGCAGGTCGGCGTGCCGCTCGGCCTCGGCCCGGGCGGGCAGCAGGGCGAGCGCCTCCGGTGTGCGCCCGAGCGAGGCGAGCGCGCGGGCCCGCAGCAGGTCGCCCCAGCGCCGGTCGCTCTCGTCGAGCTCCTCGCCCCTGGCCCTGGCGGTCCGGTCGGTGGTGTCCAGCAGGGTGAGCACCTCCTCGTGCCGGCCCAGCAGGTGCAGGGTGCCGGCCCGGGCTCGGTGGAAGCGCAGCGAGACCTGCTGGCCGGCCGCCTGCATCCGGGCGGAGGCGGTGTCCAGGTGGGCGAGCGCGTCGGCGGCCCGGCCGTCGTCCTCCAGGGCGTCGGAGTACTCGCGGGAGAGGCAGTCGAAGCAGGCCCGGCCGGGCTCGATCCGCTCCAGTGTCTCGCCGACCACCTCCAGGCGCTCGGCCACGTACCCGGGGCCGTCGACCCGGGCGTGGCAGATCGCGAAGTCCTGCACCACGCAGACGGACTGCGGGCAGCCGACCGTCTCCTCCCGGTGGGCGAACTCCAGCAGGTCGACCGCCTCGGGCATCACCGACTCGCCCTGCTGGCGCTTGTTCAGCAGGTTCTGCATCCGCCAGTGCCGCAGGTAGACCTCGACCCAGGGCAGGCCGAGGGCCCGGGCGGAGGCGACCGCCTCCGGGAAGACCGCGTCGAGCTGCTCGTTGCGGCCCTCGGTGGCGTGTTCGGGCAGCTCGTACATGGCGTCGGCGAGCCGTGCGTGGCCGGCCTCGCGCAGCTGCTGGTGGGTGTCGCGCACCCAGGCCCAGATGTCGGTGGTCATGGCTGTTCCCCCTGCGTGGTGCTGGTGTGTGGTCTGGCGTGGGCCGCTGTCGGGGCGCCCGGCGGGGCGGCGGCCGGTCTGCCCGCGGGTCTGCCAGTCGGGGCGTCCGGCTGGGCGTCGGCCGGGGAGTCGGCCGTCACGCCTCGCCCCGGAGCGCGCCGGGGCTGTCCGGGACGTCCGGCAGGCCGGGCGGGACGGCGGCGGTGAGGGCGGAGACGGCGGTGCCGATGCCGGCCAGCGCGGCGCCGAGGTCCCCCTCGGCGGGGCCGGTGGAGGCCGCCGCCATGATCACCTTGAGCGAGCGGAGCAGCCCGGCCGCGGTGGCGCTGCCGGTGTGGCCGGTGCGGTAGGCGGCGAGCAGGTCCCGCACGGCCGGGCAGTCCAGGTTGAGGTAGAGCCGGGCCTTGACCGCGCCGTCGGTGCGGGCGGTGAACGCCCGGGCCAGCCGCAGCGCGGCGGACGGGATCCGGGCGTCGGCCTGGTCGTCCTCGATCCGGGCCTTCAACTCGGCCTCCCGGTCGGGCACCAGGACCAGCGGCAGGCCGGGCGGGTCGAAGCGGGCCGGGACGAGCTGCTCCCCCTGGTCGGCGAGGGCGCCGGCGAGCCAGGCCGCCTCCTCGGGCGGCAGCGGCCGCTCCGGGTCGCGGAACAGTTCCCGGTTGCCCTGTTCGCTGCCCAGCTCGACCAGCCGGCAGCCGCGCAACTGGGCGTAGCGGCGCAGGAACGGCAGTACGGCGTAGCGGTCGCCGCGGGCGATCGGGACGCGCATCGCCCGGTACAGCATCTCCTCGAAGCCGCCGCCGCTGCCGAGCGCGACGTGCACCGCGCCCCCGCCGGCCGCCCGCAGGCCGCCCGCGGTGAGGTCGCCCTGCGAGGTGGGCACCGGGACGTCGTCGGCGAGCAGGGTGAACAGCCGGTCGTCGCAGAGCGCGGCGCCGAGCAGCTCCTGGCCGTGCCGGGTGAGGATCCGGCGCCAGACGGCGGGCCGCAGCCGGGCCGTCTCGTACAGGCCGTCCACGACGGCGTCGGCGAGGGCCCGTTGCAGCGCGCGGTAGTGCTCGTCGCGCTGGAGGTCCTCGCGGCTGGCGGTGGGGGTGAGCCGGCTGGACTCGATCACGCCGCCGATGAAACCGGCCCAGCCGGGCAGCAGGTCGCGGGCGTCCTCGGCGAGCAGCATGCCGCGCAGGTAGACGGCGAGGTCGCGGTTGTCGCTGCTGCCGTAGGAACCGCCGTCCTGGACCCAGAGCAGGCCGACCGCGTCGGTGGCGCCGCCTGACGGGCCGTCGGTGGCGCTGCCGGCCGGGCCGTCGGTGGCGCCGTCCGACGGGCCGTCGCCGGGGCCGTCGCCCTGGACGGGCAGCACGGGGAAGGCGGTGAGCGGCTCGAAGCGGCGGCCGAAGGCGGTGGCGAAGCGCATCCGGGCGGCGTGCTGGTCGCCGTCGACCCGCTGGCGCCAGGGCACCTGGACGGCGTTGACGGGCCGTTCGTCGTCGCCGACGTAGACCGGTACGGGCAGCAGGACGCAGTAGCGGCCGAGGACTTCGCGCAGGGCGTGCTCGTCGGCGAGGTGGGCGTGCTCGGCCTTGAGCGCCAGTTCGACGACGGTGCCGGGCTCCGGGCGGGCGGGGGCCGGGTCGACCTGGTACTGCTCGCCGCCGCGGCTGCGGTAGCGGTGGCCGAGCCGCGGTTCGCGGTGCGAGGTGGTGGTGACGGTCACCTCGTCGGCGACCGAGAAGGCGGAGAGGAAGCCCAGGCCGAAGGCGCCGATCAGCTCCTGGTTCCCGGTCAGTTCGCGCAGCATCCGGGTGTAGCCGGTGCCGACGGTGGCGAGGTAGGCGTGGATCTCCGGTTCGGTGAGGCCGGCCCCGGTGTCCTCGATGGCGACGGTCCGCCGCGCGGCGTCGGCGCGTACCCGGATCCGCGGCCGGTGCTCGCCGTCCGGGTCCTCCAGGAGCCGGCGGGTGTGCGAGTCGTGGGCGTTCTGGACCAGTTCGCGCAGGGCGACCAGGGGCGTGGAGTAGAGGTGGGTGGCGAGGACGTTCACCAGGCCACCGAGGTCGACCTCGGTGGTACGCACGCCGTCGGCCGGAGTGGGCTCGGCGGGGGTGGGCTCGGTCGGGGTGGGCTCGGTCGGGGCACCTTCAGACATGGGTCCTCAGTGTGCCAGTGCGACAATCCGTCGACCATTTCTTTCTATACATCAGGCGGAATGACGGATTCTGGTCAACTCGGAATTGACCGCTCCCCCACCATCGAGGGAAATGCCACCCGTTTGGTGGAGTTCGTCCACGTCACTGGTGAATGCTGAACGTGCGACGTCAGGCAACGGCGCTACGGAGCGGCCACTCCGGATCGCGCCACATTCGCACTTCCAGCTCAGGGAGACCAGCGTGTCCCGTATTCGCGCAGCCGCCGCCGTCACCGCCCTCGGGGCCTTCCTCCTCGTCGGCGTCGGGGCCGCCACCGCCCACGCCGACAACGGCGCCGGCGCGATCGACCACTCCAACAGCAGCGTCGTGAGCAACGTCGGCTCCGGCAACGTCATCGGCACCGTGAACGGCAACGTGGTCAACACCCAGCAGACCGCCACCGGCTCGGGGGCGAGCAACCAGAACAACGGCCTCGCCGTGGCGGGCAACAGCGGGAACGTCGGAGCCCTCCAGGGCAACGGCAACTTCGACGCCCGGGTCTACTACCCGCACGTCCTCTACTAGCCGGGCCCGACCGGGTCCGCGTCCGGTCGCACCGCACGGGGCCGGGTGCCCGCCGCCGTTCCGACGGTGGCGGGCACCCGGCCCGCTCCGTCTCAGGTGCTCCCGGGTGCTCCTGGGTGCGCCTGGGTGCTCCTACGAAGTCTCGACTCCGAGCACCGCCCGGCCGATCCGCCGCAGGCAGTCGCCGAGGTCGGGCCGGGCACTGTACGGGCGGTTCCGCACCCCGTCGTTGACCAGCGAGAACAGCGCGTGCACCCGGATCCGGGCGGTCACCGCGTCGTACTCCGGGCGCACCTGCCGGAGCAGCCCCACCCAGGTGCGCAGGAAGTCCCGCCGGAAGTCCACCGCGGCCCGGCGGTCCGGCGGGGCCAGCCGCTCGGTCTCGCTCAACATCGCCCCCAGGTAGTCGCCGTTGCGCAGCGCGAAGTCGACGTACGCGCCCAGCCCGGCCGCCAGCGCCTCCGCCGGCCCGGCGGCCGTCGAGATCGCGCCGTCCACCTCGTGCCAGAGCCGCTCCCGGCTGCGCACCAGGGAGGCGGCGAGCAGCTGGGCCTTGCTGTCGAAGTGCCGGTACACGCTCGGGCCGGAGATGCCGACGGCGGCGCCGAGTTGATCGGTGCTGACGTTGTCGAAGCCGCGCTGGTGGAACAGCCGGACGGCGGCGGCGAGCAGTTCCTCGCGGCGGGCCTGCGGCCTCGGCTGCTCCGGTGGCTGCGCCTGGGTCCGCTCCTGTGCACGCTCCTGGGTCCGCCCCTGGGTCCGCTGCGACGCGGGGGCGGTGTCGTCGGCGCTCTCGGCGGTGCCGTCCAGGGGGACCGCGAGGACGGCCGCGACCAGTTCGCGCAGCAGCGCCTCGGCCCGGCGGGGCTGCGGGGCGGCCGACTGGTAGGACAGCCCGGCGCAGCCGGAGAGCGCCGACCAGCAGAGCAACTCGGCATCCGGGGCGGAGAGTTCCGGCCGCTCGGCGCGCAGTACGGCGGCCATCAGGGCGACGTCCGCGCGGAGTTCGCGGCGCAGTCCGGCCCGGCGGGCCGGCGGCAGCAGTCGGGCGTCGCGCTGCACCAGGGTGCCGAGCGGGCGGTGGCCGACCGCCACCGCGGCCAGCGCGGCGCCGAGTTCGGTGGTGCTGCCGGCCGCGCGCAGGCCGTCGGCGAGCGCGTCCAGGCCCAACCGGACGGCGCGGTCCAGCAGTTCGGGCTTGCCGCGGAAGTGCCGGTAGAGGGCGGGCGCGGTGATGCCCACCCCGGCCGCGACCTCGGACATCGAGACCTGGTGGTAGCCGCTGCGGTGGAAGCGGTCGGCGGCCACGGCGAGGATCTGGGCGCGTCGGCCGGGCGGCCTCCGGACCACCATCGCGCACCTCCCCGCATCCGTCCCGAGCTCCGCCCGAAGGCTAGCAAGGATTCACTTGGCAGCCGCGTCGACCAGCGTTCCCGGGCCCGCCCCGGGCCCGCCGACGCTGGACAGTCGAGGCTACCCGGGATTAACTTGTCGGGCCACCACCTGGTACGTTCCGCCTCCGCCGGCCCTCCGGCCGGCACCGTCGAAGGGAGCGCCGCCGTGCGCCGCACCGTGTTCAACGAGGACCACGAGGCCTTCCGGGAGACCATCCGGGACTTCATCGCCAACGAGGTCGTCCCGGTCTACGAGAGCTGGGAGGCCGACGGCCACCCGCCCCGCGACTTCTACCGCCAGCTCGGCGAACTCGGCGTCTACGGCATCGAGGTGCCGGAGGAGTACGGCGGCGCGGGCGAGAGCGGCTTCAAGTACCAGGCGGTGATCGCCGAGGAGACCGCCCGCGCGGGGGTGAGCTTCGGCTCCTCCGGCGTGCACACCGGACTGGTGCTGCCGTACCTGCTGGAGTACGCGAACGAGGAGCAGAAGCGGCGCTGGCTGCCCGGCTTCGTCTCCGGCGACATCATGACCGCGATCGCGATGACCGAACCGGGCGCCGGCTCCGACCTCGCGGGCATCACCACCACCGCCCGGCTCTCCGAGGACGGCACCCACTACGTCCTGAACGGCGCCAAGACCTTCATCACCGGCGGCGTGCTGGCCGACCTGGTCCTGGTGGTCGCCCGCACCGCCGCGTACGACCCGGAGGACCGCCGGGCGGGGCTCTCCATCCTGTGCGTGGACACCACCTCGCCGGGCTACTCGGTCGGGCGCAAGCTGCAGAAGATCGGCCTGCGCACCTCGGACACCGCCGAGTTGGCGTTCGTCGACGTCAAGGTGCCGGTGGAGGACCTGCTCGGCGAGGAGGGCAGGGCCTTCTCGTACCTGACCCACAACCTGGTGCAGGAGCGGCTGGCGATCGCGGTCGGCGCGTACGCGGCGGCCGCGGCGGCGGTGCGGTTCGCGGTGCAGTACGTCAAGGACCGCAAGGTGTTCGGCAAGGCGGTGGCCGAGTTCCAGAACACCAAGTTCACCCTGGCCGACTGCCAGGCCCAGGTGCTGGCGCAGCAGTCGATGGTGGACCAGGCCCTGGAGCTCTACCAGAACGGCGAGTTGAGCGTCGCGGACGCGGCCGCCGTGAAGCTTTTCTGCACCGAGTCGGCCTCCACCGTGATCGACAAGTGCCTCCAGCTGCACGGCGGTTACGGCTACATCCTGGAGTACCCGATCGCCCGGCTCTACACCGACAACCGGGTCTTCCGGATCTACGGCGGCACCAGCGAGGTCATGCGCAGCATCATCGCCAAGTCGCTGGGGCTGTAGCGGCGCCCCAGCCCCCGGAACCGCGGCGGGCCGCACCCCCATGGCGGCCCGCCGTGCCGTACGTTCGCCCGTCCGTGCTCAGTTGGGCGAGCCGTGCTCCGCGCGCCAGGCCTCCCAGCCGGCCGAGGAAGCCACCTTCGCCTCGTGCAGGGCCCGTTGGGCGAGCGTGCCCGGCGGCGTCTCCATGCTGCGCACCCAGTCGCGGCCCGCGGTGAACAGCGCCGCGCACACCAGTGCCGCCCCGGCCGCGCCGAGCACCGAGCCGATGCCGGTCAGCACCACGCCACCGGCCAGCAGCGAGCGGTTGACCTGGAGTCCGTTCAAGATCCTCTGGTTGGTCGCCATGCCTCCACGATGCGGGCAGTCGGCGGGGCCTGCACCTCGGGCGGCCCGCTCCGGACCCCTCCCGGGTGCGCCCCGGCGGTGCGTCCGCCAGCCTGGGCACACGGCCTGGGCACCCGGCAGAGGAGGAGGCGGCGCGATGCCCGATCTCGAACGGCTCGCCGTGGAGCACGCCGCCCGGGCGGCCGAGGGTCCGCACGGGCGCAGCGCCCATCTGGTGCTGCACGACGGGGTGCTGCGGCAGACCGTGATCGCCCTGACCGCGGGCACCTCGCTGGACGAGCACACCCCGCCCACCGCGGGGAGCGTCCAGGTGCTGCGCGGCCGGGTCTCGTTGACCATCGCCGGGCGGCGGGTGGAGCTGGCCGCGGGCGAGTTGGAGCCCGTGCCGCAGGAGCGGCACGGGCTGGTGGCCCACGTCGACTCGGTGGTGCTGCTGACCGCCGTCACCGCGTAGCGGGTGTCGGGGGGTAGCGGGTGTCGGGGCCTGGCGGGTGCCAGGGCCTGGCGGGTGCCAGGGCCTGGCGAGCGTCAGGGCGTAACGCGCGTCAGGGCGTGGCGCCCGCCCCCAGCACGGTGCCGCTGACCAGCCGGAGCCCGCGCAGGAACTCCTGGCCGGTCGGCGCCAGGTCGGGCGCGGCGAGCCACTGGGCGACGTAGCCGGCCAGCAGGATCTGGTAGAAGGTGCCGCGGGCGAGCTCCTCCTCGTTGTCCGGCACCTCGGGCAGCCCCTGGAACACCGCGGCGAGCCCGAGCCGCCCGTCCTTCTGCGCGTCCTCGAAGGCCTTCGCCAGCTCCGGGTTGTGCCCGGCCTGGGCGAGCGCCTCGAACTGCGCGGCCCAGAGCCCCCGGTGCTCGGCGAAGACGTCCCGCAGGCCGTTCCAGGCGGCGGCGAAGCGCGTCTCCGGGTCGTCGGACACCTGGTTGGCGCCGTACACCACCACCCCCAGGGCCTCACCCATCTCGCCGATCGCCTCGATCATCGCGGCGTTGAGCAGCGCGTCCTTCGAGCCGAAGTGGTAGCCGATCGCGGCCAGGCTGACGCCCGAGGCGCTCGCGATGTCGCGGGCCGTGGTGCGTCCGTAGCCCTTCTCGTACAGGCAGTGCTTGGCGCCGGCCATCAGGTCTTCGCGGTTTCCCATGCCCCGATCCTACGGAACATCTGCACGGATGTCTTGCACGAACGTCTTGGACGTTCGAGTTACACATCTGTACTAGACAAGCGTCTGAAACGTCCGTACCGTCTTCCCCATGACCGCAACCACCGGCCGCGCAGGCCGTCGCGAATGGACCGGCCTGGCCGTCCTCCTGCTCCCGACCCTGGTCCTCTCCATGGACATGGGCGTGCTGTTCTTCGCCGTCCCGTACATCTCCACCGAGCTGGCCCCCAGCGGCACCCAGCAGCTGTGGATCATGGACATGTACTCGTTCCTGCTGGCCGGACTGCTCATCACGATGGGCGCGCTGGGCGACCGGATCGGCCGCCGCCGACTGCTGATGATCGGTGCTGCGGGCTTCACCGTCGCCTCGCTGCTGGCCGCCCGGTCCGGCAGCGCCGAACAGCTGATCGCCGCCCGCGCCCTGCTCGGCGTCGCCGGGGCCACCGTGATGCCCTCGACCCTGGCGCTGATCCGCAACATGTTCCACGACCCCAAGCAGCGGCAGGTCGCCCTCGGCGCCTGGGGCGGCGCCCTCACCGCCGGGGCCACCCTCGGCCCGGTCGCCGGCGGGCTGCTGCTCGACCACTACTGGTGGGGCTCGGCCTTCCTGGTCGCCGTCCCGGTGATGGTCCTGGTGCTGCTGACCGCGCCCGTCCTGCTGCCCGAGTACCGCACCACCGCCCGCACCGGCCGCTTCGACGTGGCCGGCGCCGTGCTCTCGCTCGCCGCGATCCTGCCCCTGGTCTACGGCGTCAAGACCCTCGCCGTGGACGGCTGGAGCCCGCTCCCCGCCCTCGCCGCCGCGGCCGGGCTGCTGATCGCCGTCGCCTTCGTGCAGCGCCAGCGCACCGCCGCGAACCCGCTGATCGACCTGAGCCTGTTCCGGATCCGCACGTTCAGCGGCGCCATCAGCGTCAACACCCTGGCCATGTTCGCGATGATGGGCTTCGCCCTCTTCACCTCCCAGTACCTCCAGCTGGTCAAGGGCATGAGCCCGTTCACCGCCTCGCTCTGGTCGCTGGTGCCGAGCGTCGGCGTCGGCGCGGCGATCGGGATCGGCTCGGCCCTGGCCGGCAAGGTCCGCCCGGCGGCCCTGATGGGCGGCGGCTTCGTGGTCGGCGCCGGCGGCTTCGCGACGATGACCCAGGTCGGCCCGCACTCCCCGCTGGCACTCATCCTCACCGCGGCGGGCGTGCTGGCCGCGGGCACCGTCGGCACCATGACGATGACCGCCGAGATGGTCGTCTCCGCCGCCCCGGTCGAGCAGGCCGGAGCCGCCTCCGCCACCTCCGAGACCGCCGTCGAACTCGGCAGCTCGCTCGGTATCGCCCTGCTGGGCGCGGCGGGCGCCGCGATCTACCGCCACCAGCTGGACGGCGCCCTCCCGGCGGGCGTCGACGGCACCGCCGCCGCCACCGCGCAGGACACCCTCGGCGGCGCGGTCTCCGTCGCGGCCCACCTGCCCGGCCGGCTCGGCCCGGACCTGCTGGAGACCGCCCGCGGCGCCTTCACGGACGGCCTGCACGTCGCCGCCGTCGTCGGCCTGGTCTTCGCCCTCGGCGCCGCCGTCCTGGCCCACCGCCTCCTGCGCCACCTGCCCGCCGCCACCCCCGCCCCGGCCCCGGCCCCGGAGCAGCCCGTCGCCGCCTGACCCACCGCACGGCCACCGTCCACGCGAGTCATCGAGAGCCCCCGCCCACCCGGACGGGGGCTCTCCGCCGTCCTCCCCCGAGCCCCAGCACGCGCACGAGAAGTCGGCCCGGCCGACTTCCTGCGCACCGCCCGGCGCCGGGATTCCCCCCGACCCAGCCGACTCGCCACACAACCAACGAGCACTGCCGCACCCCCCGGCGGCCGTCTGCGCTGACACAAGAAGTCGACCCCGTCGACCTCCCGTGCACCACCTGCCTCCAGGAATCCCCCGGGACGAGCCGAACCCCGACCCCGCTGATTCATCGCACAGCCAACGAGCACTGCCGCACCCCCGGCGACCCCGTCGGCGCCGACACAAGAAGTCGGCCCCACCGACTTCCCGTGCAGGGAGAACCGGCAAGGGCAGAGGTGCAGCAAGGAGTCGGAGCACGGCGGTCGGAAGCGCGCACGAGAAGTCGAACCGGCCGACTTCCGGCGCAGGGAGGACTGGCGAGGGCGGTGCTGCGGGGGCTTGGCGACTGGGCACGCGCGAAAAGTCGGCCCTGCCGACTTCCCGTGCGTCGCCTGCGGTGGGGAGGGGTTGGCGGGTTCGCGGGGGTGGGGCGGAGGGTGTGGGTGGTCCGGTTTCTCGTGCTGGGGGGTGAGAAGGGGCAGGGCCGTGTCAGGGTGAGGGGCATGGGGACTGGACACGGGCGGGTGCGCGGGAGTTACGACGTGGTGGCGGAGGAGTACCTGGGGCGGATCGGGGGCGAGTTGGCGCACAAGGTGGTGGACCGGGCGCTGCTGGGGGCCGTCCTGGAGGAGGCGGCCGGTGGGGTGGTGGCGGACCTGGGGTGCGGGCCTGGGCACGTGGCGGGGTGGCTGACCGGGCAGGGCGCGCGGGTGGTCGGGATCGACCTGTCGCCGCGGATGGTCGAGCTGGCCGCGCGCGAGCACCCGCGGGCCGAGTTCCGCACCGGGGACCTGCTGGCGCTGCCCGCCGCCGACGGCGAGTTCGCGGCGGCCGTGGCCCTGTACTCGGTGATCCACCTGGAGCCGGACGAGCTGCTGCCCGCCTTCGCCGAGATGCTGCGGGTGCTGCGGCCCGGCGGGCTGCTGCTGGTCTCCTTCCACCTGGGCGAGGAGGTGCGGCACCTGGCGGAGTGGTGGGGCCACGACGTCGACGTGGACTTCCACTTCCTGCGGACCGACACCGTCGCCGCCCGCCTCGCCGAGGCCGGGTTCGGCGTCGAGGCCCGGCTGGAGCGGGACGGCCTGCCCGAGGAGGCCGACACCCGGCGCGGCTACCTCCTGGCGCGGCGGCCCCGGTGACCGCGGTGACCGCGGTGACCGCGGTGACCGCAGCGATCGCGGAGACCGTCCACCCCGGGGTGGACCCGGCGGCATCCACCCCCGGGTGCGTGTCCCGGCGGCGCGGCCGGGGGACCGTGGAGGGGTAGTCCGCGACCGTCAGGAGCTCCCCATGTCCCTGCCGTCCCTCCTCTCCCTGCTCGGCGTCCTCTGCTGGGTCGGCTACGAGCTGCTGCTGCGCCGCCGCGAGGACAGCGCGGCCGGCAGCTGGCGCGCCGACGACCGCGACCGCGGTTCGACCCGGCTGCTGCTCACCTGCTACGTCGTGTCCGTCCTGGTGGTGGTGCTGTTCGAACGCGCCGGCGTCGGCATGCTGCCCACCGGGCCGCGCTGGTCCGGGGTCACGCTGGTCGTCGCCGGGCTGGCCCTGCGCGGCTGGGGCATGCGCACCCTGGGCCGCTACTACACCCGCACCCTGCGGACGGTGGACACCCAGCAGGTGGTCCGCAGCGGCCCGTACCGGCTGATCCGCCACCCGGGTTACGCGGGCAGCCTACTGGTCTGGTGCGGCTACGCGCTCGGCACCGGCAGCTGGGCGGCGGCACTGCTGGTCACCGTTCTGCTGCTCGGCGCGTACGGCTGGCGGATCGCCGCCGAGGAGCGGCTGCTGCTCGGCGCGTTCGGCCCGGCGTACGCCGACTACCAGCGGGTTTCCAAGCGGCTGGTGCCATTCGTCTACTGATGGCCCGGCGGCGCCGCCATCGGTGATCCGTTCGGGCGGCACCTGGTTTTCGGCCAGCGTTTCCCGTCCGGTGTATCCGTTCGGCCTGGGGGCCAGGCATACTGGCCAGCAGGGCCTAGCGCCCTCCGTGACTCTAGACAAGAAGGGACCGGTGGCCAGGGATGCTGCGGAACGGTCTTGAGCCCTGGCACATCTTGGTGGTGCTGGCGGTCGTAGTCCTGCTGTTCGGATCGAAGAAGCTGCCGGAGATGGCCCGTGGCCTCGGCAAGTCGATGCGCATCCTGAAGGCGGAGACCAAGGCGATGCGCGAGGACGGCGGCGAGCAGGCGGACGCCGGCACCGCGCAGAGCACGGCCGCCCCCCAGCAGGCCGCCGACCGCCCGGCCGTCACGCCGACCAACGTGACGAAGAGTGCCGAGGCGAAGCGCCCCGAGACGACCGCCTGAGTCGTCGTACGAGGTTCTGGTCGAGCCCCCCGGTGGATTCCACCGGGGGCTCGACGCGTTCCCGGGCCGCCTCGCCCCGGCCGGAGTAGCCGGGCGGGCGGGGCGGGTCCGGGTGGACCAGGCTGGGCGGGATGTCCGAGATCCCTCCTCTCCCGTCGGCCGACCTCCGGGCCGTGGCGTGGCTGCTGGGCGCGTTCACGCTGCTGATGGTCGGGTACTTCACGCTGCCGTTGGAGTGGTTCGGCGACCGGCGGCCGCTCCTGAGCTGGACGGTCTTCGTGGCGGCACTGGGCGGGTTGAGCTGGCTGATGCTGGCGAAGATCGTCGGGGTGCTCAAGGGGACGGCGAAGCAGCCGGTGGCCTGGCTGGCCTTCCTCATCTTCCTGGCGATGGTCATCTTCTCGGCGACGTACTACGCGCTGGGCGCGCACAAGGCCGAGTTCGCGGGGCTGGAGACGCGGCTGGACGCGCTGTACTTCACGGTCGTGACGATGGCGACGGTGGGGTACGGCGACATCACCCCGGCGGGGCAGACGGCGCGGCTCGTGGTGGTGCTGCAGATCGGGTACAACTTCGTGTTCCTCGCGGCGGCGGCCGGGACGGCGTCGCGGACGATCCGCGGGAACATGGAACGGCGGATCCGGCGCCGCGGGTGAGGACCGCTGCGGTCCCGCCGGCCCGTCAGTCGCCCTCATCCGGCTCCGGCGGGGTCGCGCGGAGAGCGGTGACGACCCCCAGGGCGACGGTCGCGAGCGCGAGTGCGAGGAGGGCGGCGAAGGCCGCGGCGATCAGGAATCGCACGGGGCGCCCCACTGTCGTTCGGCTTCGAGGAGGAGGGACAGGAGGTTCAGCAGCGTCGACGCGGGCGCCGTGTTGAAGCAGACCAGGACGCGCCCGTCGAGGGTCCGGTCGGTGTCGACGGAGGGGAAGAGCAGGCCGAACTTACGTCCGCGCTGGAGGAGTTCGGCGAGGAGCGTACGGATGTGCTCGTCGGTGCAGGCCCGGACCCGGGGATCGGTCGGCAGCAGCGGGCGGCGGGGGAGGGACATCAGGCGGCGCCCAGGTCGCACTCGAACCAGATGACCTTGCCGCGTTCCTGCGGGTCGACGCCCCACCGGTGGGTGAGACCGGCGACCAGCTGGAGGCCCCGGCCGGACTCGGCGAGGAGGTCGAGGGGCTGCGGGACGGGAAGCTGCGGGCTCTCGTCGGCGACGGAGACCCGGAGGGTGTTGTGGAGGAAGAGGATCTCGGTGACCGGCGCGGGGGTGCCACCGTGCAGCCAGGCGTTCGCGAGGAGCTCACCGAGGGCGAGTTCGGCCTCGAAGGTGGCGGAGGGGTGCCAGCCCGCGCGGACCATCGCGTTGCGGAGGGACTGGCGGGAGAGGGCGAGGGAGGGCGTGTTGAGGTGACGCATGGGAGAACTCCCGGGCGTGTGCGGGGTGGAGAACCGGCGGATACGTCGCCGTGAACCAGGCCGTGCAGATGGGCACGGCTGCTCTGCGGTGCGACGGATATGCGTTACTGACGATCCGTCGGATCGATGTGAGATCGACCATAGCTCACATGAGTATCCAAATTTCCACCCTTTCTGGAAGTTACCCCTAACGTGGTAACTGGTGGACCACCCTGCGACGAGCGCGGCACACTGGGCCGGACCGCACCTACGGAAGGAACCCATGCCTCCACGCTCCAATCCGACACTCCGCCAACGCAGGCTTGGCACCGAGCTGAGGAGGATGCGCGAACAGGCTGGATTCGGTAGCTCTGAGCTCGGCCGGACTGTCGGCATGAGTCCAGCCCAGGTCACGCAGATGGAATCGGGACGGATCGGCATCAGTGTCGACCGCTTGCACACCATCGCCGCCGCCTGCGCATGTGCCAATCGCCCTCTGATCGATGCGCTCGCCGGAATAGTCACTGAGCGAGGAAAAGGCTGGTGGGAGGAGTACCGCGAAGTCCTGACAGCTGACTTCCTCGAAGTCGCAGAGATCGAGAACTACGCAACGACGCTCTCAACCTGCACCACTGCCTACATCCCCGGTTTGCTACAGACCGGCGCCTACGCTTCTGCGGTCTTCACAAGGGTCTATCCACCGCTGCCGCGCCCGGATATCGACGTCCGAACGGCCTTCCGAGTGCAGCGTCAGCAGATCGTTCGCTCAGGCAGGACACCACTCCAAGCGTTCATCCACGAGGCCGCGCTGCGCATGCAGTTCGGAGGTCCCAAGGTGCTCCTGGACCAGCTGGACGCGCTGATCGACGATTCGGTGCGACCCGGAATCTCGATCCGAGTAGTGCCCTTCGCCGTCGCGACCTTCCCAGGCGCCTCCGAGAACCTCACATTCGCTACCGGGCCAGTCCCCGAGCTGGACACCGTCCAGACGGACCTCGCCCACGGCGTCATGTTCTTCGACGCTCCGGCCGACCTGGCCAAGCATCGGGCCATCTTCGAGCGCATGGACGCCCTTGCGCTCTCCGATGAACGATCGCGGGACCTCATCCAATCAGTGAAGAAAGAAGTGGAAGACAGCTATGCCTGAGTCGAAGTGGCAGAAGTCCAGCTACAGCGGCGCGACCAACGAATGCGTGGAGGTCCGCGCCGCTGACGGGCTGGTCGAGCTCCGCGAGTCCGACGAAGGCGAAACCATCCTCCGCACCAACCTCGCAGCCTTCACCGCCCTCCTCGACGGCCTCAAGGCCGGCGAGTTCGACCACCACGCCTAACCCGCATCGCCGTACGCAAACGAATCCGCCCTCAGGCCGTCAAGGACCGAGTGGATCTTCCGTTGGCAGGTGGCCAGGTGCCCGGGGAAGCCTCCCCGGGCACTCCCCTGTTCCGAGGAAGAGGCGCATGTCCACCCCCTCCAGCCGCGCGCGTACCGCGACGGCCCTTCTCTGCTCCGCCGTCGTCGGCGTCGGCGCCGCCGCTGTTCCGGCCCAGGCCAGCACGGCCAACGTCCTGACCATGAACGGCTCGTCCGTCTCCGGAGCGACCTACCGGGGCACCCAGCCGCAGAGTTTCCGGATCATCAAGCAGGCCGACGGCTCCTTCGGCATCCGCAGCTTCTACCAGGGCGACAAGTCCGTCCTGACCATGAACGGCTCCAGCGTCACCGGCGCGGCCTACAACGGCACCCAGTCCCAGAGCTTCGAGCTGGTCCAACAGGCCGACGGCTCCTGGGGCTTCCGGGCCTTCTACCCCGACCACAGCTACCCCCAGGAACCTCAGGCCCGGGACGACGCCGCGGCCACGGACAAGGGTCGGGCCGTCGACGTCGACGTCCTGGCGAACGACTCCGGCACCGGCACCACCCGGCCGCTCGGCCTGACGATCACCGGTGTCTCCAAGCCGTCCAGCGGCACGGCCGCGGTCTCCAACGGCAAGGTCCGCTACTCCCCCGCCGCCGGCTTCACCGGCTGCGACACCTTCACCTACACGATCCGGGACAAGTTCGGCCAGCAGTCCACCGCCACCGTCCGCGTGGCGGTCTCCGACGTCAACGACGCCGTCGCGCAACCGATCAGCGGCACCGCCCTGACGGTGTCCGGCGTGCTCATCACCGGCTCGGCGTACCAGGACGGCAACGCGGCCCAGAAGTTCACCCTGGCCCCCCGTGCCGACGGCTCCACGGAGATCCGTAACCCCGCCTCCGGCCTGGTCGCGACCACCACCCTCAACGGCCTCACCGTCGGCGCCAGCCCCTCCCTCGGCCTCGCCTCGCAGCGCTTCTCCCTCACCCCGCAGAACGACGGCTCCACCGGCATCCGCAACGCCGCCACGGGCGACTCCGTCACCGTCGACAGCTCCAACGGCGCCGTCACCACCAGCGCCTACAACGGCACCCAGCCCCAGAGCCTCCAGCTGGTCGACCTGGGTGACGGCACCTATGCCGTCCTCACCTACTACGGCAGCACCCGCGTCCCGCAGACGCCGGTCGCCCGCACCGCCGCCGGGGCCGCCGTCCAGGGCACCGCGACGACCGTCGACGTCCTCGCCGTCGACAGCAGCACCGGCCGCACCGACGGCCGGGGCCTGACCCTCACCGGCGTCTCCACCCCGGCCAACGGCACCGCCGCAGTCGTCGACGGCAAGGTCCGGTACACCCCCGCCGCCGACTTCACCGGCTGCGACACCTTCACCTACACCGTCCGCGACGGACTGGGCCGCACCGCGACCGGCACCGTCAACGTCGCCGTCGCCGCCCGCCCCTCCTCGGGCTGACCGGACCGCTTGACCGCAGAGTGGGAAGTCGGCCCCGCCGACTTCCTGCGCCCGGCCACCCACCCTCCCTGGTCCCTCGCAATCTTGCGAGGGACCAGGGTCACACCACGGCGTTGTCGGGGTCGTCCAGCCAGACGGACTGCGCACCGTCCGGGGCGATGGTCACGCCGAACCGGCAGAGGTCCGGCTTGCCCTCCGCCAGCCACCACAGCCGGGCGCCGGTGACCTCGTCCCACAGCCGGCGCGGCCCGGACTGGCAGACGGCGTCCCCGGCGTCCCATCCGGCGTAGCGGGCGGACGCCCACGAGCCCGCGCCGTCCGAGAGGTGCATGCGGTAGGTGCCGCTGGGGTCTGAGTCGTCCCACACGTGTCGATACCGGACGCCCGGCACCCGCAGGCCGATGGCGAACGCCGCGTGAACGTCCTCCTCCGCGAGGTCGGGGTCCATCGGGGACGGGCCCCGGTACTCCGGCGGGCTCTCCGGGCCGGTCACGGCGTGGGGCCGCTGCGACCGCATCCACATGAAGCTGACGTTGCCGACGAAGCGGCCGTGCGACGGCTCGCCCGGCCCTCCGACCAGCAGGCGCAGCAGTCCGGCGTTGGCGTACGGGGTGCCCCACGGGGTCACGATCACGCCGCCGGGCCGCGTCTGCTCGATCCAGGCGGACGGCACCAGTCGGACGGCCGCCGTCGAATGGATGCGGTCGTAGGGAGCCCCCTGGAGCCACCCGGCCAGCCCGTCACCGACCACGCACTCGGGCGTGAATCCGGCGGCCCGCAGCCTCGCCGCCGCCTCGGCGGCCACGCTCGGGTCCACCTCGATCGTCGTCACGTGCCCGTCGCCGAGCCGGGCCGAGAGCAGGGCGCTCGTCCAACCGGTTCCGGTGCCGATGTCGAGCACGTCGTGCCCGTCGCCCACGTCCAGGTGGCGGAGCATGTCCGCGACCAGGGACGGCATGGACGCCGATGACGTCGCGACCCCGGGTCCGTCGTCATCCCCGTCGTCCACCTGTGTGACGACCACATCGTCGGCATCGACCACGGCCCACCAACCATCGGGGTCATCGGACCGGGTGATCCGCCGACAGCCCGTCGGGGCGTCGTCGTCCGGGACCCACACGGTGCCCGGAACGAACGCAGAGCGCGGGGCGCGCTCGAACGCGCCCCGCCACTGCTCGCCCAGCACGCCGGCCTCGGTCAGGTCGGCCAGCAACTGTGCGTACTGATCCATTGGTTGGCACTCACTTCTTCTTCTCGCCCGGGTCGGCCGGCGGAACCTTCTTGGTCCACTGGCCGTCGGACTCCCGCTTGGACTGCTTCTTGTCCCCGGACTCACCGCCCTTGCCGTCTCCGCGCTTTCCCATGTTCGACTTCCTCTCGACCACTTGGTGTCCGGCCCGTTCGGTGTTCCGGATCCCACCGAGCCTCGGCCATCCGACGGACCGTCAGTGAACTAGTCCAGCATGGGGAGTGGCCTAGGTCGGCCGCTACGGTTACGAGTGAACCAGTCTGCCCATACGGGGGATCGCCCACCGAGCGGAAGCGAGCGCACATGCCGAGCAAGACGCCGAAGACATGGTCCGTGATCGCCGATCACTACCGCCAGCGAATCCTCTCCGGGGAACTCGAGCCGGGCTCGAAGCTGCCCAGCAACAAGGAGATCAGCGGCCGCTGGAACGTCGCCGTGGCCACCGCGAGTCGGGCGCTCCAGCACCTCCAGGTGGAGGGCTACCTCCGCACCTCGCCGCGTGGCACGTTCGTCGCGGACGACCCCAGGGTGACCGCCAGCAGCCGGGACCGGCTCGCCCGGGTGCAGCGGGTGCGGTCCAGCCTGATGGAGGGCGAGACCGGCCGTGTGACGGCTGCCGAACTCGTCACACTTCCGCTCTACGTGGCGGATCTCTTCGACCTGGAGCACGGCGCGCAGCTGGTGCGCCGCGAATACATCACCGGGCGCGGCAAGTCACGGACCCTCTTCGCAGTGTCCTGGTACCCCGCGCACTTCGCCGCGCTCGTGCCCGACCTTCTCAACACGGCGCCGGGGCGGAACGACGGGATCACTGCGCGGGTCCTCGAAGCAACAGGGCGAACCGTCACAGCGGCGCGCGACGACATGCACGCGCGGGCGGCCGACCAGCGGGAGGCGGCCGGGCTGGCGGTGGCGGTCGGGAGTCCGATCCTGGCTCTCGTCCACCGGTGGTCGGACGACGACGGGTTGATCGAGTACACGGAGTCGTGCCTGCCCGCCCGGTTCACCATCGGGTACGAGTACACGCCGTAGGGGATGGCCCACAGGGTTGTCCACAGGCTGTGGACAACCCTGTGGTCAACCGTGGGCGGTGTCGATGACGCAGAAGCGGTTGCCCTCGGGATCGGCGAGGACGACGAAGTCCGGGTCGTCGGGGTAGAGGTCCCAGTCGACCTCCTGGGCGCCGAGGGCGATCAGGCGGCGGACCTCGGCGGCCTGGGCGGCGGCGCCGTCCGCGTAGAGGTCGAGGTGGACGCGGGGGTGAACCTGGACGGGGGACTCGGAGATCCCCAGGGCGAGTTGGACGCCGGTGCCGCCGTCGGCGGGGAGCAGCACCGTCCAGTCGTCCTCGACCAGGCCGTCCCTCGGGACGTAATCGAGCGCGGCCGTCCAGAAGGCGACCGCGCGGGGCATGTCGGCGACACCGAGGACGAGGGATCCGATCGTCAGCACCGCGCCATTATGACGCGGCCTCAGCCTTGCTCCGGCGCGCGTAGGCCCGGGCCGCGCGGACGCGGTCGCCGCAGCGGGTCGAGCACCAGTGGCGGGCGGCGTGGGTGCGGACCAGGAAGCGGATGCAGGGGCTCGCGGCGCAGGCGGCGAGGCGGTCGGCGTCCGGGCCGGTGAGCAGGTCCGCCGCGTCGGCCGCGATGACGGCCATGGCGTGCACGGCGACCTGGTCGGCAGGGTGGGCCGGCGCGCGGTACGGGCCGTCCGGCTCGTCCCAGCGCAGCAGGGCGGCGGCGGAGGTGGCGGTGAGCGCGGCGTTGAGCGCGTCCACGGCCTCGGCCGGCGGCACCGCGCCGTCGACCCGGGCGGCGAGCAACACCCTGAGCCGGGACCGGAGTTCGCGCAGCCGTCCGGTGCAGTACTCGTAGACCTCCGCCCCTTCGGGGGCGAGGCCCCGTTCGACCAGCCAGCGGGTGGCGTCGGCGGGGGTGGCCAGGAGGTCGAGGCGGCCGGTGGTGAGCGCGAGGTCGCTGTTGGCGAAGTCGAGGGCGACATGCTGCTCCGAACCCGGTGCGGGCGGCGGGGCGGTGAGGGTGGCATTCACGGTTCTCATGGTAAACCTTGCGCTCTTCCGTGATGGAGGGTTAGGTTTCATCACGTCAAACGATGACTTTCTCCGTGAGGTGAACCAGCATGTCGAACATCCGCGTCTTCAGCGGCCCGACCGCCCTCATCGAATTCGGCGGCCTCCGCTTCCTCACCGACCCGACCTTCGACGAGCCCGGCGACTACCCGCGCGGCGGCGGCCGCGCCCTCACCAAGACCGCTCCCTCCCCCATCACCCCCGCCGACCTCGGCCCGGTCGACGCCGTCCTGCTCTCCCACGACGAGCACCCGGACAACCTGGACACCTCGGGCCGCGCCCTGCTGCCGACCGTCCCGCTCGTCCTCACCACCACCAGCGGCGCCGAGCGGCTCGGCGGCACCGCGCGCGGGCTCGCCCCCTGGGAGTCCGTGGAACTGGCCCGCCCGGACGGCGGCAGCGTCACCGTCACCGCCACACCCGCGCTGCACGGGCCCGAAGGCGCCGAGGCGGTGCTCGGCCAGGTGATCGGGTTCGTGCTGACCGCGCCCGACCTGCCGAGCGTCTACGTCAGCGGCGACAACGCCTCGCTGCCGCTGGTCGAGGAGATCGCCGAGCGGTTCGGCCCGGTGGACACCGCCGTCCTGTTCGCCGGCGCCGCCCGCCCCGGCCCCTTCGACGGCGCGCTGCTCACCCTGGACAGCGCCCAGGCCGCCGAGGCCGCCGCCCTGCTGGGCGCGCGGCGCGTGGTGCCGGCGCACTTCGACAGCTGGGCGCACTTCACCGAGGGCCGTACGGCGCTGGAAGCGGCCTTCGCGGCGGCCGGGCTGAGCGACCGGCTGCAGTTCGCCTGACCGGGGCGGAGTGCCTCAGTCGTCCTGGAAGTTGCCCGCCGACGTGTGGAGGGTCGCGTACAGCGCGGACAGACGGGCGTTCCAGTTGGCGTAGGTGGGGCCGTCGATCGCGTGCTTCTTGCCCAGGTCCTTGATCGTCTTCTGGGCGGCCCGGAGCTCCTGGGCGGCGTCGTCGGGGTTGCCCTCGTTCAGCCGGGAGGCGGTCTCGTCGAGGATCTGCAGCAGCTCCGTCTGCTTGTCGCGCTCCTTGCCGACCTGCGCCTGCGCCACGGCCTGCCGGAAGGACTGGAGTTGGAGCTCCGCGGGCTGGTTGCGCGGGACGGACTGGGTGGGCACGGGAGCGGTCGGCGTGGCGGCCGGGGTGGTGGGGGCGGCAGCAGCGGAGGTCGGGGCCGTCGTCGCAGTGGTGGCCACGGACTTGGTCGCCGCCGGGGGCTTGGCGGCGGCGTTGCCGGCCGGCTCGTCGGCGGCGGTCAGCACCACGGCGATGACCCCGGCGAGGCCGGCTATGCCCAGCGCTCCGAGGACCAGGGGCTTGTTGCGCCGGCTCACCGTGGGGGCGGGCATGGGGAGCCGTCCGGCCGGGTGCGCCGCGGGCGGCATCGCCGGGAGCGGCGCCATCACCGAGGTCGCGGCCGGGACGGGGTGGTGCGGGACGCCGTGCGGGGTCTGGGGCGGGAGCAGGGTGGTGTGCTGCTGGTTCGGGTGCACCGGCGCCATCGGCCCCATCGGCCCCGTCGGTGCCATCGGCGGCATCGACCCCGTCGGCCCCATCGGCCCCACCGGCGGCAGCAGCTGCGTGGGAGCGGCGGTCGCGAGCAGCTCCGCGGTCGGATCGCCGACGGCCAGGCCCGGTACGGTGCCGAGGAGTTCGGCCCGCGCCGCGGCGGCGTCGGCCGGGCGGTGGGCCGGATCCTTGGCCAGCAGGCGCAGCGCCACCGCGTCCAGGGCCGGCGGCAGGCCTGGGCGGCGCGCGGACGGGGGCAGGGGCTGCTCGCTGACGTGCTTGAAGGCGATCGCCACCGGGGTCTCGGCGGTGAACGGCGTCGCGCCGGTGAGCATCTCGGTCAGCACGCAGCCGACCGCGTACAGGTCGGTGCGGCCGTCCAGGGCGGAGGCGGTGGCCTGCTCGGGCGAGAGGTAGGCGGCCGTACCGAGCACGCTCGCGGTCTGGGTCAGGTTGCTGGACGAACCGGCCCGGGCGATGCCGAAGTCCACCACCTTCACGCCGCCGTCGTCGGTGATCATGATGTTGCCGGGCTTGATGTCCCGGTGCACCAGGCCCGCCGCGTGCGCGACCGACAGCGCCTCGCAGACCGCCGCCGCGATGCCGACCGCGCGCTCCACCGGCAACTGCGGCTGCTGGACCAGGACCGCGGCGAGCGAACGGCCGTTCACCAGCTCCATGACGATGAACGGGGTGCCCTCGTCCACGCCCGAGTCGAAGACCATGACGATCCTCGGGTGCACCAGCATCGCGGCGTGCTGCGCCTCGCGGCTGAAACGCTCGGCGAAACGGGGGTCGTCGGCGAGGCCGCCGTTGAGGACCTTGACGGCCACCTGGCGGCCCAGGACCCGGTCGAGGCCGCGCCAGACCGTGGCCATGCCTCCGACGCCGAGTATCTCGACGAGTTCGTAACGCCCGTTCAGCGCGCGTCCGATCACCTGGGACTCCCCTCACGTGCGGCCTCCGGGGTCCCGAGCGGCCTCGTGCACCTGTGCACGATAGCCGCCCCGGGCCCGGGACCTGAGGGGGTGGCGGCCGGGGGACCGGGCAGCGGTCCCCCGACCGCCGGTCGAGGGGTGCGGCCCGCCCTGACTGCGGGAGGGCGGGCCGCACGTTCCGGACCGGCCGGGCCGGCGGCGCGTCCGGGGTGAGCGCCTGCCGAGCCGGCCGGGGCCGACCGGATGGACGGTGGGCACGGGGGAGCCGACCGGCCACCCGGGGTCTTCGGGTGGTTGTGCGTACTGCGGGTGGTGCGATCCGGATGGGCGGCGAGCCCGGGGGGAGTCGCTCGCCGCCCATCCGGAGTTCTGGGGGTCATCTCCGGGCGGACTGCTCGTCCTCGGAGGGGCCGGTCCTGCCCGGACGGGTGTCCGGCAGGGTGGGGAGGTTCGACGGGGTCGGGATCGCGTTGCCCTTGCCGGGCTTGGCCTTGCCGTCGCCGTTGGTGTCCTCGTTGCCGTTGGTGTCCTCGTTGCCGTTGGTGTTGCCGTTGGTGTTCCCGGTGCCGGTACCGGTACCGGTCCCGTTGCCCTTGCCGGGCTTGGCCTTGCCGTCGCCGTCGCCGTTGCCCTTCCCGGCGCCGGAGGGGCTCGGCCGCGGGCCGGTGCCCTGGTGGTCCCCGTCCTCCTGGCCGGGGGCGCCCTCGCAGTAGTCCTGGACCTCGTCCGCTCCGCCGGCCGCCGCGACCAGCGGGGCGAACAGCGGGTCGCCGGCCAGCTTCCCGGGGCGTTCGCCCTTGCCCGTACGGTCCGCGAAGCGCTGGCAGAGCGGGACCAGGGCGGCGGGCGGGGCGGGGTGCCGGGGGTGCTCGCCGGCCGTGGGGCCGTCGGGCGAGCCGGGGTCGGACGGGACGGTGCGGTGCGGGTCCGCGGGGGCGCCGATGGACGGCCGGGTGGGTCCGCCCGGGGAGGCGGAGCCGGAGCCGGTTCCGGTGGAGGTGTCGTGCGGGGAGCCGGACGGGCCGCCCGGGGCGGCGACCGCGTGCTCGGGTTCGGACGGGCCGCCGCCCAGGGCGGACGGCAGGTTGCCGGTGCCGGCGGCGACCGCGACCCCGCACAGCGCGGTGGCGCCGAGCACGGCGGCAGCGGCCTTCGTGCTGAAGGCCCTGGCCAGCGCGGCGGTTGCCATGGATCGTCTCCGGAGGGGTGTCACTACGGGGTCGGGCGTGAGACTCGCCTGCCGGAACGCGGCCAGGGCGGCCTCCTCCCCGGCCAGTTCGGCGGCCGTCGCCGGGGCGGCGGCCGCGGCCAGCACCCGGGCGAGCTGCCCGGCACCGTCCGGTCCGGTGAGCGAGGCGTCCTGCCCGGCCGACGGGCCGCCCACGGCACCGCCGAGCAGGTGCTCGGCGGCATCACGGTCGATCCGACGGGATCGGTTGGTGCTCATCTCATGTCCTTCAGCGTCGCGGCCCGGCGTTCTGTCACACCCTGCGGAGAAGTTTTTTCCGTGGGTTCCACGGCAGGTCGCCCCGCGGACTCCCGCGCCCGGGCCGGCGACCGTTCCCCGGCGGCCGCTTCGGCCCGGCGGGCAGCCGGCTCGGCCCGGCGGGCGCCCGGTTCGGCCTGGCGGGCGGCCGGGATCCCGGCCCCGGAGGCGAAGGGCTGGTCCAGCAGCTTGGCCAGTCGGCGCAACCCCCGGTGGGCGGCCATCCGGACGCTGCCGGCCCGCTTGCCGAGCACCCGGGCCGCGCTCTCGGCGTCCAGTTCCATGACCACTCTCAGCAGCACCGCCTCGGCCTGGTCGCGCGGCAGCCGGGAGATCAGGGCCAGCGCGTCGGCGGTGCCGACGGTGGCGAGAGCGGTGCGGGCGGTGTCGTCCCCGGCGGCCAGTTCGGCCAGGTACTCGTACGGCAGGTCGGCGACCGGGCGGCGGCGCCGGGCGCGCAGGTGGTCCATCGCCCGGTTGCGGGCGACGGTGGCGGCCCAGCCGCGGAAGCCGTCGCCGTCGCCGGAGAAGCCGCGCAGGTCGCGGGCGATCTGGAGCCAGGCCTCGGAGGCGATGTCCTCGGCGTCCTGGACGTCCTCGGGCCGCCCGCCGACGAGCACCCTCAGGTAGCGCAGCAGGCCCGGCTGGACGGTCCGGAACAGCAGCCGGAACGCCTCTTCGTCCCCCTCCTGTGCGGCGCGGACCGCCTCGGTCAGGTCGGTGGGAGCGGGGCCCCCGCCCGGTGGTGGGCCGACGGAGGGTACTGGTCCGGACCGGCCGAGGGGGCTGCCGGTGCCCGCTCCGGGCTGTTCTGCACTCTGCACCCGCCACATGATGCGCCATCCGGGCCAACGGGTCGGCTCCGGTCGAAGGACCGGGCCGGACGGGGCCAAGGTCCCGTGGACGGCTGCCGTTCGCCCGCAGCCCCGGGACACCGCCCCTGCCTACCTTGTCGGTAGGCGAATCGATCCGGGCGCCGACCGCGCCCCGGACGCCGGGCCCGCCGACGCGCCCGACCCTCGCCGTGACCCCGCGCCGTGACCCCGCGACCCCGCCGCGCCCGTTCTTACGACGCCCGCCCGAACCCGTTCGGGCGGGCGCTTCCGGGCTGTCCCCGGCCGGAGCGGGGCCGGGACGACCGCACGACCAGCAGGGAAAGACCGCGATGACGACTGCCCACGAGCTCCACACGACGGGACTGCGCGAACACCTCGCGCCCGCCCTGCGCGCCCTGGGCCTCACCGGTCGGCAGCGGGCCTTCGTCCTGCCGGACGACACGCACCGGCTGCTGGTCGAGCTGGTCGAGCGGCCCGCCGCCGACCGGGTCGCCTTCACCTTCGGGCTCCGCGTGGTCCGTCGGGCCGGTGGCGCCGACGGAGCGGGCGACGCCGACGGGGCCGGTGGCGGCGACGGAGCGGGTGGCGGCGGGACCGACGGGGAGCGGCCGGGCCCGGACGCCGGGGGCGGCGTCGAGGTCTGGCGGGCCCGGATCGGCGAGGTGCTGCCGGTCGGCGAGGACGTCTGGTGGGAGGTGCTGCCCGGGCCGCGCTGGCGGCTGCCGTTGGACGACGCCGTCGCCGCCGTCCGCGACTACGGCCTGCCGGAGCTGCGGCGCCGGGCCGCGGCGGACCTCTCCCCCACCGCCGGACCGTACCTCTCCCCCGCCGAGCTGGAGGACGTCAACGCCGCGCTGCTGACCGCCTCGGTGGCCCGGGTGCAGCGTGCCGAGCTGGCCGACGGGGCGCTGGTGCTGACCGGCGCCTGGACCCGGGGCGACGGGGTCGCCCGGACGGTGCTGGCCGGAGCGGCACAGGGCTTCCTGTCCGCCGGGGACGAACGGTTCCGCACGGTGCGGTGCCTGGACACACTCGGCCGGGAGCTGTGGGCCTTCGGCCCGACGCACCCCTAGAACGGCGCAGGTCGGCGGGGGTGTCACGGGCCGCACCGTGACAGCTGTCATGCGGATCAGGCAACGGACGGCACTGCTCTGACGGAGGGTCGGACGGCGAAGCTGGAGGCACGACGCGGGCAGCGGCCCGCGGCCACCAGCCGGGGAGGAACCCACCATGAGCAGCCAGACCGTCAGCGCCGCCGGCACCGTTCCCGCCACCACCACGCCCGCCACCGCCACCGCCACCACCGCCCCCGCCCCCGCGGACGGGGCCGCCGCCCCGGCGCCGAACCCGGTGGCCTCGGGGCTCCGTCCGCTGGTCCTCGACGTGGCCGCCCCGCTGGCGGGGTACTACCTGCTGCACTCGGTCTGCGGCCTCAGCGAGTTCGCCGCGCTGGCCTGGAGCAGCGTCTTCCCGGCCGGCCGGACCGTCCTCGGCCTGCTGCGCGAGCGTCAGGTCAACCTGTGGGCCGCGCTGATGCTGGCGGTCAACCTGGCGGGCCTGGCGCTCACCTTCGTCACCGGCGACGCCCGGATGATGATCGCCAAGGACGGTGGGCTGAGCGGCACCGTGGCGCTGGCGATCCTGGTCTCCGCGGCGGTCGGCAAGCCGGTGATGACCCCGGTGCTGATGCCCTTCCTCACGAAGGGGAAGCAGGACCGCGCCGCCGCCTGGCAGCGGCTGGTCGAGGGCCGGGCGGCGGGCTCGCGGGCCTTCCGCCGCCACGAGCGGGTGTTCGCCGGCATCTGGGGCACCGCGCTGCTGGCCGAGTGCGCGGCCCGGGTGGTCGGCGCCTTCACCCTGCCGGTGTCGACCATGGCCTGGCTGTCCACCGTGTTCCTGATCGGCGCGATCGCGGCCGGTTCGCTGTTCGGCCGGATCGCGGTCGACCCGATCGAGAAGCTGGTCGCCGCCGAGACCGGGACCCCGACCGCGGCCTGAGCCCCCGTCGGTGCGCCGCCGGGCACGCAGCCGGAACGCAGCCGGCACACCGTCGGTACGCCGTACGAACTGCCGGTGCCGAGGGTTCGAACGATCAGGAACCAATGGGATCTCCCGGGAGTCCATATAACGAGGGGATAACGGGATCCCCCGAGACGACCGACCGGGGAGCCCCACATGCGGACCGACGCACTGACCACCACCGAGGACCGCACCCTCGTCTGGGACGGCTGCCTGAACGTCCGTGACCTGGGCGGACTCCCCACCGCCTCCGGCCGCCCGACCACCCGCGGCGCGATAGCCCGGGCGGACAACCTGGACCGGCTGACCCGCGAGGGCTGGGACGCCCTCCTCGACCACGGTGTCCGCACCGTGGTCGACCTGCGCAACGCCGAGGAGTACAAGCCGCTCCTCCCGCTGCCCGACGGCGTCGAGCTGGTCCGCGTCCCGCTGGACGAACTGGCCGGCCCTGCCTGGTGGGCGGCCCACGGCCGACTGGACGGCACCCCGCTGGCCTTCCGCCCCTACCTGGAGCACTGCCCGCACGCCGCCGCCGCGCTGGTCACCGCGATCGCCGACGCCCGCCCCGGCGGCCTGGTGGTGCACTGCGGCGCCGGGCGCGACCGCACCGGCCTGGCCGCCCTGCTGCTGCTCGCCCTGGCCGGGGTCGACCGGGCCTCGATCGCCGAGGACTACCTGCTGAGCGGCCCCAACGTCCGCCCGCTGTACGGGATGCTCGGCCTGCCGGACCCGTACCGCCGGATCGACGCCGCGCTGGCCGAGGCCGGGACCACCGCCGAGGCCGCCCTGGCCGCCGCGCTCGACGGGCTGGACCCGGCGGGATACCTGCTCGCGGCCGGGGTCACGCCCGCCCAGGTCGCCGCCGTCCGGGGCCGACTGCTGCCCGCCGCGTAGGGGTCGCGGAGTTCGACGCGGGGCGAGCACAAGCTACCCGGCGGTAAGCGTCAACCGATGGTTGACGATCCTCGGGTCGACAACCTACGGTTGACGCATGGAGAATCCCGTTGTCCCCAACACCACTCCGCTGCGCCTCGACGACCTGATCACCGCGATCAAGAAGGTCCACACCGACGCGCTCGACCAGCTCTCCGACGCGGTCATCGCCGCCGACCACCTCGGCGAACTCGCCGACCACCTCATCGGCCACTTCGTCGACCAGGCCCGCCGCTCCGGCGCCTCCTGGACCGACATCGGCCACAGCATGGGCGTCAGCAAGCAGGCCGCCCAGAAGCGCTTCGTCTCCAAGGGCCCGGGCAGCCCGGCCGACCTCGACCCCAGCCAGGGCTTCTCCCGCTTCACGCCCCGGGCCCGCAAGGTCGTGGTGGCCTCGCAGGAGGAGGCCCGCCGGGCCAACAACCCCGAGATCGGCCCCGAGCACATCCTGCTCGGCCTGCTCGCCGAGCCCGAGGGCATCGGGCTCAAGGCGCTCCTCGCCCAGGGCGTCACCCCGGAGGCCGTCCGGACGGCGACCACCGCCGCGCTGCCGACCGCCGTCGAGCAGCAGGTGCCCGCGCTGATCCCGTACTCCACCCAGGGCAAGAAGGCCGTCGAGCTGACCTTCCGGGAGGCGCTCAAGCTCGGGCACAACTACGTCGGCACCGAGCACATCCTGCTCGCCCTCCTGGAGTTGGAGAACGGGAAGGGCGTGCTCGCCGGGCTGAACGTGGACAAGACCGAGGCGGAGACCTTCGTCTCGGAGGCCGTCGCCGCCCTGATCGCCGCCCGGGAGGCCGACCCCGGGGCTCGGTGAGGACCGGCCCACCGACCGTGCCTTGGGGGGACTCCCTTCCGGGGCACGGCACTTCGGCAGCTCGGCCTAGAAGCCGGAGACGTGGGTGGTGACGATCCGGACCCGGCCGTCGGCGGCCGCCTCCAGGGCCGCCCGCAGCCGGGCCGAACGGGCCGGGCCGAGCAGCTCCAGGGCCTCGTCCAGCGGGGCCCAGCGGTGGGTGTCCAGCTCGCCGGCCGGGACGGTCACGGGGGTGCCGTCCGGGACGGTGCCGAAGTCGAACATCAAGTGCTGGGCCGGGTGGTCGAGTTCGTTCGAGGGGTGGGTCCAGGAGATGGCCAGCAGGTCGCCGGCCTCCTTGACGATGCCGGTCTCCTCCTCCAACTCCCGCGCGGCACACTCGACCGGGCCCTCCCCGAGGTCGATCGTCCCGCCGGGGAACTGCCAGTGCTCGCGGTACCCGGCCTTCACGATCAGGATCCGGCCGGACTCGTCGCGCAGCAGGCAGCCCGCCGCCGCGTAGATCCGGGGCAGCGAGGCCAGCCACTCCTCGCGGGATCTCAAGGGCTCAGCCGTCACGGTGTTCCTCCTGGGGCAGGGCGGTTCGGTCGCCCCCACTCTGCCACCGGGGCGCGGCCGCCACGCCCGCCGAGCAGCACGGCCTACTCGGCCGGGAGCCGGGCCGGGAGGCCGAACAGCGGGAAGAGCACGTCGGTGTCGAGGAAGTTGGTGAGCCCGGTGATCCGGCCGTCCGACACCTCCGGCACGACCAGCGCCCACGGCGCGTACCCGCCCGCCGGGCCCGGCCGGTACTGGGCGAGGGCCGGACCGCCGTTGGCCGTCACCGGGAGCAGCCGGGAGCCCCGGCAACCGTGCCCCGGGCCCAGCATCCAGGCCCGGACCTCGGCCGCCCCCCGCAGCCACATCGAGTACGGCGGCATGTTGAGCGTGACGTCCTCGTGGAGCAGTGCGGTCAGGCCGTCCATGTCGTACGCCTCGAAGGCGCGGACGTAGCGCTCCAGCAGGGCGCGGTGCGCCTCGTCCAGTGCGGCGGCCGGGCGGGCGGCGGAGGCGTCCGCGGCGAGCACCGCGCGGGCCCGCTGCAACGCGCTGTTGACCGAGGCGACCGTGACGCCGAGCAGTTCGGCGACCTCTGCGGCCTTCCAGCCGAGCACCTCGCGCAGGATCAGCACCGCCCGCTGCCGGGGCGCGAGGCGCTGCAGCGCGGCGACGAAGGCCAGCTTCACCGACTCGCGCCGGGCGGCCACCTCGGCAGGGTCCCCCGTCTCGGGGAGCACCCGGCCGTCCGGCGCGGGGCCGATCCACGTCACCTCGGGCAGCCGGACGTCGCTCGCGGTGGCCACCGTCACCGGACCGGCGAGGTCCATCGGGCGGGCCCGGCCCTTGCGGCCGTTCAGCGCGTCCAGGCAGACGTTGGTGGCGATCCGGTACAGCCAGGAGCGCAGCGCCGAGCGGCCCTCGAAGCCCCGGTGCCCGCGCCAGGCGCGGACCATGGTCTCCTGCACCGCGTCCTCGGCCTCGAAGACCGAGCCGAGCATGCGGTAGCAGTAGCCGGTGAGTTCGGTGCGGTGGCGCTCCAGTTGGAGCTCCACCGGCTCCTGCGTGGTCACGTCGGTCATGGTGCGCCCCCGTCGCCTCGTGCGTACCGTCCGCCCCGTCGCGCCCTGTGCGTTCCGGGCGCCCCGCCGCGTCCTGGTGAACGGCTCGAACGTAGCGCACCCCACTGACAGTCGGCCGGTCAGCGGGGTGCATCGTCGGCGCGGGGCCGGCTCAGTGGGCCGAGTGCTTCTCGGCGCCGCGGTGGCGGTGCCCCTTGAGTTCCGCGTGCATCGCCGGGGCGGCGTGCGGCATCGCGGAGGCCGCGTCCCGCCCGCCGTGGCGGAAGGCGTCGCCGGTCGGGCTCCCGGGGGCGGACAGCGCGCCGAAGGCGGGCTTCGGTCCGAGCCGGCCGGGCATCGTCGCCATGCCCCGGCGTTCCAGCAGTTCCTGGGTGCCCTTGCGGAGCTGGGCGGTGCTGCCCGCGGTTCGCTTGGTCATCGTCGGCCTCCCTTCGGCGGCCGCGGCCGGACGGATGCCGGACCGAGGGGCCGCTCGGGTGTTATGTCCGGATTTTATCCGGTCGACGGGCCGGTGCCACCGGAGCGGTCGGGGGCCGGCTCAGCCCATGACCTCGTGGACGTAGCACCAGCGCCAGTCCTCCCCCGGTTCGTAGGAACGGATCACCGGGTGGGAGGAGTTGTGGAAGTGCGCGGTGGCGTGCCGCTGCGGCGAGTTGTCGCAGCAGCCGATGTGGCCGCAGTCCAGGCAGACCCGCAGGTGCACCCAGTCCCGGCTGCCCCCGGCCAGGCAGTCCGCGCAGCCGTCGGTGGGCGGGGCGGGCTCGATGTCCCGGGGGGCCATGGCGAGGTCTTCGCAGGCGGTCATGTTCGAAGGCTATGACGGCTCCGGCCGGGCCGCCCGCTCAGACCGTTCGCTCAGGACCCGTCCCCGGACTCCACGGGCTCTGCGCGCTCCGCGGGCTCCGGAACCGGGCCGGCGGCCGTCCAACTGGCCAGCAGGGCCAGCCTCTGGGCGGTGGGCGAACCCGGCGCGGCGGTGTAGGCGACCAGCACCTGGTCCGGCGAGCCCTGGACGGCCAGGGTCTCGAAACCGAGGTCGAGGTCGCCGACCAGCGGGTGCCGGAGCAGCTTCACGCCGCTGGTCTTCTCCCGCACCAGGTGGTCGGCCCAGAGCCGGCGGAACTCCTCGCTGCGCACCGACAGTTCGCCCACCAGGGCGGCCAGGGCCGGGTCGTCCGGGTGCAGCCCGGCGTCCCGGCGCAGCTGGGCGACGGTCTCGGCGGCGACGGCGTCCCACTGGCGGTACAGGGTGCGGGCGGCCGGGTCGAGGAAGGCGTCCCGGACCTGGTTGAGCGGCGCACCGGGCTTTCCGGCCGCGGCGCGCTCGGAGAAGCCGTTCACCGCGTCGCCCAGGGCGTTCCAGGCCAGCACGTCCATCCGGCGGCCCAGTACGAAGGCCGGCACCCCGGCCATCAGGTCCAGCAGCAGCCGCGTCCCCGGGCGGACCCGCCGGTCCCCGCGGACCCGGGCGGGCGCCTCCTTCGGCGGGCGGTTCAGCGACCGCAGGTGCGCCGTCTCCGCCCCGTCCAGCCGCAGCACCCGGGCGACCGCGTCCAGCACCGCGTCCGAGGCGCTCCCGCCGCGGCCCTGCTCCAGCCGGATGTAGTAGTCCACGCTGACCCCGGCGAGCTGCGCCACCTCCTCCCGGCGCAGGCCCTGCACCCGGCGGCGGCCGTGCGCGGGCAGGCCCACCTCCTCCGGCTGGATCCGGGCCCGGCGCGAGCGGAGGAAGTCCCCCAGGGTGTTCTCCATGCCAGGCAGGGTAGCCCCGGGGCGACGGCCCGAGGGTGGTACTGCCTTTCCCAGGCAGGGACTTCCCGGGCAGGGACTTCCCGGGAAGCGCGGACCCGGGAAGAACGTGGCCCTGGGTAGGCGCGCGGCGGCGCCGCAGAGTGGTCGACGTCAGCAGGTCGAACCCCTCCAGGAGTCCCCGATGAGCTACCCCGCCCTCGCCACCCGCACCGCCGTCGTCACCGGAGCCGCCAGCGGCATGGGCGCCGCCACCGCCCGGCTGCTCGCCGCGAACGGCGCCCGGGTCGCCCTGCTCGCCCGCCGCACCGGGCGGATCGACGCGCTCGCCGCCGAGATCGCCGCGGCCGGCGGGCAGGCCCTCGCCGTCACCGCCGACATCACCGACCAGGCCTCGGTCGACGCCGCCGCGAAGGCCGTCCACGCCGCCTACGGCCCGGTCGACCTGGTGGTCAACAACGCCGGGGTGATGCTCGCCAACCCGCTCGCCGACGGGCGGATCGACGAATGGACCCGGATGATCGACACCAACCTCACCGGCGCCCTGCGGATCGTCCGCGCCTTCACCGCCGACCTCACCGCGGCCGCCGCCGACGGCCGCACCGCCGACCTGGTCAACGTCTCCTCCATCGCCTCGCACGTCTCCTTCCCCGACTACGCGGTGTACGGCGCCACCAAGGCCGCCCTCACCCAGCTCTCCACCGCCCTGCGCACCGAGTTCGGCCCGCGCGACGTCCGGGTCAGCGCCGTCGAGCCCGGCCTCACCGACACCGAACTCGGCGAGCACATCGACAACCCGGTGCTGCGCGAACAGCTCGGCGGCCTGTTCGCCGCGATCCCGGCGCTCGGCGCGGACGACATCGCGGACCTCATCGCCTACACCGTGAGCCGGCCCCGGCACGTCAACCTGCGCCACCAGGTGGTGCTGCCGACCCGGCAGGCGTGACGCGGGCGGGCCCGGGGCGCGACGGGGGCGGGGCACGACAGGGGCGGGGCGCGACGGGGGGCCGGGGCGCGACGGGGGCGGGGCGGGGGCGCCGAACCCGCGCCCCCGGCCCACGGGCGGCATGGGAGCATGCCACCCGTGGCGATCGTGACGGGGAGAACGAACGGCGACACCGGCGGGGGCGGCACCACCACCCCGGCCGGACGACCGGACAGCGACGGGGAGATACCCGGGCAGCGGCATGCCGACAGGGCCGCACCCGGCCGACCGGGAGGCCCGGGAGGCCTGCGGCGACGGGCCCGCCCGCTGGCCGAGGCCGGCCGGGTCCGACAGCCCGTCGCCCTGATCCGGCTGCTCACCGGCCTGATCACGATCGCGCTCACCCTGCTGCTCGCCGACTACGCCCGCGCCACCACCGGCGGCATCGCCGCCGACGTCGCCGGGGCCGCCGCGCTGGTCCCCAGGCCGCTGGCGAACCTGGCCGGCGGGCTCACCACCGCCGCCGTCCTGCTGCTGCCCGTCGGCCTCGCCGTCCGCCGCCTGCTCGGCCCCGACCGGCGGCGCGCCCTCCAGCAGGTCTCCGACGGGCTGCTCGCCGCCGTCATCGCGTACGGCGCCACCCTCGCCCTCGACCTGTGGGCCGACGACCTCGCCCCGGCCTCACTGCTCACCGCCCTCACCCAGCGGCTGCCCGCCGACGCGCTCGCGCACACCGAACCCGTCTACGGCTACCTGGCGCCCGTCCTCGCCTTCATGACCGCCTCCGCCAGCCGCGAACGGCGCCTGCCCTGGGCCGTCCTCACCCTCTCCGGCCTCGCCGGACTGGCCGGCGGGTACGCCACCCCCACCGCCCTGCTGCTCGGGCTGCTCATCGGCTGGACCGGCGCCCACGGCACCCTGTACGCCGTCGGCACCCCGGACCCGCGGCCCCGGCCCGGCGAAGTGCTCCGCGCCCTGCGCGACAGCGGACTGCGACCGGTCGAGGCACTGC
The DNA here is from genome assembly GCF_042896295.1 of Kitasatospora sp. NPDC001309. Taxonomy (NCBI): domain Bacteria; kingdom Bacillati; phylum Actinomycetota; class Actinomycetes; order Kitasatosporales; family Streptomycetaceae; genus Kitasatospora; species Kitasatospora sp. NPDC001309. The sequence continues at coordinate 57,031 of NZ_JBIAXC010000001.1, read as the reverse complement.
CCGCCGGACCGGACCGATACCGGGTCCGGCAGGCCGACGACCGGCCCGAACTCGACGTCCAACTGCTCGACCGGCAGGCCGTCACCGCCGCCGCCGTCCAGCGCGCCTGGCGCCGCCTGCGGCTGCGCACCGCCCCCCACCCGCGCGCCCTGCGCTCACCGCGCACCGGGCTGGAACACGAGGCCCTGGTCACCTACGCCGCCCTCGCCGCCGGCGTCCGCACCCGCCGGATCGCCGCCACCGCCGGCCTCGGCCACGACACCGCCCTGATCGCGTACGAGCACCTGGCCGGACGCACCCTCGACCGGCTCGACGACGAGGAGATCACCGACGGGCTCCTCACCGACGCCTGGGGCCAGCTCGCCCTGCTCCAGCGCCGCGAGATCGCCCACCGCGCCCTCGTCCCGTCCTCACTGCTGGTCGACGGCACCGGCGCGGTCCACCTGGTCGACTTCGCCGACGGCGACATCGCGGCCAGCGAACTCGTCCTGCGCTGCGACGTCGTCCAACTGCTCACCACCCTCGCCCTCCGGGCCGGCGCCGACCGCGCCGTCCGCACCGCCACCACCGTCCTCGGCCGCGACGCCCTGGGCGCCGCACTCCCCCTCCTCCAACCGATCGCCCTCGCCCGCTCGACCCGCCAGGCGCTCAAGCGCCGCCCGGGCGCCGGTCCGGCGGGGGCGGGGGCGGAGGCCCCGGAGGGGGGCGGCCACGGTGCGGTCGCGTCGACACCGGGCGCGTCGACACCGGGCGGGCAGGCGCCGGGCGACGCGGCCGGCGGTGGGCAGCAGACCGGGCAGCCGGTGGTCCCGGACGGCAGCTCGGGCAGCGCTGCCGTCCCCACCCGGTCGTCCGCCACTCCGGCGGTCGGCCGGGTCGCCCCGGCCGCGGAGGCCGGCTCCGCGGCCGGGGCGGAGGCCGGGGCGGAGGCCGGGGTGTCCGGCGGGTTGCTGGAGGAGATCCGGGCGGAGGTGTCGCGCGGGCGCCCGGAGGTGGTGGGGCGGCCGGTGCGGCTGGAGCGGTTGCGGCCGCGGACCCTGTTCGCCGTGGCGGGCGGGGTGGTGGCCGGGGTGCTGCTGCTCCCGCAGTTCTTCGCGGTGGAGGACAACCCGATCGCGGCGCTGACCGATGCCGATCCGTGGTGGATGGCGCTGGCGGTGCTGGCCGCGGGGCTGAGCCACGTGGCGGCGGCGATGGGGTTCGTCGGGTTCGTGCCGGAGCGGCTGAACTTCCGCAACGTGGTGCTGGCGCAGCTGGCCGGAGCGTTCGTGAAGCTGGTGTCGCCCGGGGGCGTCGGCGGGATCGCGCTGAACACCCGGCTGCTGCAGCGGGCGAACATCCCCACCGCGCAGGCGCTGTCCAGCGTCGGGGTGGGGCAGTTGATCGGGCTGGTGCTGCACCTGCTGCAGCTGGGGGCCTTCGTCTACCTGGTGGACGCGCAGCCGGGCGGTTCGGAGCTGGCGGCGCTGCCGGCCGTGGTCGGCGGGCTGGTGGTGGCGGCCGTGCTGCTGGTGGTGGTGTGGTCGATCCCGCCCGCCCGGCGGTGGCTGGCGGCGCGACTGCGGCCGTTGACGGCCGAGGTGCTGCCGCGGCTGCTGGACCTGCTGCGCAATCCGGGGCGGCTGGCGGTGGGGGTGGCCGGACAGCTGGCGGTGTCGCTCTGCCTGATCACCTGCCTGTACTGCTGCGCCCTGGCGATCGGCCGGGCACCGTCCTTCGCCGCGGTGGCGGTGGTGTTCCTGGTGGGCAACGCGGCGGGCAACGCAGCGCCGACCCCGGGCGGGGTCGGCGCGGTGGACGGGGCGCTGCTGCTGGGGCTCCAGCAGACCGCGTCGATGGAGGAGGGCGGGGCGCTGGCGGCGGTGGCGCTGTTCCGGCTGCTGACGCTGATCCTGCCGGTGCTGCCGGGCTGGGCGGCGATGACCTGGTTGCAGCGCCGCAAGGCGCTGTAGGGGGCGCGTGGGGGCCGGTGGGGCGTGCGGGGGCCGGTGGGGGCCGGTGAGTGCTGGTGGGCGCTTGCCGCTACTCCCGGTACTCGTCCTCGTCGAGCTGGACGACCCGGCTCTGCTCGGCGGCGTCCGCGAGGTCGGTGGCCGGGTCCCCGCCGACGGCCCGGCGCTCGGCGACCTCGTCGTACTCGTCGCCGTCGGTCGCTGCGTCGTCGGGCTCGACGGTCTCGGCAGCCTCGTCGATCAGGTAGTCCTCGTGATTCTGCGGCATGGCGTCCGTCCTCACTGTCGGGAGGCTCCCAGGGCCCGGATGGCGGTACTCGCAGTATCCGCCGCCGGGCGCGCGGACGCGACGTGCCGAGGGCGCTCCGGCGTGTTGTCCGGGCCCCGACCACGCCCGCCCGGCTCCGGAGGCGTTCCGCGCGACGATCGCCCCGGACGCCGCCCGGACGCCGCCCGGGCGGCCGCGCCGACCGGTCCGGGGCCCCGCCCGCGGGCCCGTCCCCCCGGGGCCGGGCGGAACGCCCCGCAGGCCGCCGGGGGTACGATCGGTGCCGTACCCAGGGCCGTCCCGCACCCACCCGGTGGGCCCCGAGGCCCATCCGCACGACGGCCTGACCACGACGGCCCTTACGAACGACGGGGAACCCATGTCCGGCTCGCACTACTTCTCCAGTGCGCCCGAGGTCGCCAGCGAGCGCCGGCCGATCACGGTCTCGCTCCCGGACCTGACCCTCGAACTCACCACCGACGCGGGGGTGTTCTCGCACGGCCGACTCGACCAGGGCACCCGGGTCCTGCTGGAGCACGCCCCGCCGCCGCGGGTCCGCGGCCCGATCCTGGACGTCGGCTGCGGCTACGGCCCGATCGCGCTGACCTGGGCGACCCGCCGCAAGCGGCTCCCGGTGTGGGCGGTGGACGTGAACGAGCGCGCGCTGGAGCTGGTCCGGCTGAACGCGGAGGCCCTGCGGCTGGGCAACGTCCAGGCCGCGCTGCCGGACGAGGTCCCCGAGGACCTCCGGTTCGCCACCATCTACTCCAACCCGCCGATCCGGATCGGCAAGGCCGAGCTGCGCGGGCTGTTGACCCACTGGCTCGGCCGGCTGACCCCGGACGGCTCGGCGTTCCTCGTGGTGCAGAAGCACCTGGGCTCGGACTCGCTGCAGAAGTGGCTCAACGAGCAGGGCTACCCGACCTCCCGGGTCGCGTCGGTCAACGGGTTCCGGATTCTGGAAGCGCGGCCCCGCCCGGAAGCGGGCGAGGGCACCGAGAGTGGACGGGGAACGACGTCGTGAAGCAGCTGCGCGGGACCGAATTGAAGCGACTGCACCGCACCTGGCGGCGCAGCAACGAGTTCCGGCTCGCGATGATCCTGGAGAACCTGCAGTCGCCGTTCAACGTCGGTTCGGTGGTGCGCACCGGGGCGGCGATGGGCGCCGAGAAGCTGTACCTGACCGGGGACACCCCGTCGGTGCGCTCGTCCGGCGCGCAGAAGGCCGCGATGGGCACCGACAAGTACCTCAAGGTGGAGCACTTCCCGACCGTCGCCGAGGCGGTCGCGGCCGCGAAGGCCGACGGCTTCAAGGTGGTCGGGCTGGAGCTGGCGGACGACGCGGTGCCGATGTTCGCCGCCGGGCTGACCCCCGCGGTGGCCTTCGTGCTGGGGCACGAGGACCGCGGGATCACGCCCGAGGCGCTGGAGCTCTGCGACCAGGTGGTGTTCGTGCCGCAGCTGGGCCGGGTCGGCTCGCTGAACGTCTCGGCGGCCGCGACGGTGGCCTGCTACGAGGCGCGCCGGCAGGGGTACGCGATCAGCGGCACCCCGGACGGGAGTGACGCCGGGGGCGACCTCGGCGGCGACGTCGAGGGCGACTTCGGCGACGAGGACTGACATCTGATTCGTCGTCAGATGATCGGAGGGGTGTGCCGAACGGCACACCCCTCCGGCGTTCCCCGACGTGATCCGGTGCCGGAAGCCGCCGGATATCTGCCGAACGGCAGATGTGCGGGCACGGCCCGGCCGGAAGCATTCGGGACGTGACCGAACTCCAGATCCTCGACCTCACCAAGGAGTACCGCGGCGGCAGACGCGCGGTCGACTCCTTCTCGCTGACGCTCCGGCCCGGCGTGCTCGGCCTGCTCGGCGCCAACGGCGCCGGCAAGTCGAGCCTGATGCGCATCCTGGCCACGGTCACCCGGCCCACCTCGGGGCGGGTGCTGTGGGAGGGGGTGGACATCGCCCGCCGGCCCGGGCCGCTGCGCCGCGCCGTCGGCTACCTGCCGCAGGACTTCGGCGTCTACCCGCAGCTCACCGCCCGCGAGTTCCTCGCCTACCTGGCCGCCGCCAAGGGGCTGCGGCGGCGCTCCGCCGCGGCCCGGATCGAGCAGCTCCTCGACCTGGTCAACCTCACCGGCGCGGCCGGGCAGCGGCTCGGCGCGATGTCGGGCGGGATGCGCCAACGGGTCGGCATCGCCCAGGCGCTGCTCAACGACCCGGCGCTGCTGATCGTGGACGAGCCCACGGTCGGGCTCGACCCGGAGGAGCGGCTGCGCTTCGGCAGCCTGCTCAGCGGGCTCGGCGCCGACCGGATCGTCGTGCTGTCCACCCACATCGTCCCGGACGTCGCCGCCACCGCCGACCGGATCGCGGTGATGGGCGGCGGGCGGCTGCTGCACCACGGCAGTCCGGAGGAGCTGCTGCGCGGGGCCGAGGGCTCCGTCTGGGAGCTGACCGTCGCCGCGGACGGGCTCCCGGCGCTGCGCTCGCGCTTCCCGGTCGGCGCCACCACCCGCACCCCGGAGGGCGTCCGGGCCCGGGTGCTCTCCCGGCAGGCGCCCGCGCCCGGGGCGCGGCCCGTACCGCCCCGGCTGGAGGACGCCTACCTGCTGCTCACCGCCGACCGCACCGGGCCCGGGCAGCCGGAGGCGGTGAGGCCATGGTGACGCGCATCGGGGCGCTGGCCCTGGCCGACTTCCGGGAGCGCCGGCGCCGGCCCGGCTACCTGGTGGTGCTGCTCGGCACGCTCGCGCTCGGGCTGCTCGCCGCGCCGGTGGGCGACTCCCGCTGGGAAGTGTTCCAGGTGACCGACCTGCACGGCCGCTACACCAGCGGCTACGTGGGGACGGTCACCGCGCTCGGCGGCGCGGTCTGGCTCTCGCTGGCCGGCTTCGGGATCGCCCGGGGCGGCATCGGGCGGGACGAGCAGAGCGGTGTCGGTCGGCTGCTCGCCGCCACCCCGCTCAGCCGGGCGGGCTACCTGGCGGGCAAGTTCGTCGGCAACCTGCTGCTGTTCGGCTCGATGCTGCTCGCGCTCGCCGGGACGGCGCTCGCGGTGCAGCTGGTCAAGGGAGACTCGGGCCGGGTGGACGCGGTGCGGCTGCTGCTGCCGTACGTCCTGATCACACTGCCGCTGCTGGCGGCGGTGGCCGGGTGCGCGGTGCTCTTCGACACCGTGCCCGGGCTGCGCGGCGGGCTGGGAGCGGCGGTCTGGTTCGCGGTCTGGCTGGTGACGGTGCTCGGCGCGCAGGCCGGCGGCGGGCCGGACCTGCTGGGCATGCGGCGGATCACCGCCTCGATCCGGGAGTCGCTCGCGGCGGGCGGGCGGCCGGTCGCCGGGGTGGAGTTCGGCGTGGGCCTGACGGCGGACAACCGGGTGCTCGGCACCTTCGACTGGCCCGGGCTCGGGCCCGGCGAGGCGGGCGGACCAGCGGCCACGGGGGTGCTGCTGGTCGGCGCGGCGGTGGGGATCGCGCTGGTCGGGGCGCTCTGGTTCCGGCGCTTCGACGGGGATCCGGCCCGGCGGGGCACCGGGCGGGCGCGGCCAGGCAGGGCGGGCGGCGGGACCATCGGCCCCGGCCCCGGCGTCGCCGCCGAGCCGGCGGGCTTCGCCCTGGGGCCCGCCCGACCGGCCGCTCCCCGGCAGGGGCGGATCGGCTTCGACGCGCTGCTCGGGGAGCTGCGGATCCTGGCGCGGGGGCAGCGGCTCTGGTGGGCCGGGGCGGCCCTGCTCGCGGTGGCCGCGGCGGCCGTCGCACCGGACGGGCCGAGCCACGCGGTGCTGCCGTTCGCGGTGCTCTGGCCGATGCCGCTCTGGGCCCGGATGGGCCACCGGGCCGGCGGCGGCAGCACCGAGCAGCTGCTCGCCGCCTGCCCGTCCCCGCTGCGCCGGGGGCTGGCCGGGCTGCTCGCCGGGATCGTCCCGGCACTGGCGGTGACGGCCGTGCCGGCCCTGCGGCTCGCCGCCGCCGGGCAGTCCCGGGCGGCGCTGGGCGCCGTGGCGGGCGCGCTGCTGGTGCCCGCCCTGGCCCTGCTCTGCGGCAGCCTCAGCCGTGGGCCCCGGCTGTTCCAGACCGTCTACCCGATGCTCTGGTACGGGATGGTCAACCACGTCTCCGGGCTGGACTTCCTGGGCGTCTCCGGAGACCGCGCCCCGGCCCCGGCGGCGGTCGCGGGGCTGGCCGCCGCGCTGGCCGCGGCCGCGCTCGCCCTGGAGGCGATACGCCGGGCCGTGCGGTGAGGGCGGCGCGGTGACCGCGTGCGGCCGTCACCGTACGGCCCCGGCGTCCTGCGGTGGGCCGGGCGGAGGAGGCGCGGTTCCCCCACCGGGGGGAGCCGGTCCCTCCCCGGGGCGGAGGCCGCGGGCGGTGGTGGGCTGGGAGCTTGGAGGGGTCGGGCAACAGCCCGAACTCCCTTGACGCATCGAAGGATCGACCATGCGCAAGCTCACCGCCGCCATCGCGCTCGCCACCGCCGTCACGGCCCTCGCCGCCGGGACGGCCGGCACCGCCGGCGCCGCGCCCGCCGCTGTGCCCGCGGCCGTACCCGTACCTGCGGCCGCGGCTGCGGCGACCGCAGGACCGGCCGGGCACCTCGCTCTGCGCGGCTGGACGCTGCTCAACGAGCACGGCCCGGGCGCCAACCCCGGCGAGCGGCTCACCGCGCAGGTCAGCGCCCGTACGGTCGACGGCCGGGCCCGGGGGCACGCCGTGGTGCAGCACGTCTTCGACAAGGACGGCACCATCCGGGCCGAGTTCGACGTCGACTGTCTGACCGTCGACGCGGACGGCGCCGTCACGGTGACCGGGCCGATCTCGCGGATGGTGCTCACCCCGCTCGGCGGCGAGCCGCAGCCCTTCCAGCCCGGGCAGCACCCCGAGGCCGGTCTGACCTTCTACCCGGCCGACGGGCACGGCGAGCGCCGGGTCGGCTGGGAACGGACCGACCCCACGAGGCACACCGAGGTCACCCGGTGCGGCACCGTCCCGGCCGGTTTCTGGGTCATCGGAGGCGGCACCGTCCTGCACCGGTAGCGCCAGGGCGGCGACGACACCGGCGGGCCCGCCCGGCGCGGCGGGCCTGCGCCGACTCCCGGCTGTCTGCGCAGGCAGCCGGGAGTCGGCGACGGTCAGCCCGGCGTCAGCTGCCCGTCAGCGCCGCGCGCCACCGTAGTGGGCATGACGTCGATCACGGCGGTCTCCAGCTGCCTTCCCGACACCGTCCCGATCGCCCGCTTCCAGCGGCGACTCCAGCTGACGGACGTCCAGTTGCGGCGCTACCAGCGCTTCTACGGGCTCGCCGAGGTGTGCCGCGACCCGGCGGCCACCGAGACCGAGCTGCTGCTGCGCGCCGCGACCAAGCTGGTCGAACTACGCGGCCAGGAACAGCGCGTCAAGTACGTCCTCCAGGCCCGCACCATGCCCTCGCCGCTGCCGTACCCGCTGACCGCGCTCGGGCCGCTCCAGGCCGAACTCGGCCTGGAGCACGCCGCCGCGTTCGTCGTCTCGCACCACGCCTGCGCCTCCGGCCTGCTCGCCCTGGACCTGGCCGGCACCCTGCTCGCCGCCGACCCGGACCCGAACGCGCTCGCCCTGGTCGTCGCCGGGGAGAAGGCCTTCACCGCGCAGACCCAGTCCATCCCGGACGTCACCGTGATGGGCGAGGGCACCGCCGCCGTCCTGGTGAGCGCGGACCGCTCCGGCCCGGACCGGATGACGGGCTACGCGGCGCGCACCTACCCGCGGTTCGGCGACGAGTTCATCATGGGCGAGGTCGCCGCCAAGGAGTTCCAGGACCTCTACGGGCCCGGCCTGTGCGAGGTGATCGCCGCGGCGCTGGCCGAAGCGGGCTGCGGGATCGACGAGTTGGCGCTGGTGCTGCCGCACAACGTCAACCGGCTGTCCTGGCTCGGCGTCTGCAAGGACCTCGGGCTGCCGCTGGAGAAGGTCTTCCTCGACCCTTCCCGCCGGGCCGCTGGAGCCGCCGGAGCGGGCGGACGGCCTGGCCGACGTACGGCTCCCAGCTCTTGAGCCTGAGGGCTCGCTCCTCCGGGGTGAGGCGGCGGGGGCCGCGGCGAAGCCGCCGCGCAGCGCCGAAGGCGCAAGCAACCCGGGCCGAAGGCCCGTGACCGGCCACCAGCAGCTGCTGGACCCCGGCCCGGCCGCCGCGACCTTCCAGATCCAGGCGCTGCTCAGCACCGCCGAGACCGAACCGGCCGCGGCGGGCCGGACCGCCCTGGTCACCGCCGTCGACCGGGACGGCGCGGTCGGCTGCGCGGTGCTCCGCCTGCTGGCCCCGGCCACCGTTCCCGCCGCGACCACCACCCCGAAGCAGACCGCCCCGCACCCGACCACCCCGAACCCGACCGCCCCGAACGGAGCCGACGCATGATCGCCCTGGTCAGCGGCGGCTCCCGGGGCATCGGCCGGGCGATCGTGCTCCGCCTCGCCCGGGACGGCTACGACGTCGCCTTCTGCTACCGCGCCGACGCCGACGCCGCCGACCGGCTGGTCAAGGAGGCCGGGGAGGCCGGCACCCGGATCACCGCGACCCGCTGCGACGTGGCCGACTCCGCCGCGGTCCGCGACTGGTTCGCCCGCACCGAGCGCGACCTCGGCCCGGTCGACGCCGCGGTCACCTCGGCGGGCATCGCCAGGGACCGTCCGGTGATCCTGATGCCCGAATCCGACTGGGACGAAGTGCTGCGCACGCACCTGGACGGCGTCTACCACGTGTGCCGCGCGGCGGCCTTCGCGATGAGCAAGCGGCGCACCGGAGTGATCGTCAACCTGTCGTCAGTGTCCGGGATTTACGGTAACGTCGGCCAGGCCAACTACGCCGCCTCGAAGGCGGGGATCATCGGCTTCACCAAATCCCTGGCCAAGGAGTGCGGCCCGCGCGGCGTGCGGGCCAACGTGGTCGCCCCGGGCCTGATCGCGACCGACATGGTCGGCGGGATGTCCGGGGCAGCGCTGGAACGGATGCTGGGGAGCGTTGCGCTCGGGCGGGTCGGCAAGCCGGAAGAGGTGGCCGACCTGGTCTCCTTCCTGCTGTCCGACCGGGCGGCGTACATCAGCGGGTCGGTCTTCGAGATCCACGGCGGCGGCACGTTCTGATGGTCCGACGAGTGGGGGCGGGAATGCGGGAAGTGCAGGGTCCGACGGCCGGGGGCGGCAGAGACCACTACGACGCGATCGTGGTCGGCAGCGGCCTCGGCGGACTGGTCAGCGCGGCCTACCTGGCCGCCGACGGGCGCAGCGTGCTCGTCCTCGAACAGCACGACGTGGCCGGCGGCAACGCCCACGTCTTCCGCCGCCGGCGCAAGTACGAGTTCGACGTCGGCACCCACTACGTCGGCGACTGCGGGCCGGACGGCATCTTCCCCGCGATCCTGTCCGGACTCGGCGTCCGCGACCGGGTGTCCTTCCGCCCGATGGACAACGAGCAGGGCTTCGACCGGATCATCACCCCCACCGCCACCCTGGACGTGCCGGCCGGCTGGCCGGGCTACCGGGACCGGCTGCGCGCGGCCCTGCCCGAGGAGGCCGAGGGCGTCGACCGCTTCGTCCACCTCGCCGAGACGGTGGCCGGAGCCACCCGGGAGGCCCTGCTCGGCCGCCCCATGGTCGACCTGTTCCGCCAGTACCCGGACACCATGCGCTGGGCCCGCCGGGCCCGGACCCTCGCCGAGGCCCTGGACCACTGCGGCCTCTCGCCCAAGGCCCGCACCCTGCTCGCCGCCCAGGCCGGCAACTACGGCACCATGCCGGACGGCATCACCTTCGCCGAGCACGCCGCGATGCTCGACCACTACCTGCGCGGCGCCTACTACCCGGAGGGCGGCGGGCAGGTCCTGGTGGCCGCCTTCGTCGAGGCCCTGGAGTCGTACGGCGGCGAGCTGCGCACCCGCTGCGAGGTGCGCCGGATCCTGATCGAGGAGGGTCGCGCCACCGGCGTCGAACTCACCGACGGCACCCGGATCTCCGCCCCCCTGGTGATCTCCAACGCCGACTACCGCCGCACCGTGCTCGACCTGTGCGGCGGCGAACGGGCCTTCCCCGCCGACCTGGTCGACCGGACCCGCGCGGCCACCATGCGCGGCGCCCTGGTCGCGGTGTACATCGCCCTCGACACCGAGCTGCCCGGCCTGCCCAACGCCAACCTCTGGTGGCACGGCAGCGACGACATGGAGGCCGCGCACGCCGCCATGATCGAGCGCTGGGAACGCGACGGCACGGTGGACTCGATACCCCAGCTGATGTTCTCCTTCGCCTCCCGCAAGGACCCGGACGCCACCGCGGTCTGCCCGCCCGGCCACTCCAACTTCCAGCTGCTCACCCTCTGCCCGCCCGGCTACGACTTCTGGGGCGTCCGCGGCGGCCCGGTGGACGGCGAGCCCTACCGCCGCGACGCCGCCTACCAGGCGCGCAAGCAGCAGTTCACCGAACTGATGGTGACCGCCGCCGAGAAGGTGGTCGGCCCCTTCCGGGACCGCATCACCCACCTGGAGACGGCCACCCCGCTCAGCCACGAGCGCTACACCCGCAGCAGCGGCGGCACCCCGTACGGCATGGCCCGCTGGGGCAACGTCAGCAAGCGGCCCGACGTGCGCACCGACGTCGAGGGCCTGTACGTGGTCGGCCAGAGCACCCGCTTCGGCAGCGGCCTGAGCGCGGTCGCCACCGGCGGCATCGTCGCCGCCGGGCAGATCCTCGACCGCCCGCTGCTGACCGAGGTCGCCGCGGGCGCCGTGCTCGGCGACCCGGCCAGGCTCCCCGACCGCGGCCCCGACTGGGACCCGCTGCTGGTCTCCCGCGGGCGCGCCCGGCAGGGCGCCAAGGGCCTCGCCCGGATCGGCTGAACCCACTCCCGTACCGCACCCGAGCAGGAGCAGTGTTCCCATGACCAGTGTTCCCATGACCGGTGCCCCGACCTTCGCCGTCGTCCCCGGCGCCCAGGTGCACGAGGCCCTGCACGGCCACGAGCAGGACGTCATCGCCACCGTCGAGGCCGCCCGGCTGGCCGACGCCCGCGGCGAACGCCCGCGCCGGGTCGGCTTCTTCGGGGTCGGCCTGATCGCCCGCTACCTCCACACCTACCTCGCCGCCAACGGCTTCGACTTCACCGAGGCCGGCGTCCACGACCTCTCCGCCGACCACGCCCACGGCTTCGCCGACTACCTGCGCCGGGCCGAGGGCGAGGACCTGGCCGTCACCGTCCACGAGAAGCCCGAGGACCTGGTCCGCTCCGCCGACCTGGTCGTCTTCGCCACCGTGGCCGGCGAACCGCACGTGACGGACCCGGCCTGGTTCGCCCACCACCCGCTCGTGCTGCACATCTCGCTGCGCGACCTCTCCCCGGAGATCGTCCTCGACTCCTGGAACGTGGTCGACGACATCGACCACTGCCTCAAGGCCGGCACCTCCCCGCACCTGGCCGAACAGCGCGTCGGCCACCGCGCGTTCGTGGCCGGCACGCTGTACGACGTGCTCACCGGCACGATCACCCCGCCCGCCGACCGCACGGTGGTCTTCTCCCCGTTCGGCCTCGGCGTGCTCGACCTGGCCGTCGCCAAGCACGTCCACGACCAGGTCCTGGCGGCGGGCCGGCTGCACACCGTCCCCGACTTCTTCCACGAGCTCAAGCGCTACGGCTGACCCCACCCCTCCCCCCTTCCCCCGGCCCTCCTCCACCCTCCCCCCCTCTCCCCCACCCTCCGTCAGCGGCACGTCAGTTGAGCGTCAGCCGCCGCGGCGGAGAATCACCCCATGAGATCCTTTGCCACCCTGGCCGAGTTCACCGAGGCGACCGGCGAGCACCTCGGCTACAGCGACTGGCTGGTCGTCACCCAGGAGAGCGTCGACCGGTTCGCCGGCGCGACCGGCGACCTCCAGTGGATCCACGTGGACCCGGAACGCGCGGCCACCGGCCCCTTCGGCACCACCATCGTCCACGGCTACCTGACGCTCGGCCTGCTGCCGGCGATGATGCGCGCCATCTTCGCGATCGAGTCCGTCACCATGGGCGTCAACTTCGGCCTGGACAAGGTGCGTTTCCCGCACCCGGTGAAGGTCGGCGCCGGGTCCGCGGCGGCGCCCGGGTGACCAGCGTGCGCGAGACACCGGCCGGCCACCTGGCCGCGGTGCGGATGACCGTGGAGATCGAGGGCGAGACCCGCGCGGCCTGCGTCGCCGACACCCTCTCCCTCTTCCTCGCCACCCCGAAGGCGTCTCCCCAAGAGGGGAGTTAGTACCACCGCGCCCCGCACCCCACCGCCGCCAGAATGGTCCCCACGGCCACCACGGCCGGGAGCAGCACGCAGGCACCAGAGAGGAGCGCGTCCATGGACCGCACGATGCAGCTCGGGCCCGACCCGGCACCGGTCGAGATCAGGGGCTTCTCCGCTTCCGCCGGACTCACCGGACTCCGGCGCGCGTTGACGCTCTGCTGGCTCTCCGTCTCCGCCTTCGGCCGGTCCCTCGGACTCACCACCGCGATCTCCCTGGTCGGCCCCGGCCTCGGCCTGGTGCCCCGGGCGATGCAGCGGGTCCGCGCCCTGGCGGCCCATCAGCGCGGCCTGGCCGAGGACTGGTCGGGCGTCCGGATCCCGGGCCCGCCCGGACCGCTGCCGCCCGTCCCCGAGGGCGCCTCCGGGGCGATCGCCCGCTACCGCTGGATCATGAGCGACCCGCAGACCCGCCGGGAGTTCGCCTGGATCCTCACCGACCCGATCGCCGGCGGCCTGCTCGCCTTCGGCCCGATCGCCCTGGTGCTCAGCGGCCTCTGGGGGATCTTCCTGGCCTTCTTCGGCGTCCCGCTGTCCACCGAGTGGGACGGCCTCTGGTACCAGTTCATCCCGATCGACGGCCAGGCCACCGCCGTCCTGGCCGGTGTCCTCGGCCTGCTCCAACTCCCGCTCGCCCTCTGGACGGCGCCCCGCGCGGTGCGCCGGCACGCCCTCCACACCCGCTCGATGCTCGCCCCGAGCGAGCAGGAGCTGATGGCCAGCCGGATCGAGCACCTCACCACCACCCGCAGCACCGCGGTGGACACCCAGATGGCCGAGATCCGCCGGATCGAGCGCGACCTCCACGACGGCGCCCAGGCCCGCCTGGTCGCGATGGGCATGACCCTGGACGCCGCCGAGCACCTCCTGGAGACCAACCCGGACGCCGTCCGCGCCCTGCTGATCGAGGCCCGGGAGTCCTCCTCCAAGGCCCTGGAGGAGATCCGCAACCTGGTCCGCGGCATCCACCCGCCGGTCCTCGCCGACCGCGGACTGGCCGACGCCGTCCGGGCGTTGGCGATGGTCTGCCCGGTCCCCACCGAGGTCGCGGTCGACCTCCCCGGCCGCCCCGAGATGCCCGTCGAGTCCGCCGCCTACTTCGCCATCTCGGAGATCCTCACCAACGTCTCCAAGCACTCGCACGCGGACCGCGCCTGGATCGACATTCGCTACGATCACGGCATGCTGCGCGTCACCGTCACGGACACCGGCCGCGGCGGAGCCGACGCCACCCGCGGCACCGGCCTGCGCGGCATCGAACGACGGCTCGCCACCTTCGACGGCGTCCTCGCCGTCAGCAGCCCCGTCAACGGCCCCACCATGGTCACCATGGAGCTCCCGTGCGCATTGTCCTCGCCGAAGACCACTTCCTCCTGAGGGACGGCCTGATCCGCCTCCTCCAGGCCTACGGCCACGAGGTGACCGCCGCCGTCGACAACGGCGCCGACCTCCTCCGCGCCCTCACCGACCACCAGCCGGACGTCGCCGTCGTCGACGTCCGGCTCCCCCCCAACTTCACCGACGAGGGCCTGCGCGCCGTCCTCACCGCCCGCCGCACCACCCCAGCCCTCCCCGTCCTCCTCCTCTCCCAGTACGTCGAACCCCTCTACGCCCGCGAACTCCTCGCCAGCGGCGGCCGCGGCGTCGGCTACATGCTCAAGGACCGCGTCACCAACGGCTCCCAGTTCCTCGACTCCATCCGCCGCGTCGCCGACGGCGGCACCGCCATGGACCCCGAGGTCATCTCCCAACTCCTCATCCGCAAGGAACGCGACGAATCCGTCGCCGCCCTCTCCACCCGCGAACGCGAAGTCCTCGAATGGCTCGCCCAGGGCCGCTCCAACGCCGGCATCGCCCAGGGCCTCTTCATCACCGAGAAGGCCGTCGCCAAACACATCAGCAACATCTTCACCAAGCTCAACCTCCTCCCCACCGACACCGACAACCGCCGCGTCCTCGCCGTCCTCACCTACCTCGACCAATAACCCCCGGCACCCGCGCACCGGTCCTGCCCCCAGGCCGAGAAAAGGCAAAAGCCCCAGGTCACGGCGAGTGAGTCCTGGGGCTTCTACAGAGCCGCCTGCGGGATTCGAACCCGCGACCTACGCATTACGAGTGCGTTGCTCTGGCCAACTGAGCTAAGGCGGCACCGCTGCCACGTGTGGTGGCAACGCGGGTCAGTCTACACAGGTTCGCAGGTGATCCGTAGCCGGGGCGGTGGGGCCGGGGTGGGGCTGGGGTGGGGGTGCTGCGGCGGGTGGACGGTTTTCGCTTCGGTCGATCGCCGGTACGACGTTACGATGAGCGCCCCCCTGCCAGCCCCCTCCCCACTCCCGGAGCCACCGTGTTCGGTGTCAACGACCTGGCGACGTACGTCCTCGGCGCCCTCGTCATCATTCTGCTGCCCGGCCCCAACTCGCTGTACGTGCTGTCGGTCGCCGCCCGCAAGGGCGTCCGGACCGGGTACCGGGCCGCGGCGGGGGTGTTCGTCGGCGACCTCACGTTGATCAGCCTGACCTCGTTGGGGGCGGCCTCGCTGTTGAAGGCCAATCCGGCAGTGTTCGCAGTGGTGAAGTTCGGCGGTGCCGCGTACCTGCTGTGGATCGGGTTCGGGATGCTGCGGGCGGCTCGCCAGCTGTGGCGCGAGCACCGGGCCGAGGCAGATCCGGCGGGCGGTGCGGAGGCGGTGGAGGAGGCGGGTGAGCGGCCGTTCCGGCGGGCGCTGGTGATCAGCCTGCTGAACCCGAAGGCGATCCTGTTCCTGCTGTCGTTCTTCACCCAGTTCGTCGACCCGTCCTACGGGCAGCCGGTGCTCTCCTTCGCGCTGCTGGGCGGGATCCTGCAGACCTTCAGCATGCTGTACCTCTCGCTGCTGATCTTCGCGGGCACCACGCTCGCGACGGCCTTCCGTCGCCGCCGGCGCCTGTCCGCGACCCTGACCAGCGGTGTCGCCGTCCTGTTCGCGGGCTTCGCCGCGAAGCTGGCGGTCTCCTCCGCCTGAGCGGAGGCCCGGCCGGCCGCTCCCCGGGGCCACCCGGGGCTACCGGTCGCAGCGCTTGCCCTGGTCCGGCGCCTCCCCGGTGAGCAGGAAGCGGTTGACCGCGCCGTCGACGCAGCTGCTGCGCCGCCCGTACGCGGTGTGGCCGTCGCCGTCGTAGGTGAGCAGGCGGCCGGATTCCAGCTGTCCGGTGAGGGAGCGGGCCCACGCGTAGGGGGTGGCCGGGTCGCGGGTGGTGCCGATGACGACGATCGGGGCGGCGCCGGCGGCCCGGATGGTGTGGGCCGCGCCGGTGGCCCGGACGGGCCAGTAGGCACAGGTCAGGGCCATCCAGGCCATGTCGCGGCCGAAGTGCGGCGAGGCGCGTTCGAAGTCCGGCACCGCCCGCTGGACGTCCTCGGGCGAGCGGAACGGCGCGGGCAGGTCGAGGCAGTTGACCGCCGTGTTGGCGAACATCAGGTTGGGGTAGGAGCCGTCCGCCTCGCGCCCGTAGTAGGCGTCGGAGAGCTTGAGCAGCCCGGTGCCGTCGCCGGCCCTGGCGTCGGTGAGCGCGGTGCGCAGCTTGGGCCAGAGGAACTCGGCGTACATGGCCTGGACGACGCCGGTGGTGGCCTGGGCCTCGGTGAGCCGGCGCCCGTTGTCGGTGCTGGGCAGCGGGTGGGCGTGGACGGTCGCGAGCAGGGCGGTGAGCTGGTCGCCGACCTGCTGTCCGGTGCGGCCGAGCGGGCAGTCCTCGCGCTTGGCGCAGTCCTCGGCGAAGGCGGTCCAGGCGGTCTCGAAGCCGCCGGCCTGGGTGCGGTTGCCGGTGACGGAGTCGAGCGCCGGGTCCATGGCGCCGTCCAGCACCACCCGCCCGACCCGGGTCGGGAACAGGCCCGCGTAGGTGGCGCCGAGGAAGGTGCCGTACGACTTTCCGACGAAGTTGAGCCGCTCGTCGCCGAGCAGGGCGCGCAGCACGTCCATGTCGCGGGCGGACTCGACGGTGCTGAGGTGGCCGAGCGCGGTCCCGGCCTGCCTGCGGCAGCCCTCGGCGAACTCCTTGTCGACGGCGACCAGCGCGTCGACCGCCCCCTGGTCGCCGGGAGCCAGATCGGCGGCGGTGAAGGCGTCCATCCGCTCGCCGTTCAGGCAGCTGACCGGGTTGCTGCGGCCGACCCCCCGCGGGTCGAGGCCGACCAGGTCGTACCGGGCGCGCACCGTGCGGTCGTACGTCCCGGCGACGGCCTCCAGGTACTCGACCGCCGAGCCGCCGGGCCCGCCCGGGTTGAGCAGCAGCGAGCCCGCCCGGGGGGTGTCGGGCAGGGCGGCGGCGCGGGCGGCCGCGAGGGTGAGCTCACCGTCACCGGGGTGGTCGTAGTCCATCGGGACCCGGAAGGTGGCGCACTCGAAACCGCCGTCGCACGACTGCCAGGCCGGGTGCTGGGCGTAGTACGGCGCGAGCGCGGCGGGGACGGCGGCGGGCAGCGGCTCCAAGGGGGTGGCTCCGACGCCGGCACCGTCACCGTCACCACCACCGGGCCGCACCCCCGACCCCGCACCCGCGCCCGAGCCCGCCCCCGCACCCGTCGAGTCGGAGGAGGCCTGTCCGGGCACGCCGGACGCGCCGGACCCACCCGCCGGCCCCGAGGAACCCCGGCCGCACCCGCCCGCCGAGGCCGCCAGCAGCCCGACCGCGAGCACCACCGCAACCGCACGCAACCGCGCGGAGCCCCTCATCCGTCTCCTCCCAACCCACCAGTCCGAGAAACGCACGGGAACGAAGGAACACCGCTGCCCGGTACCCACCCCGGGCACCGGGCAGCGTAACGCCGGCTCGGCCGGCGCTCACGGCGCCTCCACCAGCGTCGCTCAGGAAGCCTTGGCCAGCGCCTCGGCCAGGAACTGTGCCGCCTGACGGACCAGTCGCAGCCGCTCCCGGTCCGCCGAGTAGTCCTGCACGTTGTCCGAGATCCGCACCTCGGCCTTGGCCGCCGGGCCCGGAGCGGCCTTGAGCGAGGCCTGCAGCTTGCGGGCCGCGTCGAGCCCGGCGGCGTCGCCCTTGGCGGCGGCGAGCAGCAGCTTGGCCGAGCTGCCCGCCGGGGCCTCGGCGCCGGTCTGGGTGAGCGCGGCGGTGTCGTAGCGGCCGGAGACGGCGGCGGCGGCGCCGTACAGGTCCGGGCGGGAGAGCCCGGCCGCGGCGGCGCACGGCGCGCCGCCGTCGACCCCGAGGGTGCCCCAGGAGGCCGGGCCGGGCTGGAGGGTGCGGAAGGAGGCGGCGATGGTGGTGCGCAGGGCCGCGTCGTCGGCGACGGCGGCCGGGGCGGCGGCGACCAGTTCGCAGGGGTGCGCGGTGCCGTTCGGCGCCTCGGGGGCGACCAGGATGAACGGACGGGCGCGGCCGGCCTGCAGGGCGGCGCCGACGCCCTCGAAGACGTCCGGGACCTCGGCGTCGGCGGTCTTGCCCGGGGTGGCGGCGTGCATCACGACGACCGGGAAGCGCGCGTTGGGCTCCTTGGCGTACTGCGCGGGCAGCCAGACCCGGACGTTGCGCGGCTTCCCGTCGGGGCCGAGCACGGCGGACTGCAGCAGTTCGCCGCCGCCCGGGTGCCCCACGCTGTCGAAGCGACTGACCACGGCGGGGGCGGCCGCCGACGCCGAGGCACCCGCCGCACCCGCCCCCGACGCACCTGCCGCACCCGACGCACCCGCCGCACCCGCGGCCGGCTCGGTGGCGACGGGCGGCGCCGCCTGCTGCCGGCCCGCCGTCCCCGGCGCGGAGCCCGACCAGGCCCCGGCCGCGGCCGCGTCGACAGCCGATTCGGTCCGGTCCGTCGAGGACGGGCCGTGCCCGAGACCACCGAACGCCCCGAGCGCGGTGAGCAGCGTCAACGCGGTGACGCACACCCCGCAGACCATCGCCCCTCCCGCCCGGACCAGCATCGGCCACCGGTCGCCCGCCAGTTCGTAGGTCGCGGCGGACTGCAGGTCGCGCCAGCGCTGGAGCGCACCACGCGCCAGCCAGAGTCCGCCGATGGCGGCAGCCAGCAGGGGAATGACGAGGAGCGGACGAACCACGGAACGCACCACCTCGGGACGAGGGCCGGCGCCGGACCGGACCCGGTGCCGTGCGGGGGGCGACCGCTCCGGCGGCGGGCCCTCCCGACGGGGAGGACCGGGGTACGGCCGGGGCACAGTCGGCCCCCAGCGTGCACAACGGGCACGCCGTCACACGCGGGTGTGCCCGGCGAGTATCGCCCGTTCACTCGAAGGTGGGACGCCGGACCGACCCCCGGCACCTCCGGGCGGCGTACGGCCCCTGCCCCACCGCCGTCCGCACGGCCGCAGAGCCACACCAGCTGACGACCTGACGAGCCGACAACCCGACAGCCGCTCAACCGCCCAACCGCCCCCGACCGGGACGCCCCTCAGCCCGCCCGCAGCGCCATCGTCATCGCCTCGACCGCGAGCAGCGGGTCCACGTTGCGGTCCAGCGCCACCCGGCAGGCGAGCACCGCCTCGATCCGGCGCAGGGTGTTCTCGGCCGTCCCGTCCCGGGCGACCCGGTCGAGCGCCTGCCGCTGGTCCTCGTTGGCGAGCACACCGGTGGAGCCGAGCTGGATCGCCAGCACGTCCCGGTAGAACCCGAGCAGGTCGAGCAGCGCGACCCCGAGCGTCTCCCGGCGGGTGCGGGTGGCCCGGCTCTTCTGCCGCTTCTCCAGCTCCTTGACGGCCCCGGCCATGCCGCGCGGCGCCTTGCTGCCCTCGGCGGCGCCGTAGGCGGCCTTGAGGTCGTCGGTCTCCTTGGTGTCCTGGGTCTCGGCGAGGGCCTCGGCGTCCGCCTTGGCGGTGTCGACCAGGCGCTGGGCGGCGGTCAGGCAGCCGCCGATGTCGGCGACCTCCAGCGGGATCCGCAGCACCTCGGCCCGGCGGGTGCGGGCCTGCTCGTCCACGGCGAGGCGGCGGGTGCGTTCGATGTCGCCCTGGCCGGCGAGCGCGGCGAGCCTGGCGGTCTCCGGGTCGACGCCGTCACGGCCGACCAGCATGTCGGCGACCGCCTCGGCGGCGGGCGTGCGCAGCACCAGCAGGCGGCAGCGCGAGCGGATGGTCGGCAGCACGTCCTGGACGGAGGGGGCGCACAGCAGCCAGACGGTGCGCGGGGAGGGCTCCTCCACGCCCTTGAGCAGCGCGTTGGCGGCGGCCTCGGTGAGCCGGTGGGCGGCGTCCACCAGGATCACCGACCAGCGGCCGCCGGTCGGGTAGCTGGAGGCGCGCAGGACCAGGTCGCGCATGTCGCCGACGCCGATGGACAGGCCGTCCGTCCGCACGTACTTGACGTCGGCGTGGCTGCCGGCCAGCACGGTGTGGCAGCCGTCGCAGAACCCGCAGCCGGGCGTGCCGCCCAGCGCGAGGTCGGGGCTGGTGCACTGGAGGGCGGCGGCGAAGGCGCGCGCGGCGGTGACCTGCCCGGCGCCGGGCGGGCCGGTGAACAGCCAGGCGTGCGTCATCAGGGAGGCGTTCCCGCCCTGGTCGGCGGCGGCGCCGCGACCGGCCTCGACCGTCGCCCCGGCCGCCCGGGCCGCGGCGGTCAGCTGTTCGACCACCCGATCCTGGCCCACCAGGTCGTCCCAGACGGCCACTGCTGCTCCCAAGCTCCGTACGGCAGCGCGCCAGGCGCCGATTCCCCGCCGTCGAGCATACGTCTCCGCTCCGACAGCCACTGCTCCGTCCGAGGCGCACCGGGCCGCGAACGACGGCCGAACCGCCGCCGCCCCGCCCCGCACCCCCGCCGAGCCCACGGCCGAACTCACAGCCGAACTCACGGCCGAACCCACGGCCGACAGCCGCGCGCCCCGGGTACGACGACGGGCGGTGCCACCCCGGGGCTCCCCCGGTGCGACACCGCCCGTCCTCCAACCGGCCGTCGGACCTCCCGGCCAGCGCTGCTCAGCTGCGTCGGCCCCAGCGGCGGCTCTTGCCCTTGTCCTTGCCCTTGCCGCCGTCCTCGCCGCGGTCGTCCCCGCCACCGCGGCCGGGGTCGGCCCGGTCTCCGCCGTGCTCCCAGTGCGCCCACTCGTCCCGCGAGCCGAGCAGCGTGTCGGTGAGGCTCGGCAGGTCGTCCATCGGCGTCTCCTCGGCCCAGTCCGGCCTCGGCCGCTCGGCGGTGGACTGCGACTCGCCGGACTGTGACTCGCCGGCCTGCGGAACCACCGGCAGCTCACGGGTACTGTCCACCGGCTCGCCGGGACGCCCCGGACCGACCCGCGGCAGCACCGCCGTCTCGTCCACGGCGGGAACCCTCGGCAGCACGGCCGTCTCGTCCACCGCAGGCACCTTCGGCAGCACCGCGGTCTCGTCGACGGCCGGCACCTTCGGCAGCCGGGTGGTCGCCTCAACAGCCTCAGCCGCCCTCGCGGCCTTAGCGGCCTCAGCGGCCTCAGCCGCCCGGACGGCCGCCTGCCGGTCCTGCGGCGTCAGCTCCCGCGTCGCCTCGTCGCCGAGGCCGCCCGCCGCGTCCCGAGAAGTGTCCCGAGGCGCGTCCCGAGGCTCGTCCCGAGGCGTGTCCCGAACCGCCCGGAGCTCCGCCGTCGCCGCCGCACCGGCCCGGTCCGCAGCCGTCTGCGCCGCAGCAGCCGCAGCCGCGAGCGCGGCGGCCTGCGCCAGCCGGGCCTCCTCGGCCCGCTGCAGCGCCTCCTCCGCCCGGCGCCGCTGCTCCTCGCGCGCCAGCTCCCGCTGCCGCTGGAGCTCGGCCTGGGCGGCCGCCTCGTCGGCGATCCGCTTCCGTTCGGCGGCCTCCGCCGCCAGCCGGACCTCTTCCTCCGCCCGACGGCGAGCCTCTTCCTCGGCCCGGCGACGGGCTTCCTGCTCGGCCCGGCGGCGGGCCTCCTCCTCGGCCTTGCGCCGCGCCTCGGCGGCGACCCGCTCGGCCTCCTCCTTGGCGAGCCGCTCCTGCTCGGCCTGCTCGGCCCGCAGCTGCGCCAGCACCTCCTGGCGCTTGCGCTCGGCGGCCTCCTCCTCGGCCTTCCTGCGGGCCTCCTCGGCAGCGCGCCGCTCGGCCTCCTCCTTGGCCAACCGCTCCTGCTCGGCGCGGGCGGCCTTCTCCTGCTCGGAGAGCGGCAGCTCGCGGTCGAGCCGGTGGCGGATGGCGGTGGTGACGAAGCCGGGGGCCTGGCTGCCGTCCACCACCAGGTAGCGCGCCGGGTCGGCGGCCGCGAGGGCGAGGAAGCCGGCCCGGACCCGCTGGTGGAACTCGGTGGGCTCGGACTCCAGCCGGTCGAGCGCCTCGGTGAAGCGCTGCCGGGCCCGGGTCGGGTCGACGTCCAGCACCACGGTGAGGTCGGGCAGCAGTCCGCCGGTCGCCCAGCGGGAGATCCGGGCGACCTCGGTGGCGGCCAGGTCGCGCCCGGCGCCCTGGTAGGCGATGGAGGAGTCCATGTACCGGTCGGTGATCACCACGGCGCCGCGGGCGAGGGCCGGCCGGATGACGTTCTCGACGTGCTCCGCGCGGTCGGCCGCGTAGATCAGCGCCTCGGCGCGGTGCGACAGGCCGGTGTTGCCGACGTCCAGGACGAGGCCGCGCAGCCGCTGGCCGACCGGGCTGCCGCCGGGCTCGCGGGTGAGCACGACCTCGTGCCCCTTGCCGCGGATCCACTCGGCGAGTGCCTGGGCCTGGGTGGACTTGCCGGCGCCGTCGCCGCCCTCCAGGGCGATGAAGAAGCCGGTGCCGGCGCCCCGGTGCGGCACCGGGCCGCTGCCGCCGCGGACGGCGTCGACCAGGTCCCGGCCGAACGGCACGGTGCCGCGCCGGTCGTCGGTGCGCAGCAGCACGACGGCGGCGAGGACGAGGGTGAGCAGCCCCGCGGTGGCGACGGCGAGGGCGCCGCCGCCGTGGATGAAGGTGAACGAGCCGGGCTCGACGGTGCCGTACTCGACGTCCCCGTACCCGGCGGCGATCAGCGGGACGACGACCAGCGCGGCGGCGACCACGGCCCGCAGCACCGCGTACAGGTGCTCGGTGACCTTGGACAGCCGGGCCTCCTCGACCTCCTGGGCGAGCAGGCCCCGCCCGGCGGAGACGACGATCCCGGCGGCCAGTCCGGCCAGCACGGTGAGCAGCAGGACCAGCACGAAGTCCAGCACCAGCCCGGCCAGGATCAGCGCGACGCCCTCGGCGAGCAACGCCAGCGCGAGCAGCCGGCGGCGGGAGAGCGAGGGCAGGGTGGCCCGGGTGAGCCGGGCGCCCAGCGCCGGGGCACTGGCCGCGGCGAGCACGACCAGGCCGTAGCCGATCGGTCCGGCCCGGTGCTCGGCGGCGGTGAGCAGCGCCAGGGCGGCGACGCCCGCCATCGAGGCGTAGCCGGCCGCGACGGCGAAGGTGAAGTACGGGGCGCTGCCGGTGCGGCCCTTGCCCAGGGCGGGGCCGGGGGTCGCGTCGGTCGGGGCGCGCAGGCCGGTCAGCGGCGAGTGCGGGGCGACGGCCACGGGGCCGCCGGGCAGCTGCTGGAGGTGGCCGCGGACGGCCGCGGCGGTGAACAGGCCGGCCGCGCCGAGCGCCGCGAAGGTCAGCTGGTGGGCGCGCAGCCAGTCCGAGCCGAGCGCCGCACCGACGTTGTTGACCAGGGTGAACGCGACCAGGCCGAGGGCGCCGAGCGGCACGGTGACCCAGCCGGTGAACCGGTCGATGCTCCGGACGGTGTCCAGGTTGGCGGCGGCCGGCCGCCGCTCGGCGGCCGGGGCGTACGGGTTGGCCGGCGGCAGCAGGCCGGGGACGGCGACGGCCCTGGCGATCCCCCGGACCCGCTCGGCCGTACCGGTGAGGAACACGGTGGCGAGCAGCACGTAGCCGGCCCCGCCGGAGGGCCGGGGGCCGGAGCCCAGCCAGACCGTCCACCAGGGCGCGAGCCCGATCAGCAGGGCGCTCAGCGCGTCGGCGCCGACCAGCGTCCAGCGCCGGTCGAGCTTGCCGGCGACCAACTGGTGCACCGGCTCCAGCAGCGCCACGCCGACCAGCCCGGTGGCCGCCACCCGGGCGGCGAGGACGGCTGCCACGGCGAAGGCGAGGCTGCGCGGCAGGTCGCCGAACTGCCCGCCCTGGGCGACGGCGATCACGGTGAGCGCGAGCAGCACCAGCAGCCCGAGCCGGTCGGCGGTGCCGCCGATCAGCTGGGTGGTCCACAGGCGCCGGTAGGGCCTGGTCCGCAGCAGCGCCCGGGCCCGGTCCACCGGGGTGCCGGCGGGCGCGACCTCGGGCAGGTCGGGCCCGGTGGCTCCGGCGGCCGGGGCGGCGCTGGGGGTGGGCTGCTCCTCGCTCGTCATACGGTCAGCGTAGCGGGCTGGGCTTTGCCGGATTGAGACGAAGGGGGTTCCGGTTCGCCCTCATCACCGGCCTGTGACGATCCCTGCACAGAGCTCGGGCCCGCGCCCCCTGGTGGGGGACGCGGGCCCGGTGCCGCCGTCGAGCCGCCGTCGAGCTGCCGTCGAGCTGCCGCCCGACGGATCAGCCCCGTCGGATCAGCCCTCGTCGGTGGTGGCGGTGGTCTTGGCGGCCGCGGTCTTCTTCGCGGCCGTCTTCTTCGCCGCCGCCGTCTTGGTGGTGGTCGTCTTCTTCGCCGCCGTCTTCTTGGCGGCGGTCTTGGTCGCCGTCGCCTTGGCGGTGGTCGTCTTCTTCGCCGCGGCCTTCTTCGCCGGGGCCTTCTTCGCCACCTTCTTCACCGGCCCGCGCGCCCGCTTCTCGGCGAGCAGCTCGTAGCCGCGCTCCGGCGTGATGGTCTCGACCTCGTCGTCCTTGCGCAGCGTGGCGTTGGTCTCGCCGTCGGTCACGTACGGGCCGAAGCGGCCGTCCTTGACCACCACCGGGCGCTCGGAGACCGGGTCGGTGCCCAGCTCCTTGAGCGGCGGGGCGGCCGCGGCGCGACCGCGCTGCTTGGGCTGGGCGTAGATCGCCAGCGCCTCGTCGAGGGTGATGGTGAAGAGCTGGTCCTCGCTGGTGAGCGAGCGCGAGTCGGTGCCGCGCTTGAGGTACGGGCCGTAGCGGCCGTTCTGCGCGGTGATCTCGGCGCCCTCGGCGTCGGTGCCGACCACGCGCGGCAGCGAGAGCAGCCGCAGCGCGTCCTCCAGGGTGACGGTGTCCAGCGCCATGGTCTTGAACAGCGAGGCGGTGCGCGGCTTGACGGCGTTCTTGCCGGTCTTGGGCGTGCCCTCGGGCAGGATCTCGGTCACGTACGGGCCGTAGCGGCCGTCCTTGGCGACCAGCATGTTGCCGCTGACCGGGTCCGGGCCGAGCTCGAAGTCGCCGCTGGGCTTGGCCAGCAGCTCCTCGGCCAGCTCGACGGTCAGCTCGTCCGGCGGCAGCTCGTCCGGGATGTCGGCGCGCTGGCCGGGCTCGCCCTCGACGGCGGAGGCGCGCTCGACGTACGGGCCGTAGCGGCCGACCCGCAGGGTGATGTCGTCGCTGATCCGGAACGAGCTGATCTCCCGGGCGTCGATCGCGCCGAGGTCGGTGACCAGTTCCTTCAGGCCGCCCAGGTGGTCGCCGTCGCCGTTGCCGGCCTCGGCGGCACCGCCGGCCGCGCCCTCGCCCTCACCGAAGTAGAAGCGCTTGAGCCACGGCACGGACTTCGCCTCACCGGCGGCGATCCGGTCGAGGTCGTCCTCCATCCTCGCGGTGAAGTCGTAGTCGACCAGCCGGCCGAAGTGCTTCTCCAGCAGGTTGACCACGGCGAAGGAGAGGAAGGACGGGACGAGCGCCGTGCCCTTCTTGAACACGTACCGGCGCTGGATGATCGTGTCGATGATCGACGCGTAGGTGGAGGGGCGGCCGATCTCGCGGTCCTCCAGCTCCTTGACCAGCGAGGCCTCGGTGTAGCGGGCCGGCGGCTTGGTGGCGTGGCCCTCCGGGGTGATCCGCTCGGCGGCCAGCGGGTCGCCCTGGGCGACCTGCGGCAGCCGGCGTTCGCGGTCGTCGAGCTCGGCGTTCGGGTCGTCGGCGCCCTCGACGTAGGCCTTGAGGAAGCCGTGGAAGGTGATGATCTTGCCGGAGGCGGAGAACTCGACGTCCCGCCCGTCGGCGGAGGCGCCACCGACCCGGACGGTGACGGACTGGCCGACCGCGTCCTTCATCTGGGAGGCGACGGTGCGCATCCAGATCAGCTCGTACAGCCGGAAGTCGTCGCCGCTCAGACCGGTCTCGGCGGGGGTGCGGAAGCGGTCGCCGGAGGGGCGGACGGCCTCGTGCGCCTCCTGGGCGTTCTTGACCTTGCTGGCGTAGGTGCGCGGGGCGTCCGGCAGGTAGTCGGCGCCGTACAGCTGGGTGACCTGCACGCGGGCGGCGGTGACGGCCGTCTCCGACAGCGTGGTCGAGTCGGTACGCATGTAGGTGATGAAGCCGTTCTCGTACAGCTTCTGGGCCACCTGCATGGTCCGCTTGGCACCGAAGCCCAGCTTGCGGCTGGCCTCCTGCTGGAGCGTGGTGGTGCGGAACGGCGCGTACGGCGAGCGGCGGTACGGCTTGGACTCGACGCTGCGGACGCTGAACGCGGTCTGCTCCAGGGCGGCGGCCAGCTGACGCGCGGCCTGCTCGTCCAGGTGCAGGGTGTTGGTGCTGCCGGCCTTGAGCCGGCCGTCCGAACCGAAGTCGCGGCCGCTGGCGATCCGCTTGCCGTCGACCGAGGCCAGCCGGGCGCCGAAGGTCTCCGGGTTGGCGGCGTCGGCCGGGGTGCGGCCGGTGCCGAAGGTGCCGACCAGGTCCCAGTACGAGGCGGTGTGGAAAGCCATCCGCTCACGCTCGCGCTCGACCACCAGACGGGTCGCCACGGACTGCACCCGGCCCGCCGACAGCTTCGGCATGACCTTCTTCCACAGCACCGGCGAAACCTCGAAGCCGTAGAGGCGGTCGAGGATGCGGCGGGTCTCCTGGGCGTCGACCAGGCGCTGGTTCAGCTCGCGCGGGTTGGCCACGGCCTCCTGGATCGCCGTCTTGGTGATCTCGTGGAACACCATCCGGTGCACCGGCACCTTGGGCTTGAGGACCTGCTGGAGGTGCCACGCGATGGCCTCGCCCTCGCGGTCCTCATCGGTGGCCAGGAAGAGTTCGTCGGACTCCGCCAGGAGCGACTTCAACTTGCTGACCTGGGACTTCTTGTCCGCGTTGACCACGTAGATCGGAGCGAAGTCGTGATCGACGTCCACTCCGAGGCGGCGCACCTCGCCGGTGTACTTGTCCGGCACCTCGGCCGCGGTGCTGGGCAGGTCGCGGATGTGCCCGACGCTCGCCTCGACGATGTAGCCGGGGCCCAGGTAGCCCTTGATCGTCTTCGCCTTGGCCGGCGACTCGACAATGACGAGTCGCTGTCCGTGCGCGGTCTCGCTGCTCGGGGACACCTTCGCTCTTCTCTCCCGGTCCTTATGTGGCTGGTCGGCGCTGGCAGCACGGGCTGCGCTCCGCCCGACCCCTCCACCGTCCCGGGGTCGCCGCTGCACGACACCCCACCAGCGGAGTGTGACCGTACCCCGGCCACCCTTGTCAAACGGACGGATCCCGCTGTTTCGCTTGCCGCGCTCACCGACGCCACTCGAACGGTAACCCGATGACGGAGGTTCGCGCCCCGTGGAGGGGGGCTTCGGCAGGTTCCGGAGGATGGAATGACGGATTTCAAGATCTGTCAACGGAAAATCGGCGCGCATGCGGTATGGCGCTCTCCGGATCGCGCCGGACCCGGCCGCCGGACGACAGCCGACGGACCGCCGGATCCGGCCGACGGACCCTGACACCGGGTCCGGCCGACCGACCGAGGGGCTGCTCGCCCCCTCAGCGGCCGATCGCCGCCAGCAGCCCGGCGCCCGCCCCCAGGCACGCCACCCCCAGGGCGCACCAGAGCAGGTCGACGACCGCCGCCCGGCCGATCTCCCCGGCCGCCAGCACCGCCCGGCGGGGGCGGTCCGGGTCGTAGCAGATCCGCACCGGGGCTCCGGGCGCGAACCGCTCCGGACGGCGCAGCGGGGTGTGCCCGCGCGGCCGGGTGAGCACGAGTTCCGCGATCCGGCCGGAACCGGAGCCGGAGCCCGACCCGGCCCCGCCGACCGCCGGCGGCACGGAGAAGGAGAGCAGCGGCGCGCTGTCCAGCTGGCCGTGCACGTCCCTCTCGGCGACGACCGTCGCCACCACCGGAACCCCCGAGCGGCGCACCCGGTGGCGAAGGCGCACTTCGGCGGCGCACCAGAGCAGCAGCGCGCCACCGAAGAGGGCGAGCACCAGCCCGCCGACGGTCGCCGTCGTCGTGTCCACCCCTGGCCCCCGGCTCCCCAACTCTGTCCACAGCCTGTGGACAGAGCCTCACAGCACCCGACCAACGGCGGGCAGCCGGACGGGGACCACCGGACGAACCAGGGGGTACGGGAGGGTGAACCGGAAGGTGCCGGAGCGGCGTTCTACCGAACGGGGCCGGAGTACGGCACGGCACCACGCCACACGGCACGGCCCCGCACGGCACCGCACCGCGCCTAACCTCAGCGCACCGGACCTCACCGCACCGGGTCGATGAACCCCTGCTCGGTCAGCAGCCGGAGCGACTCCGGCACCCGGTCCCGCAGCACCACCCGGTCCTCGCCCAGCAGGTGCGCGATGGCGTCCACGATCTCGCCCGCCGAGAGCGTGCCGTCGCACACCCCGACGAACCCGGCGCCGACCGTGTCCACCTTGGTGGCCCGCCGCATGCCCCGGTTGTGCCGCAGCACCACGTGCTCCGGGTCCTCCGCCCCCGGCGCACCGACCTGCTCCTGGACCACCTCGTCGGCCAGCACGTAGCGGGCCGCGAGCAGGCCCGCGTCGTCGTGCGAGCGCAGGAAGTCCTGCCGGTCGAACCACGCGTCGATGTGCGGACCGAGCGGCTGCTCCACCGGGTGCGGCCACTCCTCCACCCGCACGGTCGGACGCTCGGCGCCGCCCGCCCGCAGGGTGATCCAGCCCATCCCGATGCCCTCGACCCGGCCCGCCTCGAAGGCGTCCAGCCACTCGCCGTACCGGGCCTGGTAGTCGCCGCCCGGGCCGCGGTGGTCACCGCCGTCGCGCAGCCACAACTCGGCGTACTGGGCCACGTCCTGGACCTCGCGCTGGACCACCCAGGCGTCCAGTCCGGTGCCCGCCACCCAGCCGGCCAGCCGCTCCTGCCAGTCCTCGCCCCTGACGTGCTGCCAGTTGGCGAGCAACTGGCAGTAGCCACCCGGCTCCAGGTGCTCGGCGGCCGACCGCACCAGGCTGCGGCACAGGTCGTCCCCGGCCATGCCGCCGTCACGGTAGGTGAACCGGCCGCCGGGCGAGATCACGAACGGCGGGTTGGAGACGATCAGGTCGAACTTCCGCTCCCCGACCGGCTCGAAGAGACTGCCGGTGAACACCTCGGTGTCGTCGAACCCGGACAGCGCCAGGGTCAGTTCGGTGAACCGCAGGGCACGCGGGTTGAGGTCGGTGGCGGTGACGCTCCCGGCGTGCCGGGCCGCGTGCAGCGCCTGTACGCCAGAGCCCGAACCGAGGTCCAGCGCCGCCCGGACGGGACGGCGCACGGTGATGTTGGCCAGCGTGGTGGACGCCCCGCCGACCCCCAGCACCAGGTCCTTGCGGGCCACCCCGTGCGCGGTCTCACCGGAGCCGATCCCGCCCGCGCCACCGACCGCGCACCCCAGGTCGGACACCACCCAGGCGTCCGAACTGGGCATCCCGGAAACCTCGTTGGCGTACGGCCGGACGTCCACGGTGGCGCGCACCAGGTCCCCGTCCGGGCGCAGCCAGCCGTCCGCCAGGCAGTCCTCCACCGGCAGCGCGGCGGCGGCCGCCCGGTACGGCACCGGCTGCTGCAGCAGGAAGAGCCGCACCAGCGTCTCCAGCGGGCTGCCGCCCCGCGTCGCGCGCAGCGCCGGGACGGCCTCACTGCGGGCCAACGCCGCGTAGCCGGTGGGCCCCAGGAGGTCCAGGCACCCATCGGCGGTGAACGAGGCGGCCAGCAGCGCCTCGCGCAGCTTGGCCAGGCGGGTCGGGTCGAGAACGGGGCTACTGATCACCCCGCCATTGTCCCCCGCCTCACCCCGCCCCTGCCCCACCGGCCCGCCGACCCCACCGGGAGCGCAGGCCCGGCCCCACGCCCCCGCCGACGGCCGGAGCGCCCCACCGGGCGCACCGGGACGTCGGGCAGGGCCTCCGGAAGCCGGGACGCCGGACGGGACCTCGGCTCAGCTCGCGCTGGGTGCCGGCGCCGCCGGGGCCGAGGACGAAGCCGGGGCCGCCGGGGTGGTGGCGCCCGCCGAGGGGGCGGCCGCCGGGCTCGCGCTGTCCGTCCCGCCCGGCGCGGGGCTGCCGCTGGGGGCACCCGCCGAGGAGGTGGCACCGGCGCTCGGGCTGCCGCCCGCACCGGGGGTGGCCGTGGAGCCACCGGCACTGCCGCTCGCCCCGGCACCCGGGGTGGCCTGGGAGGGCTTGCACCCCTCCTGCTTGGCCATCGCCTTGCCGAGGTCGCCGCTGCCCAGCTTGCTCTGCGCCTGGGTGGACAGCGAGGACAGCCGGCGCAACTGGTCGCCGACGCTGTTCAGCCCGTCCGCGAACTTCGCCTGGTCGTCGATGGCCAGGGCGTCCAGCTTCTTCTGGACGTCCAGGTAGCCGTCGGCCGCCTTCTTCAACTCGTCGACGGTGTCCTTCTGCAGCGCGGCACCGTTGTCCACCTTGGGCGCACCGGCCGCGTCGATCGCGGCCGCGATGTCCTGGTTGGTCTTGCCCAGTCGCCCGATGTCCGCCGACAGCCGCTTCCGCAGGTCGGTCGGGGACTCACCGGTCTTCACCTGGGCGGTGTCGGCGAGCGCGACCTGCGCCTGGGCGATCGGGTCCTTGGCCGCGCCGCAGACGTTCGACGCCCAGGAGTCCAGCTGCTTGCTGTTGTCGTCGCCGCCGCAGCCGACGGCGCCGAACGCGAGCAGCACGCCGAGGGCGGGTACGGCCAGCAGTCGCTTGTTCACCGGGAGGAGCCTTTCGGTTTCGGTCGTCTTCGGTCGTCGAACCTACACGGCCGTCACCGCCCGTCCGGTTCCCGGCTGCCCGGCTCCCGCCCCTCCCGGCCCCGAACTCCCGCCCCACGCACGGTGCCCGGCCCCCGCCCGACGCCCACGGCTCCTCCCCGACGCTCAGGCCCGCTCGACCCGGATCGGATCGCCCGGCCGCACGGTGCTCAGCACCCGGGCATCGCCGTCCAGCAGGCCGAGGACGTTGCAGGGACCGGCCAGTCGGCACTCGCCGTCGTGCGAGATCGGGGTCGGTCCGTACGGCAGCGCGAGGCTGTCGCCGTCGGTCCAGTACGCGACCGTGCCCGGCTCGACCACCTGCCGGGCACCGTCCTCGCGCGGCACGCTCACGGGCGTGCCGAAGTAGACCTCCTCGCCCCAGGTGGAGGCCGTGGAACTGATCGGCAGCTCGGCCCAGAGCGCTTCGGTGGTGGGGGTGGCCGCCAGCGTGGCGGTGGCCTGCCCGGCCGGCCACAGGATGCGGATCCGCATGTGCTTCCTCTTCCGCGACGAGGTCCGGTCGATGACCGGACCCGGTCGTGCCGGAAGCAGCGAACCGCCGGGCCGCACACCTTGTCAACGGGCGTCCGGAACGTGGGCGTCCGGAGTACGGGCGTCCGGAACGTGGGCGCCCGCAGGCACAGCCGGGTGACGTCAGACCGCGACGGAGGGCACCGAAACCGGCCAGCTCATCCGGATCACGCCGCCGTCGGCGCCGTTGGTGACCTCCAGGTCCTCGACCAGGCCGGTGATCACGGCGAGTCCCAGGGTGTCCTCGTCCGGGTCGCCGCCCTCGGCGGCACCGGCGGCCGGGACCGCGGCGGGGCCCGCCTCGTCCTCGACCTCGATGAGGAAACGCTTCTCCTGGTCGGTCAAAGCGACCCGCACCGTGCCGCCGATCCCACCACGCTGGTGCAGACCGACCGCACGGGAGCACGCCTCACCGACCGCGAGCCGTACCTCGTCGAGCACCGACTCGTCGACCCCGGCCCGTCTGGCGACGGCCGCGGCGACCAGCCTGGCCGTCCGCACGTGCTCGGGAAGCGCGCTGAATCGAAGTTCGACGGTTGCCATCTCTCCCCCTCGGGGTACTCCGACCGGGGCCGACAGCGCGGCCCCGCGGACCGGCTGGACCGGCCCTGAGACGCCCGGGGAACGGGGGCCGCACAGGCCCCCGCGCCCCGAACGCGTGGAACGGGCGGGCCGACCGCGGGGGCCGGCCCGGACGCGTCAGTCGGTCGCGGCGACCGCGTCGTCCACCGAAGTGTGGATCGGGAAGACCTTCGTCAGACCGGTGATCCGGAAGATCTTGAGAATGCGCTCCTGGTTGCACACCAGGCGCAGCGAGCCCTCGTGGGCACGCACCCGCTTCAGACCGCCCACGAGCACGCCGAGGCCGGTCGAGTCGAGGAAGTCGACGCCCTCCATGTCGACGACGAGGTGGTACTTGCCGTCGTTGACGAGCTCGACCAGCTGCTCCCGCAGCTTCGGGGCGGTGTACACATCGATCTCGCCGCCAACCTCGACGACCGTACGATCGCCGACTGCACGGGTCGACAGGGACAGGTCCACGGAACCTCCAGCACCTTGCCTTGCTACGTCATGTGCGATCCTCGGCCGGACGGCCGCCACCGCATGGTCGCGAGCCCGGGCGCGCCAAGCCAACAAGCCAACGCGTGGCGAGCCTCAGCGCTGCGACCCACGGCCATACGGCCGTCACGGCCACATTCAACCACCTGCGACCATGACCGCACGATGGCTTACGACGATTCTCCGTCACGCCGGTGACACACTGGGTCCTCATGCCGCCCCGACACAGCCTGCCCGAGGCACTGCTCACGACCCTGTCCACCAGTCGGGGGCGGGCCGACCGGCTCACCCATACGGAGCACCTTCCCGCCCGGCCTGCGCGTTATTCACCGTGGCCCGACTCGATCCGACCGGAGATCGTCGCCGCCGCGGCGGACGTCGGGGTGGAACAGCCCTGGGCGCACCAGGCAGAAGCGATGAACCTGGCCAAAAGCGGCCAGACTGTGGTGATCGCCACAGGCACCGCCTCGGGCAAGTCGCTGGGCTACCTGGCACCGGTCCTCAGCGACCTGCTGGAGGGCACCGAGGCCCGCAACGGCCGCGGCGCCACCGCGCTCTACCTGGCCCCGACCAAGGCGCTCGCCGCCGACCAGCGCCGCCGCGCCGCCGAACTCGCCCCGCCCCGGGTCCGGGCCGCCCTGTACGACGGCGACACGCCCCCCGAGGAGCGCGAGTGGGTCCGCCAGTACGCCTCCTACGTGCTCACCAACCCGGACATGCTGCACCGGGGCATCCTCCCCGCGCACGCCCGCTGGGCCTCCTTCCTCAAGGTGCTGCGCTACGTGGTCGTCGACGAGTGCCACAGCTACCGGGGCGTGTTCGGCTCGCACGTCGCCCAGGTGCTGCGGCGGCTGCGCCGCCTCTGCGCCCGTTACGGTTCGTCACCCACCTTCCTGCTCGCCTCCGCCACCACCGCCGACCCGGCCGTCACCGCCCGGCGACTGACCGGTCTGCCCGCGGCGGCCGTCACCGAGGACGCCTCGCCGCGCGGCCCGATGGTCTTCGGCCTCTGGGAGCCGCCGCTGACCGAGAACGTCGGGGAGCACGGCGCCCCGGTGCGCCGCACCGCCACCGCCGAGGCCGCGTACCTGCTGACCGACCTGGTCGAACGGCAGACCCGGACGGTCGTGTTCGTCCGCTCCCGGCGCGCCGCCGAACTCGTCGCCCTGCAGACCCAGGACCAGCTCGGCCGACCGCTCGCCGAGCGGGTGGCCGCCTACCGCGGCGGCTACCTCGCCGACGAACGCCGGGCCCTGGAGCGCGACCTCCACTCCGGCCGACTGCTCGGACTCGCCTCCACCTCCGCCCTCGAACTCGGCGTCGACATCTCCGGCCTCGACGCCGTCCTGATGGCCGGTTACCCCGGCACCCGGGCCTCGCTCTGGCAGCAGGCCGGCCGGGCGGGCCGGGAGGCCCAGGGCGCGCTGGCCATCCTGATCGCCCGCGACGACCCGCTGGACACCTACCTGGTGCACCACCCGGAGGCGCTGTTCGCGACACCCGTCGAGGCCACCGTGCTCGACCCCGACAACCCGCACGTACTCGCCCCGCACCTGTGCGCGGCCGCCGCCGAACTCCCGCTCACCGACGCCGACCTGGAGCTGTTCGGGCCCTCCACCGCACCGCTGCTGCCGGTGCTGGAACGGCGCGGCCTGCTGCGCCGGCGCACCGACGGCTCCTGGTACTGGACCCGCCGGGAGCGCGCCGCCGACGCCGTCGACCTGCGGGGCAGCGGCGGCAGCCCGGTGCAGATCGTCGAGGCCGACACCGGCCGGCTGCTCGGCACCGTGGACGCCGCGGCCGCCCACACCACCGTCCACACCGGGGCCGTCCACCTCCACCAGGGCCGTACCTACCTGGTCCGGGAGCTCGACCTGGAGGACTCGGTCGCCCTGGTCGAACCGGCTGACCCGCCGTACACCACGGCCGCCCGTGACATCACCTCCATCTCCGTCCTCGACACCGACACCACCGTCCACTGGGGCGAGGGCCGACTCAGCTTCGGCTCGGTGGAGGTGGTCAACCAGGTGGTCGGCTACCTCCGGAAGCGGATCTCCACCGGGGAGATCATGGGTGAGAGCAAGCTCGACCTCCCGCCCCGCACCCTGCGCACCCGCGCCGTCTGGTGGTCCGTCACCGAGGACCAACTGCTCGACGCGGACCTGCCGCTCGACCGGCTGCCCGGCGCCGCCCATGCCGCCGAGCACGCCTCGATCGGGCTGCTGCCGCTGTTCGCCACCTGCGACCGGTGGGACATCGGCGGCGTCTCCGTCCCGCTGCACCCCGACACCGGGCTGCCCACGGTGTTCGTCTACGACGGCCACCCGGGCGGCGCCGGCTTCGCCGAACGCGGCTTCCAGCGCGCCGTCGAGTGGCTCACCGCCACCCGCGCGGCGATCGCCTCCTGCGAGTGCGAGCGCGGCTGCCCGTCCTGCGTCCAGTCGCCCAAGTGCGGCAACGGGAACGACCCGCTGGACAAGACGGCCGCCGTCCGGCTGCTGGACGTCCTGCTGGCCGGAGCGCCCGGGGCGGCCGCGGCGGCGGCCCCCGCCGCAGGCCCGGCGGTAGGGCCAGCGGTAGGACCCGCAGCGGACCCGGACGGCGGAGCACCGGCCGCTTCATGAGGCCACCGCCCCGCCCGGGGCCGTGGGCGCACCGGGGGCCGGCAACGGGCCGGGGGCCGTGGGCGCGGCGCTCGGGATCCCGCCCGGGGTACCGGGGCCGCTGGGGCCGCCCAGCGCCTCGCCGAGGCCGTCCTCGGCCGCGGCGGCCGGGGCCCGCACCGGCCCGGCCCGCGACCTCGCCCGCGCCGGACCGACCGGCAGCCGCCGCGGAAGCCCACCGACCGGCACCTCGGCCACCACCTCGACGGCGTCCGCGGAACGGTCCACCGCGCAGGACACCAGCGCGGCCCCCTGCGCCGCCGCGATCCCGACGGCCCGGGCGCAGCCGCCGTCCGGGTCCAGCAGCAGCCGGTCCGCGGCCGCGAGGGCCGCCAGGTCGGCTGCCGACTCGGCCCGGTGCCGGGCGGCCACCACCGTGCCGACCGCGACCGTCGCCGCGAAGACCGTCGTGCCCAGCATCGCCAGGGCGAGCAGCCAGACCGTCGCCGAGCCCGTGTCCGCCCCGTACCCGCCCCTGCCCGGTGCCGCCGCCCGAGCGCTACGGACCCGCCCGAACCGCCCCAACCGCGCCGGCCACTCCACCGCCCACCGACGGCCAACCGGACGGCAGTCGGCCGACCTGGCAGTCCTCCGGGCCACTGTCGAGCCGTCAGGCGGGCCATCCACCTCCACCTCCTCCCTCCACGGTCCCTTCCGCTCCTTCCATTCCTTCCGCGGTGCCGCCCAACACGTCCTCCCGGGCGGCCACCGCCATCGCACCGACCCGGACAGCGAGCAGCCCGGCCAACCTCCCCGGCGCCGCGCACGGGGCGTCCACGTCGACCCGTACCGTGTCCGCCGCGACCGCCACCCGGACCCGCGCTCCCGGCGGAGCCGCCGCACGGGCGAGTCCGGCGGCGTCCGACTCGCCCCGGGCGGCCGCCCTGGCGCCGATCCTGGCCGCGTCCACGCAGGTGATCTGCGCCGCGGCCGCGAGCACGCCCCAGATCAGCATCGCCGCGAGCAGGACGAGCGCGGGCAGCAGCACCGCCGTCTCCGCCGTGACGAAGCCGGCGTCCCCGCGCCGCCCCCGCCACGACCCCTGCCACGGCCCCTGCCACGGCCTCCGTACGGCCCGTACAGGCCGGTTCGACCGGCCGGGTCGCGGTCGGGCGCTACGTCGCACGGAGCGCCCGTTCCAGCGTCTCGGTCAGCGCCCCGGTGATGGCCGCGCTGGTGACCACCTTGTACAGCCCGGCCGCGAGGGCGCACGCACCCAGCGTGCCGACGGCGTACTCAGCCGTGGTCATCCCGGCGTCCGAACGCCCCCGGTACCGCGCCACCCTGCGCACCCGGCCGGCGACCCCGCGGCTCTTCCGCCGCCACGCTCCCGGCAGGTGCTGGAACGGACGCCCGATGCTGGGCCTGGTCGCGAAAACTGCAGTCATCGATCTCTCCTGTCTGGATACTTACCGGTCCCTCTCGCGGGTCCCGGCCCGACGGGCCCGGACCCGACACCCACTCACATCGCCCACCCGAAACGGCTGGTCAGGCCGATCACCACCGGCACCACTCCGATCAGGACGAAGGCCGGCAGGAAGCAGAGCCCGAGCGGCGCGGTGGCGAGCACCGCGGCCCGGCGGACCCTGACGTGGGCCGCCCGGCTGGCGGCGGTCCGCTGCTCCCGGGCCAGTTCGACCAACGGGCCGGTCGCGGGAGCTCCACCGAGGCTCGTCCGGACCAGGCACCGCGCCAGCGGCGCCAGCGCCGGGTGCCGTGCGCCCAACCTGGTCCAGCAGAGCTCCGGCGGTGCGCCCAGGACCAGTTCGGCCCCGATCGCGACCAGCCTCGGCCCCAGCGGTGCGCCCACGCTCCGCCCCACCGCCGCCACCGCCGCCGAGGGCAGCGCCGCCGCTCCGAGGCAGGCCGCCAACAGCTCAGCGCCCAAGGGAAGTTGCCTGAGCAGCAACTGCTCCTCCAGCATCGCCCGGCGATCCGTCGGCGATCTGGCCCGGGCCGACCACCGGTGCACGCCCACCGCTGCCAGCGCCCCGGCCACCGCACCGGGGCCACCACCGACCAGCGCCGCCACCGCCAGCCCCGCGACGACCGCCGTCGCCAGTCGCCGCCGGGGTCCAACCCCGCTGCGCCCGACCCCGCTGCGCCCAACATCGGTGCGCCCAAGATCGGTGCGCCCGGGCCCGGTTCGACTCCGCACCTCCTCTCGTTCCCGCTGCCAGGCGAACGCCCTCCGTCCGGCGCTGCGCCCCGCCCCGTGCCGGGCCACCCCGGCCGCAGCCGCCGATAGCGCCACAGCCGTCACCGAAAGCCCGGCCGGCACCCACCCGCCCAGTCGCATCACCCCGCCCCCGCTCCGACATCGAGCGCCCACGGGCCCCCTCGCCGCCCACCACCGCGCCGAGGCAGGCCCGTCACCCCAGGACGGCTCCCCACACCCCAGGGGGCCTCCAACGCGCTCTGGGCCGCCGCCCGGACGATCCGGGCCGTCCAGAGCACCCCCAGGCCCTCCAGCACCGCCCCCGCCCCCAGACAGCCGAGTCCAGCCGGGGTGTGCAGCAGGACCTCCACCGGACGGGCCCCGAGCGCTCCGCCCAGGAGCAGCCCCGCGCCCGGCAGGGCGGCCAGGACCGCGATCGTCGCGCGCGGTCCGGCCAGCTCCCCCGCGATCTCCTCGGTCAAGGCCCGCTCACCGCGCAGCGCCTCCGCGACCCGGTCCAGCGCAGCGGCCAGCCCCGACCCGCCGTCGGAGGCCACCCGCCAGCAGGCAGCGATCGCTGCCGCCCCACTGCCGCCGGGCAGTTCGGCGAGCAGCTGGAGCGCAGCGGGGACGTCCCCGCCGTAGCGCCCCGCCGCCAGCCGGGCCACCGGCTCCGCGCCGAGCCGGCGCAGCCCGTCCGGGTCCGCGGCCAGCCGGGCCGTGACCAGGTGCAGGGCCTGCTCCGGGGTCGCACCACTGCGCAACTCCCCGGCCAGCGCGGCACACAGCTCCACCACCGCGGCGGCCCGCCGCCCGGCCTCGGCCTCCCGTCGCCGCCGCAGCCGCCACCTCCTCAGGGGGAGGACGGCCAGCACTCCCGCGAGCACCGGCACGGGCGAGGCGGTCGCCTGGCCGGCGACCAAGCCCACCGGCAGCGCCAGTAGTTCGGGCGCCAGCAGCCCAAGCAGCCGACCCCGCACCCGGCCCACCTCCTCCGGCTGCGGCTCGTGGACCGGGGGCCCGTACACCGGGGGCCCGCTGCCCGCCGGCACCAGCCTGGAGCGCCGCCCACCGGGTAGCTGCTCCTGGACCGCCCGCCACCCGACGGCGGCCAGCAGGCACAGCAACGTCACCCAGCAGAGCGCCGGTTGGACCTGCGTCATGTCACCCACCTCCCTGCCCTCGACCCTTCCGGCCCGCCGCCCCGAGCAGCACCAGGGCGCCCGTCGCACACGCGACCAGGAACAGCACGAACCCGATCTCCACCAGCCGCAGCTCCCGCTCGGCCCGGCCCGCTCCCGTCAGCGCCACCGCCGCCGCCACCGACACCGGGGCCGGCACCCACACCGGCACCGCGGTCGAGACCGCCGCCACCACGGCCCTCATGGCGTCACCGCCCCGATCGCCACCCCGCGAGCGGCCAGCAGCCCGACCAGCCGTTCCCAGCCCGCCCCCGGCACCAGGCCGCCCGCGGATGGGAACCGCACCGCCGGGGTGGTCACCGCCAGCCCGTTGCCGTCCCCGGCCAGTGTGTGGATCTCCGCCACCCGGCGCCGCCCCGAGTCCGAGTCCCGGACCAGGTGCACCACCACGTCCAGCGCGGCCCGCAGTTGGCTGTGCAGGGCCGGGCGGTCGAGCCCGGCGAGCGAGCCGAGCGCCTCCAGCCGGACCGGCACGTCCGCCGCCGTATTGGCGTGGACGGTCCCGGAACCGCCCTCGTGGCCGGTGTTGAGCGCGGCCAGCAGGTCCGACACCTCGGCCCCGCGCACCTCGCCGATCACCAGCCGGTCCGGCCGCATCCGCAGTGCCTGCCGGACGAGGTCCCGCAAGGTGAACTCGCCCAGCCCCTCCTGGTTCGGCGGTCGGCTCTGCAGTCGGACCACGTGCGGGTGGGCCGGCCGCAGTTCGGCGGAGTCCTCGGCGACCACGATCCGTTCGTCCGGACCGACCAGGCCGAGCAGGGCCGCGAGCAGGGTCGTCTTGCCCGAGCCCGTCCCGCCCGAGACCAGGAGCGACAGCCGCGCCCGCACGATGCCGGCCAACAGCTCCGCGCCCTCCGGTGGCAGCGCGCCGCCCGCCACCAACTCGTCCAGCGTGAACGGCCGGGGCCGCCACACCCGTAGCGAGATGTGCGTGCAGCCGGCCGCGATCGGCGGCAGCACCGCGTGCAGCCTGGTGCCGTCCGGCAGTCGGGCGTCCACCCAGGGCCGGGCGTCGTCCAGGCGCCGCCCGGCCGCGGTGGCCAGCCGGTGGGCCAACCGCCGCACCGCCTCGGCGTCGGCGAACCGGACCCCGGTGGCCCGGTGCAGACCGCCGCCACGGTCGACCCACACCTCGTCCGGACCGTTCACCAGCACGTCCGTGACGTCGGGCGCCGCCAGCAGCCGCTCCAGCGGGCCCGCACCCACCAGTTCGGCGCGCAGCGAGCGCACGGTGTCCAGCACTTCGTCCCCGCCGAGCGGTGGCCGGGTGGCCCGCAGCACGGCTGCCACCGAGCCCGCCGTCGGGGCGGCCCCGGACTCGGCCAGCCGCAGCCGGACCGCGTCCACCAGCTCGGCCGACCGCTCCTCGCTGGCCGTCCGACCGTACGGGCAGGGCCCGTGTCCGGCCGGGCCCGGCCCGCCGGGCGGCGGCACGCTCCGGAGCGGCCGGTGCTCCCGCGCACCGTCGCCCGGGGCCGGGGCACCGCCCCGCGTTCCTGTCCTGCGCAGACGGACCATCAGTACGCACCTCCTCCGACCGCCGACACCGGCGGCAGCACCTCGTTCAGGAAGCTCGCGCAGAAGCGCGCGAGCGGACCGCCCTCCCGTGTGCCGGGCGGGACGCCCTTCTCGACGTCCTCGGTCAGCCCCGGCTCCGGTTCCAGCTCCCCCGCCAGCTCCAGCCGCAGCCCGCGGGCGATCCGGTGGGCCGGGAGCCCGCCGGCCCGCACCGGCCGCACCACAGCCCGGACGTCCCCGAGCCGCATCCGGGCCGCCGCCGCGACCCGGTCGGCGGCCGCCACCGCACGCAGCTCGGCCGGGACGACCAGCAGCGCCAGGTCGGACTGCTCCAGCGCCTGCCCGGCGGCCGCGTCCAGGTGGCGCGGCACGTCGACCACCACCAGCCCGCCGCGCCGTCGGGAGGCGGCGAGCACGCTGCGCATGGCGGCCGGCGGCACCGTCAGGGTGTCGCCGCGGTCCCAGGACAGGCAGGACAGCCCGGAGAGCCGTTTGAGGGCCGGCAGCGCCCTGGCGAGTTCGGCCCCGCTGACCCGCCCGCGCGAACCGGCCAGGTCGGGCCAGCGCAGCCCGCGGGCCGTCTCGCCGCCGAGCAGGATGTCCAGGCCCCCGCCCAGTGGATCGCCGTCGAGGAGCATGGTCCGCCGCCCGGTCCGCGCGGCCGTGACCGCGAGGGCGCAGGCCAGGGTCGAGGCCCCGGCCCCGCCCCGGCCGCCGAGCACCGCGACGGTGACGGCCGGGGAGCCGACGCCCTCGGCCGCGTCCGCGATCCGGTCCAGCAGCCAGGCCTCGGCGTCGGGCAGGAACAGCACGTGCTCGGCGCCGAGTTGGACGGCTCTGACCCACACGCCGGGGTCGTCGAGGTCCAGCCCGAGCAGCAGGACCCCGCTGCGCCGGCCCAGCCCCGCGCAGTGCTCCGCCCGGTCGTCCCCGACCAGGACCAGCGGGGCGGCCTCCCACAACTCGCGCGGCGGCGGCGCGCCCCTGATCAGCCGGGGCTCGGTGCCCGCTGCCGCGCAGACCCGCAGCAGGTGCTCGGCCAGGTCCTCGTCCCCGGTGACCACGAGCGGCCCGGTGGCCGCGGGGCCCTCGGCGGTGACGTGGGAGGTGATCGGCGTCGACATGGTGTTCTCCCCTCTGTGCCGCGGCCACCAGGGGCTGCCGCGGCACGCGTCGGACGGTTCCGACGGACGGCCGCCAGGCAGACCTCTGGGAGAGGAAGGGGTGAGGCCCTGCCCGGCGACCGCCGCCGACCATCACGGTGGGGGGAGATCCGGATTCCGTCATCCACGTTCCGATTGCCTGTGGATAACTCGGGGGTTGTGGATGAAAACGTTCACTCGGACGGGGGGCTATTCGTCGAAGAATTGACGAAAGGGGGCCGCGGGGACGGCCCGGCCGTCCATCGCCCCCCAGCCGACCGCCCTCCCCACCCCCGCCCCAGCGGCCCTGCACGCCCCATCAGGACGGCCCCGCGCACCCCGCCGGAACGGCCCCGCGCATCTCGCCGGAACGACCCCGGGGAGCCGATCGGAACCAGCCGTGGGCATCCTGCGCGTCATGAGCAGACGGCAACGCAGAGTGACGAAAGGTGGTGGACGGATCGAGCCGTCGACACCACCTGTACACCTCGGGAAGGACCGCGCGGAAGCCTGCGCGAAGGGCCTTCAAGCCCTGAAAATGGCCCCGGACGTGCGACGACCCCCGCCGGGGGGGAGAGCGGGGGTCGTCTATCCACAGCCCGACTCGGGGGGGAGGAGCCGGACCGGGTTAGCACGGTCGCGAACGATCCGTGACTTCCATGGTGTACCCGAGCGGCCAGAAACACAAACCCGCACGCCCACGAGTACACCGAATGGCGGGGTGTTTTGCGGCTCCCTCTATCCTCGGTTCCCGTGGACACCACCGAGAACGCCGACGACCACGCCGACGAGTCCCAGGGCGACCCCACCGGGCCCGAGGAGCCGAGCGCACCCGCCCGCCCCCGGCCGACCGGCCTGCGGACCGCCGCCTTCTTCGACCTCGACAAGACCATCATCGCCAAGTCGAGCGCGCTGGCGTTCAGCCGGCCTTTCTACCAGGGCGGCCTGATCAACCGTCGGGCCGTACTGCGCAGTGCGTACGCCCAGTTCGTCTTCCTGGCGGGCGGCGCGGACCACGACCAGATGGAGAAGATGCGCGAGTACCTATCCGCGCTCACCCGGGGCTGGAACGTCCAGCAGGTCCGCGAGATCGTCGCCGAGACCCTGCACACCCTGATCGACCCGATCATCTACGACGAGGCCGCCTCACTGATCGAACAGCATCACGCGGCCGGCCGGGACGTGGTGATCGTCAGCAGCTCCGGCTCCGAGGTGGTCGAGCCGATCGGCGAACTGCTGGGCGCGGACCACGTGATCGCGACCCGGTTGAAGGTCGAGGACGGCTGCTACACCGGCGAGATCGAGTACTACGCCTACGCGGAGAACAAGGCCGCGGCGATCCGGGAGTTGGCCGGGACGGAGGGCTACGACCTGGCCGCGTCGTACGCCTACAGCGACTCCTCGACCGACCTGCCGCTACTGGAAGCGGTCGGCCACCCCTCCGCCGTCAACCCCGACCGCGCGCTGCGCAAGGAGGCGCAGGCCCGGGAGTGGCCGGTGCTGGTCTTCGACCGGCCGGTGCAACTGCGACGGCGGGTGCCGGAGTTCTCCGCACCGAGCGGTTCGGTGCTGACGGCCGTGGCGGTCGGGACGGCCGCGGTGACCGCCGGGGTGATCTGGTACCTGGCCCGCCGGCGCCGCCCGGCCGCCTGAAGCGCCCACCGGAAGACCTTGATCCACCGCAATCCGGTGCGATCCACCGGGAAAGCCTCGAAACGGGCAGATCAGCACAGACTTCTCGTTTCGGGTTCCCCTTTCGGCCGAAACGCGATACAAAGGAAGCACGGCCCGCGAGACCCGGTCAGGACCGAAGAGGTCAAACCGACAACGCAGTTCAGGCCCCACGGACCGCACGTACAGACATCCGAGCACCCACATGCAGCCGACCCGCTGTCGGGCCGCCGGACCAGACGAACGGGCAGGATCCCCGTCTGATCGGCACTTCCGGTGCATGCTTGGTCACCCGGCTGTCTGCACCAGCGGCGGCACCCAGCAGGATCAGGTGCCGCCGCATCTTCGTGCCCGCGGGGTTCGCGTCGCGCGGACTCTCCGCCCGGGCTCAGGCCATGCCGCGCTGCATCGCCTCGCAGACCGCCGTGCTCTCCCGCACCCCCAGTCGCAGCGCCCGCCCGCAGTGGGCGATCCAGGCCGCCATGCCCTCGGACGTGCCCGCCAGGTAGCCCGCGAAGGCGCGCCGGTAGGAGTCGGTGCCCAGCTCGGTCAGGCCGACCTCGGTGGGGCAGATCGACTTCGGGTCGAGGCCCTCGGCGATCAGCACGATCCGCTGGGCGGCCCGCGCGATCATCCCGTTGTGGCTGCCGAACGGCCGCAGGGCGAGCAGTTCGCCGTGCACCACCGACGCGACCACCAGGGCCGGCGTCCCCACGCCCTGCCCCTCCGCGCGGGCCACCAGCAGCCGGGAGAGCTGGTCCAGCCGGGCCGCGACCTCCTCCGCGCCCGGCGCGGGCGGCAGCACGGGCGTCGGCCCGACCGCGGCCTCGACCTCGACGCTCTCCACCGGTTCGAGCTCCAGCGGGAAGAGCTCCTCGGCCCCCTCCCCCGCCCGGCGCGGCCGGCCGGCGGCCGGGTCGGTGTCGCCGACCGCGAGCAGGTGCAGCCGGGCCAGCACCTGGAGCGGCGAGTGCCGCCAGACGCTGAGCAGCTGACCCGCCTCGGCCGTGATCCGCAGGGCCGCACCGACCGTACGGGCCTCGGCGTCCGCGCTGAAATCGGTCCGCCGGCGGACCTCCTCCAGGGGCCAGTCGGCCCCGGCCACGGCCGCCGACGCGCGGGCGCCGCGCAGCGCGGACTCGGAGGTGACCTCGGCCGCGCGGCGGCGCATCACCCGGTGGCCGTAGAGCCGGTCGACGGCCTTGCGCACCTCGGCCACGGCGGCGGGCACCCCGGGGAGCTGGGCCAACGGGGCGAGGGGATCTGTTCCAGTGCTCACCTACCCGAGAGTAATGAACGGGCGGCCCCTCCCGGAACAGCAACCCCGCATCACCCGTTAGAGGCAATCCTCACTTCCCTCCCCCGGCGGACCCCAAACCCCGGCTAGCATGGCCACTATCGGAGACGATAACGATTTCCAGTTAGGGGGCGCCCCCACCTGCGCGCCCCTGAGCACGCGGCCCGCCCCCAGGGCCCAGAGCGAGAGCCGGAGCCCCAGATGAAGATCGCCTTCGTCGGCAAGGGCGGCAGCGGGAAGACCACGCTGTCCGCACTGTTCATCCGCCACCTGGCCGCCATCGGCCGACCGGTGATCGCCGTCGACGCCGACATCAACCAGCACCTCGGCCCCGCACTCGGCCTGACGGACGCTCATGCGGCCGCCCTGCCCTCGCTCGGCGCACACCTGCCGGAGATCAAGGAGTACCTCCGGGGCAGCAACCCGCTGATCCGTTCGGCCGACGAGATGATCAAAACCACGCCGCCCGGGCACGGTTCGCGCCTGCTGCGGATCGTCGAGGAGAACCCGGTCTACGCCGCCTGCGCCCGCCCGATCGCGCTGGACGAGGGCTCGGTCCGGCTGCTGGCGACCGGCGCGTTCACCGAGGAGGACCTCGGGGTGGCCTGCTACCACTCCAAGGTCGGCGCGGTGGAACTGCTGCTCAACCACCTGCTGGACGGCCCGGACGAGTACCTGGTCACCGACATGACGGCCGGCTCGGACTCCTTCGCCTCCGGGCTGTTCACCCGCTTCGACCTCACCTTCCTGGTCGCCGAGCCCACCCGCAAGGGCGTCTCGGTCTACCGGCAGTACAAGGACTACGCCCGGGACTTCGGCGTGCAGCTGCGGGTGATCGGCAACAAGGTGCAGGGCCCGGACGACCTGGCGTTCCTGCGCCGCGAGGTCGGCGACGACCTGCTCACCACCTTCGGGCAGTCGGACTGGGTACGCCGACTGGAGCAGGGCGCCGAGCCGCCCTTGAGGTCGCTGGAGCCG
Source organism: Kitasatospora sp. NPDC001309 (assembly GCF_042896295.1). Taxonomy (NCBI): domain Bacteria; kingdom Bacillati; phylum Actinomycetota; class Actinomycetes; order Kitasatosporales; family Streptomycetaceae; genus Kitasatospora; species Kitasatospora sp. NPDC001309. The sequence continues at coordinate 12,288 of NZ_JBIAXC010000001.1, read as the reverse complement.
GCCAACCGGGCCGTGCTGGAGCAGCTGCGGGTCGAGGCCGAAGCCGCGTACGGGCTGCGCGACGAGCACCGCTACACCGCGCAGGCGGTGCTCTTCCACCGGCGCAACGCGGAGAGTTGGGCCAACGCCAAGGTCGGCATCGACCTGGCGACCCAGGTGGACGAGGACTTCGTCCTCGGCGGAATCCCGAGCGGCCGTCCGAGCGGACTCCCGGCCGGAGCCCCCGTCTGACATCACCGCGCGGTCCCGAGCACGGCACCGCCACCGACCGGACGGGCCGCGGCCTCCCCCTGACCCCGGGGGACGCCGCGGCCCGTTCGCCGTTCCGGCCCCACCCCCGGCCCCGCCCCCGGCCGACGCCCCCGACCGACGCCCCAGCGCCGCCCAAGGGGAGCGTCCAGGGACCGGCCCGAGCCTCCCACCAGCAGATTCCCGTCCGTTCGAACACCACCCAATGGGGTGAACCGGCGATTTTCCGCTTCCCTCCGAGAACAACGCTGTGCAAAGATTTCATTACCCTCGGTTTACCGAGTCTTGATGGCCCGTTCCGACGGCCTTCGGCGAGACATCCCGCTCCTCGCCCTGGCCCCTGGCGGGCCCAGATGGTCGACGCCGGCCGGTGACACCCGCATTCCCCGCCGCGCCCACGCCATCCCGCCACACCGTCGCGACCCACGACAGCCGATCCGCCCCGGAGCCCCACCCCGGACTCACCACCGGACCTGACTGCGTTCGTTCCCCCGGACAGACGGGAAGACCATGACCCTCGACATCTCCAGCGCACCCATCGCCTCCGACACCACCGACCACGCGCCACCCGGCCCCGGCTCCCGGGCCCGGTGGGCCCAGGACCTCTCCGCCTCCGTGGTGGTCTTCCTGATCGCCGTGCCGTTCTCCCTCGGCATCGCGCTCGCCACCGGCGCCCCGCTCACCGCCGGGCTGGCAGCAGCGGCCGTGGGCGGCATCGTGGTCGGGCTGTGCGGCGGCACCCCGCTCATGGTCAGCGGCCCCTCAGCCGCGCTGACCGTGATCACCGCCGGACTGATCGCCCAGTACGGCTGGCGGGCCACCTGTGCCATCACCCTCGCCGCCGGACTGCTCCAACTCCTGCTCGGTGCACGCCGGGTGGCCCGGACGGCGCTCGCCGTCTCGCCCGCGATCGTGCACGGCATGCTGGCCGGGGTCGGGCTGACCATCGCCATCGCCCAGTTGCACGTCGTCCTCGGCGGCTCCCCGCAGAGCTCGGCGATCGCCAACCTGCTGGCGATGCCGGGGCAGTTGGCCGGTCCGCACCCACCCGCCCTGCTGGCCGGCTCGGTGACCGTGGCCGTGCTGCTGGGCTGGCCCGGGCTCGGCCGACTCCCGGGCCGCGCGGGCGATTTCGGTGCCCGCCTCACCAAGGTGCCCGGCCCGCTGGCCGCCGTGGCCGTCGCCACCGCGCTCGCCCTCGCCCTGGACCTGCAGCTCGCCCACATCGAACTGCCCGCCTGGCAGCCGCACTCACTGGTGCCCGCGCTGCCGCACGGTTCGCTCGCCGGGGTGCTCGCCGCCGTCCTCACCGTCACCGCCGTCGCGAGCGTGGAGTCGCTGCTGTCCGCCGTGGCGGTGGACCGGATGTCCCAGCGCACCGGCGACCTCGACCGCGAGCTGCGCGGGCAGGGCCTCGCCAACCTGGTCAGCGGGCTGGTCGGCGGACTGCCGATCGCCGGCGGCGCCGTCCGCAGCACGGCCAACGTCCGGGCCGGCGGGCAGAGCCGGTGGGCCTCGGTCATGCACGGGGTCTGGGTGCTCACCGCCGCCCTGGCGCTGACCGGTGGGCTGCGCCGGATCCCGCTGGCCGCACTGGCCGCCTTGGTGCTGGTGGTCGGGCTGCAGATGGTGAGCTTCGCGCACATCCGCAACGTGCACCGGCACCGCGAGTTCCCGGTCTACCTGACCACCCTGCTCGCCGTGGTGGCCTTCGGCGTGCTGTGGGGCGTCGGCCTCGGCGCGGCCACCGCCGTGCTGCTCGCGCTCTACCGGCTCACCCGGGCCCACGTGGACGTCGCGACCGGCCCCGACGGCTCGGTCACCGTCCAGACCCACGGCCCGCTCACCTTCACCGCCGTCCCCCGGCTGAGCCGGGCGCTGGCCGGGATCCCCAGGGGCGCCGAGGTCACCGTCGTGCACGACGGTTCCTTCCTGGACCACGCCGCCTACGAGACGCTGCACGACTGGCGGACGGGGTACCAGGCCGCAGGCGGTCAGGTCTCGCTGGTGACGCGGCGCCAGGACGACGAGGTGCTCGACCCCGACGGCACCGTCCGCGCGGGCAGTTCACCGGGCCCGCACCGCTGCCGGGCCTGGACGCCGTGGGGCGGCCACCACTGCATCGAGCAGCAGGAGGACCCGCACGGCCGGCTGCTGGACGGCGTCCGGGTGTTCCAGCAGCACACCGCCCCGCTGGTCAGGCCCGAACTCGCCCGGCTGGCCCGGGAGGGGCAGACGCCGTCCCAGCTCTTCCTGACCTGCGCGGACTCCCGGATGGTGACCAGCATGATCACCAACAGCGGGCCGGGCGACCTCTTCACCGTCCGGAACGTCGGCAACCTGGTGCCGGCCCCGTTCGAGCCCGGTGCGGCCGACGACTCGGTGGCCGCCGCGGTGCAGTACGCGGTCGAGGCGCTGGAGGTGCGCTCGATCACGATCTGCGGCCACTCCGGCTGCGGCGCGATGAAGGCCCTGCTGGACGGCGTGCACGAGCGCCCCGGGTCACCCACCCCGCTGACCCGCTGGCTGCGCAACGGCCGCGGCTCGCTGGACCGGCTCCGCCGGGCGCCGGCCGAGTTCGCCGACCGGCCGGTGGTGGACCTCGCGGAGCAGCTCTGCATCACCAACGTGGTGCAGCAGTTGGACCAGCTGATGGCGAACCCCGCGGTGGAGCGCCGGGTCGAGGAGGGCACCCTGCGCCTGGTCGGCATGTACTTCGACTTCGCCACCGCCCAGGCCTACGTCCTGGACCGCGCCGCCGGGACGTTCAGCCCGGTCGAGGCCCGGCCGGAGGGCGATTCGGCCGAACGGGTGAGAAACGACGCCCGGATTCCGGCCGCCGGCAGCGAGGAGGGGCCCCAGCTGGCCGCCTGAGAGCCGGGTCCGTGTCTCCGCCGGGCGGGCCGGGACACGGGCCCTCCGACCGCCGTACGGCCTGCCGCCTCCGGGCAGCGGGCCGTACGGCGGTCGTGGCGCAGTCGTGCCGCGACCGGGCTGCGGTCGAGCTGCGGTCGAGCCGTGATCGGGCTGCGGTCGAACCGACATCGAGCCGGGATCGCCGCCGGGGCCACCACCATGACCGTCACCACCGTCGTGACGGGCATCATGATCACCGTCGTGACCGGCACCACAGTCATGGGATCGTCGTACCAGGATCGGCCCACCGTACGGCGGATTCGGCGATCGACCGTTCGACGATCGGTCAAAGGTCTACACCAATTGCAAGGAGCCTCTTGTCAACTGGCCCGTTCGCCTGGTGAGCTGTGCGCTGGGACACACGGGACAATCCCCACGCACGGGATCGCCCCAGATCATGACTCGATGAGGAGTGCGCGTTGAGCAACGAGAGCCTGGCCAACCTGCTCAAGGAGGAGCGGCGTTTCGCCCCGCCGGCAGAGCTCGCCGCAGCGGCCAACGTCACCGCGGCCGCGTACGCCCAGGCCTCCGAGGACCGTCTGGGCTTCTGGGCCGAGCAGGCCCGTCGCCTGAGCTGGGCCGTCGAGCCGACCGAGACGCTCGACTGGTCCAACCCGCCCTTCGCCAAGTGGTTCGCCGACGGCAAGCTCAACGTGGCCTACAACTGCGTCGACCGCCACGTCGAGAACGGCCTCGGCGACCGGGTCGCCATCCACTTCGAGGGCGAGCCCGGCGACAGCCGCTCGATCACCTACGCGCAGCTCAAGGACGAGGTCTCGCAGGCCGCCAACGCGCTGCTGGAGCTCGGCGTCCGCAAGGGCGACCGGGTCGCCGTGTACCTCCCGATGATCGCCGAGGCGGTCGTCGCGATGCTCGCCTGCGCCCGGATCGGCGCCACCCACTCGGTGGTCTTCGGCGGCTTCTCCGCCGACGCCGTCGCCTCCCGCATCCAGGACGCCCAGGCCAAGCTCGTCATCACCGCCGACGGCGGCTACCGCCGCGGCAAGCCCTCCGCGCTCAAGCCGGCCATCGACGAGGCGCTCACCAAGGTCGACGGCGTCGAGCACGTCCTGGTGATCCGCCGCACCGAGCAGGAGATCGCCTGGACCGAGGGCCGCGACGTCTGGTGGCACGAGATCACGGCGCGTCAGTCCACCGAGCACGCCCCCGAGGCGCACGAGGCCGAGCACCCGCTGTTCATCCTCTACACCTCGGGCACCACCGGTAAGCCCAAGGGCATCCTGCACACCTCGGGCGGCTACCTCACCCAGGCCAGCTACACCCACCACGCGGTCTTCGACCTCAAGCCGGAGACCGACGTCTACTGGTGCACCGCCGACATCGGCTGGGTCACCGGCCACTCGTACATCGTCTACGGCCCGCTCTCCAACGGCGCCACCCAGGTCATCTACGAGGGCACCCCGGACACCCCGCACCAGGGCCGGTTCTGGGAGATCGTCCAGAAGTACGGCGTGACGATCCTCTACACCGCGCCGACCGCGATCCGCACGTTCATGAAGTGGGGCGACGACATCCCCGCGAAGTTCGACCTGTCCTCGCTGCGGGTGCTGGGCAGCGTCGGCGAGCCGATCAACCCCGAGGCGTGGGTCTGGTACCGCGAGCACATCGGCGGCGGCAAGGCCCCCATCGTCGACACCTGGTGGCAGACCGAGACCGGCGCCATGATGATCAGCCCGCTGCCGGGCGTCACCGAGACCAAGCCGGGCTCGGCCCAGCGCGCCCTGCCGGGCATCGCGGCCACCGTGGTGGACGACGAGGCCAGGGAGGTCCCGAACGGCTCCGGCGGCTACCTGGTGCTCACCGAGCCGTGGCCGTCCATGCTCCGCACCATCTGGGGCGACGACCAGCGCTACATCGACACCTACTGGTCGCGCTTCGAGGGCCGCTACTTCGCCGGTGACGGCGCCAAGAAGGACGAGGACGGCGACATCTGGCTGCTCGGCCGGGTCGACGACGTCATGCTGGTCTCGGGCCACAACATCTCCACCACCGAGGTCGAGTCGGCCCTGGTCGGCCACCCGACCGTGGCGGAGTCCGCCGTGGTGGGCGCCGCCGACCCGACCACCGGCCAGGCCATCGTCGCGTTCGTGATCCTGCGCGGCGGCGTCACCGAGACCCCCGAGCTGGTCGAGGAGCTGCGCGCCCACGTCGGCCGCACGCTCGGCCCGATCGCCAAGCCGAAGCAGATCAAGGTCGTCGGCGAGCTGCCGAAGACCCGTTCCGGCAAGATCATGCGCCGTCTGCTGCGCGACATCGCCGAGGGCCGCGAGGTCGGTGACACCACCACCCTCGCCGACAGCACGGTGATGAGCCAGATCCAGGCCCAGCTGCCGCCGCACGGCGACGGCAACAGCAACAACGGCTGATCGAGGCGTCAGAAGCCTTTCAGCAGCCATACGGAGCGGGGCCCCGGGCGGTGCGTGACCACCACCCGGGGCCCCGCCGTCACGTCGTCACAGCATCAGGTTTCGTCACGTCGTCACGTCGTCACGTCGTACGGGGCTCACCCCTCCGCCGCTTCGGTACCGGTCACCGTGCCGATCGCCGTGCCGCGCTGGGCGGCCAGGGTGCGCAGGGTCTCGTAGGCGCCCTGGACGATGCCCCGGCCGCGCAGGACCCGCACTCCCGTCCATGCTCCGGCCAGCACCGCCAGCCCGACCTGGGCCCGCGGACTGAACCCGACGAAGGTGCTGAACCCCCGGGTCGACCCGACCTGGAACACCAGCTCCTCGGCGCCCTCCCCCGCGGCCGGCACCCCCACCGCGTCGACCGCGGCCAGTTCACCGACCGAGCCGATCGCACCGGCCTCGCCGCCGGCGCCGTCCGCGCCGCCCCCACCCTGGCCGGCACCCAGCACACCGCCCGGCGCCCACTGGTTCCAGCCCACGCAGAGCCGGGTACCGCCCCGGCGCCGCCCCACCCTCGGCCGACGGACCTCGCCGAGCGCCGTACGCAGCGCCGCCGCGTCGGCTCGCTCGGGCAACGGGACGGCGTCCAGCGACAGGTGGGCCTGGAGGTAGCGGAGCATGTCGTCCGCGGTGGAGCGCAGTGCCGAGGCGCCCGGCAGGGCGGGCAGCCGGAAGGACGGCACCCGTCGGCCGCGCCGGTACCCGCTGACGTCCTCCCGGCCTGGGCCGCTGGAGGTGTCCAGCAGGCCGAGCGGCCCGCAGACCCGGGTGGCCAGCAGGTCGTCGTAGCGCTGTCCGGCCGCGTTGGCCAGCAGCAGTCCGAGCAGCCCGGAGCCGAGGTTGGAGTACCGCACCTGGGTGCCCGGGGTGCCCCGGACGGGGGTCCGTGACAGTGCGTCGAGCAGGTGGGTCGGCCCGAACGTGGCGTACGGGCGGGTGAACCACCGGGGTGCCGCGGCCGGCAGCAGGCCGACCGGCAGTCGGGGCAGGCCGGAGGTGTGGGTGGCCAGGTGGAGCAGGGTGATCGGCCGCTCGTGCGGGTAGCCGGGGACGGCGTTCGCGGGGAGGTAGCGGTCGATCGGGTCGTCGTAGCGGACCTCACCGCGGGCGGCCATCTCGGCGAGCAGCAGTCCGGTGAAGGTCTTGGTCACGGACCCGAGCTCGAAGCGGGTGTCGGCCCGGACCGGGTGGCGGCCGGAGCGGTCGGAGTGCCCCCGGCAGGCGACCGTCCGCTCGTCGCCGCGGATCACCACGACGGCGACGCCGCCGTCCGGTCCGGCGGAGCGGAACAGCGGACGGAGCAGCCGGTCGAGGTCCGCCGGGACGTCCTCGGCGGCCTCCACACGGCACTTCGGGCCGAACTCCGGGCCGAGCTCCGGACTGAACTCCGGGGCGAACTCCGGACGGGGGGCCGGGTGGAGCACCCGGCCGGGATGCCGGTCGGCGTCGGCGGGCTCACCGGGTAAGAGGGGCGGTTGGGGCAGGGTGGTGCCACCACCGGACATGGTCGTGCCTCCAGCAGAAACAGCGGGAACAGCGGGAACAGTGGGAACAGCGAGAACAGCGAGAACCGAAGGGCTGCGCACCGGCCCGGATCGGGCGGGCGCCTGCGATCGACCTTAGGGAGCCGTTCACCCGACTGCACTCGGCCTGGGCCGTTCGGGTACCGGTCCGCTGCTCCTCGGGAGTGCAGTAGCGGCCCCCAGGGCTTAAGTCATTTACTAGGACAATCCGGATGTCACCCGAACGTCCCGCTAGACTGTTAAGGACGCATCAAGGCCCTTGACAGGATCCGCGGGCGTCACAGGGCGCGCCGGGAAGTCTGGTCGGCAACTGCACCACCCGTGCATCCGTTTGCCGCTCCCAGCCCCAGGAGGTCCCCGTGACCGACCAGCCGCCCGCCCACGAGCCGACGACCCGCCGCCGGCAGTTCCTCGGCCGGCTGTCGCTGCCCGAGCGCACCTTCGTCACCAACGCCCTGCGTACCGAGACGGTCGGCGGGATGCTGCTGCTGGCCGCCGGCGTGGTCGCGCTGATCTGGGCCAACGTCTGGCCGAACGCGTACGAGAGCGTGCTCGACCACCGGATCGGCCCCTCCGCCCCGCTCCACCTCGACCTCACCCTGGCCAGCTGGGCCAAGGACGGCCTGCTGACGGTCTTCTTCTTCGTGGCCGGCATCGAGCTCAAGCGCGAGTTCGTGGCGGGCGAGCTGCGCACCCCGAGCGCCGCGCTGCTACCGGTGATCGCCGCCGTCTGCGGCGTCGCCCTGCCCGCGATCCTGTTCGCCCTGGTCAACTCCGGCAGCGGCGGCCACCCCGGCGGCTGGGCCATCCCGACCGCCACCGACATCGCCTTCGCCCTCGGGGTGTTGGCCGTGGTCGGCAGTCACCTGCCCTCCGCGCTGCGCGCCTTCCTGCTGACCCTGGCCGTGGTCGACGACCTGATCGCGATCCTGATCATCGCGGTCTTCTACAGCTCCGGGATCAAGTTCTGGGCGCTCGGCCTGGCCTTCGCCGGTCTGGTGCTGTTCTGGTTCCTGCACCGGCGCGGGGTGAAGGGCTGGTACCTGTTCGTGCCGCTGGCCCTCGTGGTCTGGGCGCTGATGCACGAGAGCGGCGTCCACGCCACCGTCGCCGGCGTCGCGATGGGCCTGATGCTGCGCTGCCACCGGGAGGGCGACGAGCAGCACTCCCCCGGCGAGCACATCGAGCACCTGGTCCGCCCGCTCTCGGCCGGACTGGCCGTCCCGGTGTTCGCCCTGTTCGCGGCCGGGGTGACGATCTCCGGCCCGGCCCTGCGCGAGGTGTTCACCCAGGCCGCCCCGCTCGGCATCGTGATCGGCCTGCTGGTCGGCAAGACGGTGGGCATATTCGGCGGCACCTGGCTGGCCGCCCGGTTCACCCGGGCCGAGCTGAACCCCCAGCTCAAGTGGGCCGACCTGTTCGCCGTCTCGGTGCTCGCCGGGATCGGCTTCACCGTCTCGCTGCTGATCAGCGAACTGGCGTTCCCGGACGACCTGGCGCTGGCCGACCGCTCCAAGACGGCCGTCCTGGTCGGCTCGCTGCTCTGCGCGGTGGTCGCCACCGTGCTGCTCAAGCTGCGCAACCGGCACTACCGCGCCCTGTGCGAGGAGGAGGACCGGGACGAGGACGGCGACGGCATCCCGGACGTCTACCAGCAGGACGATCCGGCCTGGCGGGCCCGGACCGCCGACCGGGCGGCGCTCGCCGAGGCACCCCGGCCCCGGCCGGGCGAAGGTCCCGGCAGCGACCGCTGAGCCCCGCCGAGGGGCCCGCACCGCACCGCACCGCACGCCGCACCCCGCGCCGCACCGCACTCCACGCCGTACCGCACCCCGCGCCGCACCCCGCGGCCGCCTTCCGAAGCCAGGACACGTCCCTCCGGCGGGGCCCCGGAGTGGTGTCCGACTGACCGGTAGGGGCATGATTCTGAGCTGTCGACACACCACTGACGCCTCCGGATCCCCCACCGGCCCCGGAAACCGCGCACCGCGACGGCGTCACGCCGCAACAGCCGCAGAGGAGAACCGCTGATGCCCACAGGAGCCGCAGACCCGTCCAGCAACGGCCGGGCGCCCTACGAGGGCGAGCGTTCGGTGGGGCAGCTGTTCGCGGCGGCCACCGCCGACCTGAGCGCACTCGTCCACGACGAGATCGCGCTCGCCAAGTCCGAGATCAAGGCGGACGTCAAGCGCGGCGTCGCCGGCGGTGTCTCGGGCGCCGTCGCCGCCGTGGTGCTGCTGTTCTCCGTTCCGATGCTGAGCGCCGCGTTCGCCTTCGGCATCCACGCGCTGGGCCTGTCGCTCGGCTGGTCCTTCCTCATCGTGGCAGCCGCCTACTGGGTGCTCGCCGCCGTCCTCTTCCTGCTGGCGGGGCGCTTCTTCAAGAAGATCCAGAAGCCGGAGCGCACCATCGAGGGCGCCCAGAAGACCGCCGAGGTGCTGAGGAACGCCCGGCCGCGCCCGGCCACCCAGGAGGAGATCGACCGGGGCCTGGGCCGCATCCCGTAACCGCCCCCGCCCGTACGTGCCCGGACCCGCCCGCAGCGAGTGCCGGGCACGTGTCCTTCGCACGGATGTGACACGCTCTCGGTATGCCGCTCGACCAGAAGCCCGCTCCCGCGCAGCCGTCCGCCGTCTCCGGCCCCGCCTCGGGGCCCGAGGGCGGCCCGGAGACCGGCCCGGAGGCCGTCGAGGGCGCCGCCGCCCCCGGGCGGTCCGAGGACACCGCTGCCGAGGCGTGGAGCATCCGGCAGTCCGGTCCGTGGAAGCACCGCGACCTGGCGGCCAACGGCGCCCGTTTCCACATCACCGAGCTGGGCTCCGGCCCGCTGGTGCTGCTGGTGCACGGCTGGCCCGAGTACTGGTGGGCCTGGCGCCACCAGCTGACCGCGCTGGCCGAGGCCGGCTACCGCGCCGTGGCGCTCGACCTGCGCGGCATCGGCGGCAGCGACCGCACCCCGCGCGGCTACGACCCGGGCAACCTCGCCCTGGACATCACCGGGGTGATCCGCTCGCTCGGCGAGCGCCGCGCGCACCTGGTGGGGCACGCCTCCGGCGGCACCCTGGCCTGGGTGGCGGCGGTGATGCGCCCCTCGGTGATCCAGAGCCTCACCGCGGTCTCCGCGGCGCACCCCCGGGACCTGCGCCGGGCGCTGCTGACGGACCGCAAGCAGATCGCCGCCTTCGACCACGTCCTGGGCTTCCAGCGGCCGTGGATACCGGAACGCCGCCTGGTCGCCGACGACGCGGCGCTGGTGGGCCGCTACCTGGACGAGTGGGCCGGGCCGAACAAGCTGGACGGGGCGGCGGTGCACGCGTACCGGCAGGCGATCCAGATCCCCAGCACCGCGCACTGCTCGATCGAGCCGTACCGCTGGCTGCTGCGCTCGATGGCCCGGCCGGACGGCATCCAGTTCGCCCGCCGGATGAAGAAGCCGATCACCGCACCGACCCTGCACGTCCAGGGCGCCGCGGACCCGGTGCTGCTGTCGCACACCGCGCTGGGCGGCGGCGAGTACGTGGCGGCGCCCTACCGCTGGCGGCTGCTGCCGGGGGTCGGGCACTTCCCGCACGAGGAGGCTCCGGAGGAGTTCACGGCGGAGCTGCTGGACTGGGTCGGTCGCCACAAGGAGTGACGACCGGAGGGCCCTCCCCAGGGCTACCGGAAGGGGTCGGAAGTCCCAACTCCCTTGATGTTGCGCTCATATGACATGCGCATGGGCCAGTTTCGGCGCACCCGGGCGGTTACTCCCTCCGGCCCAGGGGCATCCATTCCGGTATGACCTGGATGCCCGATCGCGACGACGCCCCGCGCGGCCGACGCCACAACAGTCCCCAGCGCCCCGCACACCTCCCGGACCGGGCGGAGGACCTCGGCTTCGAGGGCCTCGACCGCCGCCAGCGCGGGGCGCAGCGGCAGCTGGGCATCCCGCGCATCCTCGGCCGGCGCGCCCGGTGGGTGGGCGCACGGCTGCGGCGCGAGACCTGAGGGCCACGCGCCGCTTCCGGCCGCCGTTCAGTTCACGCTCTGCGGCTGATTCACGTTCTGCGGCTAGGGCCTGTCCGGCGGATCTTGGCAGATCAGCGCGCGGCGTTGGGCGCCCGGCTGGGCGTGCGCCCGAGTCGGCCTCGTACTGGACGTACTTGGGCGATTCGGGCGTGCGTCCAGGCGGGATGCCCGGCGTCGCGCGCCTGGCAAGATCCGCCGGACAGGCCCTAGTTGGCGTTCTGCGCCTAGTTCACGATCTGCGGTGACAGCGCCGTGAACCAGAGCAGCACGAAGGTCGCCACCGACATGATCGGCACCAGCACCTTGGTCTCGACGTTGTTGCCGCTGCGCTTGATCAGCACGATCTCGTAGCGCTCCTTGTGCGGCCACAGCAGCGGCGCGCCCTTCTTGGTCAGGCAGTCGCCCAGCAGGTGCGCCAGCGTGCCCAGCCCGACCGCGTACGGCAGCCAGCCGGGCGCGTTGGGCATCCAGGTGTTCATCCCGAAGGTGCCGAGCGCGGCCAGGCCGATGACGGTGATCCACGCCTCCGGGCCGTTGCTCGGCGGGCAGAGCCGCAGCGCCTTGACCGCAAGTGCCAGCAGGAAGAACGTCACCGTGAGGGTGAAGTAGCGGCCCAGGAAGGTGACGCCGGCCCAGGTGCCGCCGCCCATCAGCGCGACGAACAGCAGCGAGTGGGTGGCGTGCCGGTGCCCGCCGGAGGCCCAGGCCACGAAGCGGCAGAGCGCCTTGGAGAGCGGGCCGAGGAAGTTGGCGATCGAACCGTCGTGGTGGTCGAGGTCCGGCAGCAGTGCCGCGCCCGCGCACAGCACCGTGCCCATCAGTATGTCCGCCGGCTGCAGCGTGGTGTGCAGCAGCAGCGGGGGCAGGAACGGGGCCGAGGCCGCGTACAGCATCGCCCCGCTCACCGCGTGCGAATGACCCATCATCGGACTACCACGACCTCCCGTTGACTCACTCCGGGACGGCAACCCGGTTGAGCCGAACGGGTGAGCGCCGCCGAGGCTACCAGGGCGGCCTGACGGTACGACGGATCCCGCACCGGCGGGCCCTGCGGTTTCGGGGCGCGGTCTCAGAGGGCGTTCGATACCGATTTAGGCTGCCGCGAAGGGTTTCGGGCGGAGGTATTGCCCGATTCTGTCGGGGCTGGCGGTCAGGCGGGTGGT